>JBCCOI010000396.1:0-7238 GCA_039025515.1 Planctomycetota bacterium
AATTCTCCGGCCGTGTTGAACGCATAGATGTTGCCGCTGGACGTAATGCCGAACAACACGTTAGCGTACGCGCCACCACTGACGCTGTTCGGGCCGGCACGCAGACCGGTAAAGTCTTCGTTGAGACGCAGCAGGTCAGTTGCGGTCGTGACGTAAGAACCGATGGTTCTCGCGCCGTTGACGAACTGGTTCGAACCGGCCGTCAATTCACCATCGGTAACTCGGAAAAGGCTGCCGTTGTCGCTAATCGCGTACAGATCATTGCCGACGAACTCGGCACCCGTGATCGTTCCGCCGTTGGGCACACCACCGGCAACCAGGTTGCCACTGACGCTGGTGATAAATCCTCCTCCGATCGCGACACTGCGATTGAGTGCCGTTGCCGTGGCGGAGCCGCCCAGGTTGTTGATCGCCAGAGCGATTTTGTCGGCGACTTCGATCGCCGAATCGTCCAGTTCGAGAATGATCGGTGTGCGACCGACGGTAACGCCCGCCGCTCCACCGCCGACCAAGCCCTGCGAATTCACAGCGACCGAGGCGGCACCGGGAACATTAAACGAAAGTCCGCTGGTGGTGACCGGAATGCCTTCATTGGTCAACGCATCAACGATCGCCGTGAGTACCTCTTCGCTGGACGACGTCTCGTCAATGTCGATTGCGATGTTTCCAAAGGCGACTCCGTCGTTGCCGACCGAGTTGACGCCGGCTCCGAACGTTTGGAAGGTCGTGCCGTTTTGGAAATTGATTTCATCGCCAAGCACGCTCGCCAGTGTGTCCGGCAATTCGCGCTGGATCGCGAGTGCGAGGTCGTTCGCAATCGCTTCCGGTGATCTTGCTTGACCATCGCTCAAACGGATCGTGATCGGTACGCCGCCGAAGTTCGGAGTGCCTCCCTGGTCGACAAATTCAAACCGTTGGAATCCGCCCGACGGACTCTGGACGGTTACCGATTGCCCGACGTCAAGACCGCCGTTCGCATCGACTTCCTCGATCATCAGGCGGGCACCGGTGTCGAATTCGAACGTCGTCCCGCCGATGACCAACGTGTCGCCATCCAAGATGGGCGCTCCGGTGATCAGGACATCGCCGCCGAAGTCGAACTCGAAGACGGTCGTGTCCATGCCCGCCGTCAGTGTGAATGCATCGCCATCGAAGATCCGCTGACTCTGAATACCCGGAGATGTGAACTCGAGTACGTCCGTCACACCAAGCTGAGTGGATAGCGGATTTGCCGGAGGCGCGGTGTCGATGCGCCCGATTTCACGCGGCAGCGTACCGGCACCACTATTGCTGACGAACAGGTTAAAGTCTGGACCGGTCGCCAAGCCGGTTTCCGGAGAGAACTCGTAAAGAACGTTCTGCGTGTACTGCAGTCCGGCCGCGAAACCTGGGTTTCGATTTCCGACGAAGAGCCCTCGCTCGACGTCCTTGTACTCACGAATGGTAACGGCCTCGACGAACAGACCTTCGTTGACAACGAAATCGAGAATCTGAGGCGAATCGACTTCCGCGACCAAGTCGCCGAATGTCGTGATGCCGGCTCCGGCACTGATCTGATCGAGCGATGCATCGCCCGTGTCAATTTGCACATAGAACCAGTTTTGGTCGCTTCGTTGGCGATCGGCAAAACCCGTGTAGCCGAATAGTTCGCCGTTGCTGCGGAAGGCGACGTCATAAATGTCTTCCCCGCCAAAGTTACCGATTTGTCCGTAGTTCTCGCCGGTCAGTGGATTGACGACGTGAAGCCCGGTCGGCGTGTTCACGTAGAGGACGACATCATCGAGCGAATAGGGAACGATGGAGGATGTATCGAACAACACGCCGTTATTGGCATTGTCAACCGCGATGCGATCGGTGGCGGCGATGGGCTGCAAGCGAACCAGTGGGTTGTTACTGGCCGGGTTGAAGAACTGATCCATCGACAGTGGAACCTGAGTTTGGTTCGACACGGCGAGGAAATAAGTTCCTTCATCAAGCTCAACCGATCCGAGGAACGGGTCGGTACTGCCCGCACTACCGCGGCTAAGATCTTCCGAACTATTGCCGGACTGCGAAGTCGGCAAGTCGCCGGCGACGTTGCTATCCGTTGCCGTGTAGATCAGGTTTCCGGCGCCATCGAACAAATAGATGGCCATGTCGCTTCGGGCAAAGTTCGAAGCGTAATCGAGGTCGATGACGGTGGACAGTAACAGCGGAGCTCCGTCGCGCGGAACGTCTTCGTAGGAGACTTCGAACTGATAGAAGTCGACGTCCGTCGCCTCCGTGATGGTACCCGCAATGCTCTTCGCGAGTCGATCACTCTGAAGCGGATCTGCGTTTGCTTGGGCGTCAGCATCTTCGCCGTAGAAACCCAGTCGTTGTGCGAGCGATGCCGTACCGTTTTCAGCGGTGGTCTCGCCTTCTTCACCAAGCAGCGGAGAGTGCAGTGGTTGGCCGATGACTTGAACCGCGGTCGTGGCGAACCGTACGTCGGCGAAGCGAATCTGTGTACCGGGGCTCTCATCCGTTTCGCCGAGCCGGATCTGCATTTGGTAACGACCAAGCGTCAGGCCTCGGTCCACCAGTGCCGGATCCGTCAGCGTTGCGAAGTCGGAGGGATCCGGTGTGTTGCTACTTCGGACTCGAACGTGGTAGGTGTTACGCGTTCCAATTTCACCAGGCAGGCGGATTCGCATGCCGGCATCTTTCGCGTTCGACGAGTATGCGTCTTGAAGGACCGAAGTCGGAATGATCGACTCGATCGTGAGCGCAGCGATCGGCGGGAACACCGGGTTCGACGTTCCCGTCAGGTTTGGCGGCGGAGTGGACGCAAAGACTGCTGGATCGAACCCGACCTCGATCACAAAATCGTCCGTCGCACCGCGTGCCAGCAGACGGGTGTTGACGAAGCCCAACTCGTTTTGGAACGCCGAATTCAGAGCGTTCGCAATCGAGCCGGCCGGATCCGCATTGAAATCAGCAACGGCAACGTTAACGGTTGTCGTTGTCCCTTCAACACCGAATGTCAGGTTGCCCGACGTGGCCGACTGAATCGCACTATCAATCGAAATCTGCTGCGTGCCGACGCGAAGTTCGTTGACCGTCAATGCTTGAGCGGCATCGGGGTCAATACGATTCGACACAAAGATGCCGGTGTCGACGTCAATTTCTGCGGCAAGCGAATCATTGGAGGAGGCGAGGATCACACCGTTGATGTCGATCAGTTCGATCACGGTGTCGAGCGAGTTGCTCGTGCGGTCGATGTCGAGCCAGACTTCCGTGTTGGCTTCCGCTACGAACGAGTAGACGTCGATGTCATCACGCGTTGAAATCGCACCGTCGACGACGAATCCGAGCCGCCGGTTTTCATCGCTCGATTGCTCGTTCGGAGCCAGTTCGCCCAAGAACTGTGCTTGGCCGGGCTGGTCGTTTGCGTCAAAGACCGTTGTACGAACGGGTTCGGTTTCCGCTGCGGCAGCAACGTTGCGATCATCCGCACCTTCACGGATCGTCACGCCATCCCAAACCCCTTGCGGAGCAAGCGTCTGGGCGACGAAGTTCGAAGGATCGCTGGATAGCAATTCGAGGAAGCTGGTGACCCTGGCGTTGAGAGCCGTGTTGTTGGTCCGCCACGCATGGGCGGTCGTCACATCATTCGGGCCGAAAACCTGGCCGAAAACGGGATCGGCGCCCGGCGGCAGGTCGACTAGGTCAATCACGCCCGGGATCGAGTAAGTCTGCGTTGCCGCTTCGATTTGTAGTTGCAGGTCAATGAACTTATCCGCAGCCCAACCCTGATAGACGGCGTTGGACTGATTGACGCCGTCATTGAAGTAGAAGCCGCCGTGCGAGAACCCAACCCGCAGTGGTCCGTCAACGGTGAACACGCGGAAGTCCGCCTGTCCGGGCGTTCCAACCGTGTAGAGAAGGTCATCGTTGACTGCGTTGATGTCCTCATCCAGGTAGCTGACGATGTCGATCTGTCCGAGCGCCGTGTTGGACTCCAGATCCAGCGTCGAAAACAACGTCGCAACGCCATCGACGAAGAAGCTGGTTGCGATCCAGTTGACGGTACCGTTCGGACCGTCATACGTTCCGCGACTTTCAACACGGTCATCCGCGACCAACGTCGCCGGCTGTGTCACCGTTGTATCGGCGAGTGCGACTGTCGCTCCGTTCGCCGTCAAGAACGTCGAGTAACGGAAGATGTAGTTCTGGTTTAAAAGCTGTTGCCCGGTGACGGCATCGACGACCGTTACATCACTGGCGAAAACATCGTTCGCGTCGCCGATGGTCGCGCCGAAAGATCCCGTAATCGAGTCATCGACATCGTTGTCGATCGTCGTGCCGAGGTTGACCTCCGGTCCGGTGGGAAGCGACGCGGTCGGTAGAGACGATGGATCCGTGCCGACTTGAGGAAGTCCGTCGATATCAAAACCGGCTCCCACGAAGCTGTCGTTCAGGCCGGTCAACACGACCGGAAAATCTGGATGGCCGAGCAGTTGAAGCGATCCGCCGATCCGGTCAGGAATGTCGACGAACTGATCTTCTGCGGACAGCAAGTCACCACCCACGACGATCCCGGCAGGGTTGTCCTCATTGATCGTTTCGAACTTCACGATCAGCGAACCGCGTGCGTCCGAAAGCAGACGAAGCCCGCCGAAAATGTGTTTGTTGGGAATGTCGATCGATTCCGTGACGACGTGAACGATATCGACGTCGTCCCACACGCCTTCGGTCGCGAGCGTTCCGCCGCGGACTTGCATGCCGTTGATCAAGTTTCGCGTGAGCGTGTTGTCTTGGACGAAGGGACCGTAGTTGGCGACAAACTCGGCTTCGCTTTCCTCATCGCCGAAACGCTCAATCACGCCCGTCGATCGGCCGTAGTCTTCGACTTGGAACGAGTTCAACGAATTGAGATCCACGCTGATCGCGACGGTCTCATTGTCGATAAAGTCATTGTTGATGACGATCGGTTGGGCGGCGCGAACCACCAGGGCACCAGGAGCATTGTCGAGACGCCCGACTCGTGTTCCGTTGGGCGTACCGCGACCGTCGGCGTTATGTTCCAGGCGGCTATTCGTGAGTCGAAGATCACCCTGATGAACTTCGATCGCGTTGAAGGAGGCGAACCCGCCTTCCACTCGCGTCGCACCGCCACCGCCAGCAACGACGACATTGTCCAAGCTTGCGAATCCGCCCTGTCCGACATAGATGCCGCCCCAATCACCGGGGCTCAGACCAACAACGTTTCCGCGATTGTTCGTATCGAAAGTGCCTCCACGGCCGTAACGCTGATCTTCCAAGCTGGTGAAGACGACCGGATTGCCGGGCAGACCTTCGGCGAGCAGGTTGGCTCCGAAGCGAGCTTCGATTCTTGCCGCATCGAGTTTGACGATCGTTGACGGATCGATCGTAAGGCTTGCGTCCAGTCTCGCTCGAACCGGGCTGGCGTTGTCTTGCAGAACCGGTCGCAGTTGAAATTCGGTGTCGCTCAATCGGTCCGTAAACGTGGTGGTTGTTGCATTCAAGGTCGCAACCAAACGGAACGTACCGGCCGTACCGTTGACCACTTCGGCGCGATACAACCGCCGCCCAACGGTGGCACTACCAGGCAAAGCCGTTGGCAACTGACGCAGCGTTACCGAACCGGTACCCGCCAAAGTGAACGGAACCGTGTCTGCACTCGGCGCCGATTCCAGGCCGGAGGAGTCGACATTTGCAATTCGGTAGACGTAGGTTCCGGCGGGGACCGAGCCCTGACCCAAGGTCGTGTTGCCACGAACGACAATCGTCGAAGGTGCTTCCGACTGCACGATGTTTCCACCGGGCGTCGCCTCAATCACCAAGTTTTCAGTCAGCACGTGGGTGATGTCGGTATCATCAAATCGTGCCGCAGTCGTCAGCGGTCGTAGGAATTCGCCGGAACGAGTCTGGATTCGAACGAACAAGCCGTTGATGCTGTTGTCGACAATTGTGTTGCCGTGAATCTCCGGTCCGACGCGATCGTAATCGGGTGTGAACCGCTGACCGTCTTGCGAAAAGAAGTCGGTGAAACGATCTTCGCGGAACGTGTCCGGCGTCGCCGAAATCGCGGCGTCGGCGCTCTGCGAAATCGAAGAATTGATGACGGTCGCACGTGTCGTCGAAAGCTCGATCGGCGAAATCGCAATTGGGTTGCCACCCACGGTGACCGCACCGCCGCCAAAGCGAAGGTCGGCGTACTGAATGTGGTTCAGGAAGATGCCTTCACGCTCAAGATCCGTCCGCAATTCATCGGCAGCGTCGAGTTCGCCGAAGAAATCGATCCCGCCCCAGTCACCGGGTTGTGGGTCAGCGTTGTTCAGCTGATTCCCAATGCCCACGGTGCTGTCGTTGATACTGGTAAAGAACACACTGCCGGGGATGATGGCGCCCGTCGCATCGCGTGCGGGCAAGCCACCGCTGTTGATGAGCGTGGGCGTTCCAAGCACCTGCAGATTGGAACCGCTGATGTCGACCGTCGGCGCGACGCTACCGACGCCAATTCGTGCTCGCGAAAACTTCAGGATGGCACCCGAATCGATCACCAGCTGGACGTCAGCCGGTAGCTCCATCGTTGTGCCGTCTTCCAGCGGGAATCCGACACCGTCGAATCCGATTTGGTAACTGAAATTGTCCGCCGCTGTGGACACGTCGCGGTCAAGGCCGCCGTTTCCGACGATTCGAATGGTGACATCGAGCGTCGCCAAGTAGTTTTCGATGGTCGCGGCTGCCTGCGGATCGGAGGTCCGTAATGCATTCAGTTCTGCAAACTCACCGAGCAGCGATTGTTGCCGGATTTGTGAGAGACGACTCGCATCCGCGAGCGCCCGATCGATTTCCGAGTACGGATTACCAATGGTGCCCATGCTGGACCCGCGGGCACGGAACGCGTCGACGAACGCCAAGTCCGACCCGCCGCTGGGCAACGGATTGGATGGATTGTTCAAGAAGCCGTCGCCCTTGTCGACGTAAAGAACTTCGCTGTTCGCGTCGGCTGGCTTGAACCAGAAGTTGAATTCGCCTCCGGGACGACCATCCGCATCGCCATCGAGTGCGATGCCATCGGTATCGCTCAGCGTCGCCGTTGCCGATGGTGTGAAGTCGACACGCAACTCGTACGTACCTTCCGTCAAACCACCGAAACCGGTCCCGGGGATCACCGGATCATAAGTGTCGTTGCCCTGAGCGCTGACGCCGATGAAGTACACGCCCGCGTCAAGATCGTCCAAACGAAT
>JBCCOI010000397.1:0-7234 GCA_039025515.1 Planctomycetota bacterium
GTCCGGGCCGTCCGTAATGTTGTTCGCACTCAGCCTTTCGTTCGCGGCATTCGACTGGGGGATGAGTCTCGCTCCGATGTGGTTTTCTACCATGTTCGGCGTCTACCTCTTCGCAGGCGGCATTCTGTCTGCCCACTGCCTAATCACGATTTTCACGTATGTTTGCCAACGGAACGGGGCAATGAAGGATGAGGTCACGACAGAACACTACCACGACCTCGGGAAGTACATGTTTGGGTTCACGGTTTTCTGGACCTACATCGCGTTCAGTCAGTATCTGCTGATTTGGTACGGCAACATTCCGGAAGAGACCGAGTGGTTTTACGTGCGTCAGCACACCGGATTCGGAGCGATGTCGGTTGCGCTGATTTTTTTCCACTGGCTCGTTCCCTTCTTCGGCACGATGAGTCGATATTTCAGACGGCGACCAGGATGGATGGCTTTTTGGGCGTCGTATCTTCTCGTATTGCATTTCCTTGACGTCTACTGGATCGTCATGCCGGAGGCCCGCGAGTTGGAACATGGCATCTACCCTGATTTCGGTGGGGTGATGGGAATTGCGGCGACCATCCTCTGCGTGGGAGGACTGGCGGCGCTCACGGTAGGGTTGGCGCTTCGCGTTGCGAGCGGAAATCGCCTAGTCCCGGTGAGGGATCCCCGACTCCAGGAATCGATCCGGTTTGAGAATTTCTAGAGGCAGCAGAATTCACTCCTTTCAATGCCAGGGCGTAGCGGCCTGACGCTGTCAACGACAAGACGAACAAATGGCAAAATACGACGATCTAGACACGCGACAAATATTCATCATCGGAATCGGCTCGGTGGTCGTGACCCTCGTCACAATCCTTGCGGTTCAATATGTGTACTACCTGTTGGTGGATAGTTACCAGGGTCGACTTCAGGCGGAGAGTAAGTACACGCGTCAAAATCGTATCCTGGCCACGCAGTCGGAGGAGATCGAGCGATACGGGGCCGACCCACTAACGGCGAACGTGGTCATTCCGATCGATCAAGCGATGGACCTGCTGATCGAGGAACAAAGCAAGGCAGACACTTCAGACAACGATGACGTCTAGTAGCAACGCACCGAGCCGAACAAACCGCAGAGCCATCATCCGCACGATCGGATGCGTGGCCATTGCGTCATTGTTTGGCAGTGTTGCCTCGGGCCAAAACCAGGCCAGGCAGGGCGCGGGAGTCACGCTCAATGACGGTCTGCCGCGGGAGGCACAAGGCGTCACCGTCGACCAGAAACTTGGTGAGAGGATCCCGAGCGGTCTGCCGTTGACGGATTCCACCGGGAAGCGGATCGAGACGGGCTACATCTTCAACGGACGGTTGCCCACGATTCTGACGCTTAACTACAGCGATTGTCCGATGCTCTGCAGCGTTCAGCTGAACGGGCTTGTCAAATCGCTCAGTGAGTTGGATCTGAAGATCGGTCAAGACTTCCAAATCCTCACGGTCAGCATTGATCCGAAAGAATCGACCCGGAAGGCTGCGGAGACCAAGGCTCGCTATCTCGATGACTTGAAGAATCAAAACTACGCCGACAAGGGCTGGATCTTTGCGACAGCCAAACAACCGATCATCACAAAGTTGACGGACGTGGTTGGTTTTCGATATCGGTACGACCGGACCATTAAGCAATACAACCATCCGGCGATGCTTGCTTTTGTCTCGCCGGACGGCGTGATTTCGCGCTATTCACTTTCGATCGACTTTCCTCCCGAGCAGTTGAAACTTGCTCTCGTCGAGGCCGGTGACGGCAAGGTTGGGAGTGCCGTCGATCAGTTCATCCTCTGGTGCTACAGCTACGATCCAAGTTCGAATTCATACACTCCGCACGCATGGCGAATAATGCGGCTGTGCGGGCTGGGATTCATTGGGTTGATGATGGCAACACTGCTTCCCTACTGGATCGGACGGAAGGGATCCCCGAATAGTTCGTCCGTAGAGGGAGAGGGTCGATCCGACGCGGGCGATCTTTCGAACAACAACATTCCGGAGCAGCCGGAAACTGCTTGAACAGTAACTCGAAGTTTTATGATGTTAGAACCACTTAGCCTGATCGCTGATTACACGGAAGGAAGCCTGGACTTCTTTCCCAGGTCGGCCTCGTCATTCTCCGGCGAGTCCGATTGGATTTTTTACATGATCAGCGTGATCGCCTTCGTCTTCTTTGTCGGAATTTCCGTCGCATTGTTTGGCTTTGCCTGGAAGTACAAGAAAGCGAAAGGGAAGAAAGCGGACAGCCAAACGGATCACAACACCGCGGTAGAACTGGTGTGGTCAATCGGTCCCGCCTTCCTGCTCGTTGTGATGTTTTATTACGGAGCGGTTGGCTACCTGGCACATCGTACGATCCCCGAGGGTGCTTATGAAATCGGCGTTGACTCCTATAAGTGGGGTTGGGGCATGGACTACGGGCGAGGTGTGATCCATCCCGAGCTCCACGTCGTCAAAGGGGAGCCCACCAAGCTGACGATGACTAGTAAGGACGTCATTCACAGTCTGTACATACCAGCGTTTCGAGTCAAAAAAGATATCGTTCCGGGCCGTTACAACTACATGTGGTTCAAGGCGACCGATGCAAGTGAACGCGTCCTGTCGCAGGAAGAGTGCGACAAGTTAGCGGAAGAGGATAAGAAGACTGGAGCTTCGTGGGACTACGACGGCAGGCAGTGCACGCCGGACGGCTACGCGTTTTACGACCTCTACTGCACAGAATATTGCGGTACAAACCACTCGCAGATGCAGACAGTTGTCGTTGTACACGAAACCATTGAAGAGCTTGACGCTTGGATCAAGAAGTACAGTACGCGAGGTGACGAGGATCCCGTTACTTACGGCCAGAAGCTCTATGAGCGTCGCGGATGCAAAAGCTGCCATTCGCTAGATGGAAGCAAGATGGTTGGTCCCAGTTACCAGGGTGCATACGGAACGGTCCGTCAGTTCGCCAGCGGCGAATCAGCCAAGATTGACGAGAACTACATTCGTGAGTCGATCCTGTACCCGAAAGCCAAAATTGCGGCCGGCTACCAGCCAGTAATGCCGAGTTACAAAGGCCAGTTAAGCGACGACGATATCTACAGCTTGGTGGAGTTCATCAAGTCGTTAGGTGAGTCTTCGGAAAGTGATGATCCGCCGGCCGCAGCGGGTATTGCGGAGTAGAATGGAACGCGAGAGGCCATTCGGTAGAAAATAATCGAAGAGTTGATCCTGGCTCCTGCCAGATTTTGTTGAAACGAGGTGAGCGATGTCGGCGAGTGCTGTTCCCGAGGGTTACGAAGTCAGTGATCCCGGCTACCCAACGAAGAGCGAAAACTACCTGACGAACTCCAAGGGCATCCTGAGTTGGATGTTCACCCTGGATCACAAGCGTATCGGCTTGATGTATCTGGTGGGTGTTTCCCTTGCGTTCCTGGTTGCCGGTCTGCTGGCGATCGGAATCCGTCTCCATCTGTTCGCACCAGATGGCTGGTTGTTCAACAACTCGTTTTTCAAGTGGCTCGCCCCGGATAAACCGGCGAATGACATCTACAACCAGGTGTTCACGCTGCACGGTGCGATCATGGTTTTCCTGTTTATCATTCCCAGTATTCCCGCAGCACTGGGCAACTTCCTTGTGCCCGTCATGTTGGGTGCGAAAGATGTTGCGTTCCCCAGGCTCAACCTCAGCAGCTTTTACCTGTGGGTCGCGGGTGCGATCTTCTTCGTGATGGCGCTGCTAGCCAGCGGGTTGGATACGGGATGGACTTTCTACACCCCTTACAGCACGACCACCGATTCATCGGTGATTTTGGCGACAACCGGCGCGTTCATTCTCGGTTTCAGTTCCATCTTCACCGGCTTGAACTTCATCGTGACCATTAACACGATGAGGCCGCCGGGAATGTCCTGGTTCCGCATGCCGTTGTTCCTTTGGGCGACGTACGCTACCAGCATTATCCAGGTCTTGGCCACGCCGGTACTTGGTATCACGCTGCTGCTTTTGATCGCGGAGCGGACGTTGAAAATCGGGATTTTTGATCCGGAGTACAACGGCGATCCCGTGACCTTCCAGCACTTCTTCTGGTTCTACAGCCACCCTGCCGTCTACATCATGATTCTTCCGGCGTTTGGCGTGATCAGTGAATTGATTAGCGTTCACAGCCACAAGCGAATTTTCGGCTACCGCTTTATCGCTTACTCGTCCATCGCGATCGCATTGCTCGGCTTCCTGGTGTGGGGACACCACATGTTTACGAGCGGTATGAGCCCGATGACGACGATCATTTTCAGTGCGTTGACCTTTACGGTGTCCGTACCATCGGCGATCAAGGTCTTCAACTGGCTCGCGACGATGTACAAGGGCTCGATTTCCCTGACCACCCCGATGGTGTACGCCATCAGCTTCATTTTTCTTTTCACGATCGGTGGGCTCACCGGTCTGCACCTGGGAACGCTCGCAACCGACTTGCATCTACACGACACCTACTTCGTCGTCGCCCACTTCCACTATGTGATGGTGGGCGGGACGCTGGTCGCGTTCCTGGGAGGTGTGTTTCACTGGTGGCCCAAGATGGTCGGGAAGTTGTACAGCGAAGCCGGCGGAATCATCTCGGCGACCTTGATTTTCATTGGCTTCAACATGACCTTCCTGCCCCAGTTTGTTTTGGGTAGCCGAGGCATGCCGAGGCGTTATGCGACGTACGATCCCGAGTTCCAGGCCCTGCATCAGTTGAGTACGTACGGGGCATTGCTGCTCGGTGTCGGGCTGTTCGCGGCCCTGTTTGTCCTGCTTGCGTCGCTGCTCAGCGGTAAGAAATCTCCCGCGAACCCATGGGGTGGTGCAACCCTGGAATGGAATTGCACGTCGCCGCCACCGTTCTACAATTTTGATCGTCCACCCGTTGTCGGTGATCCCTATGAATTCGGAAACATCGAATGGGATGCTGAATCCGACCGATATGTCAAAGTGGAGCCAAAGCGTGAGGTGGTACCGACGGAGAAGCCTGAGGCCGTTCCAGCCCACGCGAGCGAATAATTCCCAACAAGTCGCAGGCCGATTTCTGGTTCGAATCGTCGCATCGGGATGACGAACGATGCGACGAGTTGCTATTCTTTGGCAAGCATTCGAAGATTTACCCATACTTGAACGGCCTTGGACATGGCAACGACCGAAGTCAGTGAAACGGACCCGGTTGACGAACACGGGGACGGTGAACAGGGGCATGGTGACCACGACCATCATGACCATCCGTCATACCTTGCTCACCATTTCGACACCCCCGAGCAGCAATTTGACAGCGGAAAGCTTGGGATGTGGCTTTTCCTCGTCACCGAAGTTCTGTTCTTCAGTGGCATGTTTTGCGCTTATGCAATTTTCCGAGCTTGGCGCCCTGAGGTTTTTGTCGGTTGCAGCGAGTTTCTCAACACGAAGCTCGGTGCCATCAACACGGGCATCCTGCTTTTCAGTTCCCTCACGATGGCTTGGGCCGTCCGGTGTTCACAGCTAGAAGAGCACAAGAAGCTCGCTTGCCTCATCGCAACCACCCTCTGTTGCGCGACGATGTTTCTAGGCGTCAAGGCAATCGAGTATTCGCACAAATGGGAAATGGGGCTTCTCCCGGGCGGAATGTTTACGTATCACCCGGACGCACCGCACGCAGATACCAACTATCTGACCTATCTGTGCGCCCCTTTTGCCGTTGCAACCATTGGCGTAGCAATTTGGTACGTGCTTAGTTTGGTGCGAGGTGCTCCGTTTCAGGCGGAGGTCGCGAAGCCACTGATCTTCGTCGGGTTGTCGTTCTTTGGAGGCGTGGGACTGGGGATTGTTCTGGAGAGCGGCGGCGAAGAACACCACGACGATTCGCACATTGCGGCCCACGATTCGCACGACGGCGAAGGGACGGACCACGCGAATTCAGACGAGCATGCAGAGCACGCGCACTCAGAACAGATGGACGAGGAAGAGTCTGCTGCGATTGCGGATCTTTCCCCGGCGGGGTCCATGGTCAATGAGGATGAAGATCTGGCCGTCATCGAACGATTGGCATCCGACGCGACCAATACAGGTTTGCAAAGCGAGCTTTCGGCGCGGAATGCACAGGCAGAAATGTCAACCGGTGCCATCACATACGATGTTGCTGATGATGAAAACGCAACCATTGCGAGCGTGGAAGACGACGTGCTTCGTCCGAGTCGCGCGGGGATCTTTTTCAGCATCTATTACTGCATGACGGGTGTCCACGCGATCCACATCCTTGCCGGAATCGGTGTGTTGATTTGGTTATTGGTCAGAGCGATCAGACTCGACTTCAATAAGAACTATTTCGGGCCGGTGGATTACGTCGGGCTTTATTGGCACTTGGTCGACCTGATTTGGATTTACCTCTTCCCGCTGATGTATTTGATTCGGTAGCGATTTTTCGAACTGCCGGACGCTTCATTAAACAACCCAAGTAATTACCGATGGCTGGACACGAAGGTTCAAAAGAAGGTTACGACTTCGCCCACCCGCTACCGTTGCCGCTCCTTTTTGGCGTGTTCGGAGCGCTGACGTTGTTGACGATCATCACCGTTGCCCAGGCGAGCTTCGACTTGGGCAGTTTTGATATCATCGTCGTCATGGCAATCGCGTCCGTGAAGGCATTCTTGGTCGGCGCCTTCTTCATGCACCTTGCATACGACAAGCCCTTCAACATTTTCTGCTTCGTTGGGTCGTTCGTCTTCGTCGCGTTGTTCATCATTTTCACCCTGTTTGACAACCGCGCGACCTCCAAAGACGACATTCCGATCACGGACGACTATGTGCCGATTGCATCCACGGAGATGTAGCTTTTCAGCCGTTAAGCGAATCTTGCTTTCTGGCAGCAGCTTGCGCGGCATGGACAAGTTCGTCTCGCTTCTTGCGAACCGACGAAACTTGTGGGGACGAAGTTCCGTGTCCGACTGAATCGTTGATTTTGGAAAGGGCCTGCAGCGCGAGATCGGGTCTCTTCGCGACCCTGAGGTAAACTTGGGCGAGCCGGAGGGAGGCATCATTAGCGTAGGACCCTTGTTTCTCAGCAATGATCTTGTAGGGCCGGATGGTGTCCGTCCAACGCTTTTGCTTGGCCAGTTGGTCCGCGTAAGCCCACAAAGTCTTCTCGTTTAATCCGAACGAGATCTTCAGCGTTTCCATCTGTTGGAAGGACGATTCCAGCGAGCACGGATTGTTGGTTTGCAAGCTTTGCCGTAACACGTA
>JBCCOI010000398.1:0-7227 GCA_039025515.1 Planctomycetota bacterium
ATGGAGACCATCCGGTCATTGATCGACGAAGCCAATACGGCCGACGTCCTGGACGAAGATCAACGGGAGCGGGCTCGTGATGCCGACGCCGCTGCGGAGTTAATCGCCGAAGCGACACGTGAGGTGACTGAATCGGTCGAAGAGGCTTCCGAAGCGACAAACGATGACGATCGGGAAGCATCGAGCGAACAGGTGGAGGACTCACTCGATGAGCTCGCTGAGCGGCTTCAGAAAACCGCCGAACACTTCCGCGCGATGGAAAGTGGCGAAGACGTCTCCGAATCACGCAACGCACTTCGCGAAGCGCAGCAAGAGATGGAGTCCTCATCTTCGCTGGACCAACGGTATGACGAAGCCGAGTCGATGGCAGAGACGGCTCGCCAAGATCCGCGGGAGCTACTCAAGCAGCTCGAAGAGGAACTAAAGACCAACGAGCCGATGCAGGAATCGCTGAGTGATCTCTCCGAGGAAGTCGTTGACGATGTCACCAACACACTCCGTCAAGCCGCAGAAGAGGAGGATCAAATGCAGCGTCGACTTGAGAACGACGATCGAGCTTTTGCGGAGCAAAAACGACAGAAGAAAGCTCTGCTGGACGAGATGCTTCAAAGAACAAGGACCCTCAGCGACAGGACTTTGTCCAGTGTCATGAAAGCGGCGGAGCGTTCAGGCTCGGAACCGCAACAGCAAGCGGTCCGTCGCGATGTCGAAGAATTGCGTACACAGTTGAGAGAAGCCATCGACACGGCCCAACGTCAAGCCAATGGCGATGCTACGATGGATGAGATTGAAGCAGCGAGCGAGGAGCTTGGCAAAGCACTTCGTGACGCGAAAAAGTCTGCCGAACGGCTTTCGGATCAGTTTGACAAACTGAGTGATGCTCCGATTCACAAACAGGATAAGCAGCGGGAACAAGCCGATCGTGACATGCAGCGTGAGCAGAACCAACTTCGAAACGAAGAACTCAAGTCGATTGATCAGCAACGACGTGATTGGCAAAAAGTCGAACGTGACGCTGGCAATCGAATCCAATCTGCTGACCGCACCAAACGTTCGTCCGAACAAGCACTCAAACGGATTGAAGACCGCCTGGAAAAGGATCCTGACAATGGTGCTCTCAAGCGTGACGCGGTTCGCCAACAAGAACGCCAACAACAATCACGGCGAACGTCGGAGGCGGCGCGAGAAACGAAGCAACTCGCAAGCGATCGTCGTCAGCAGGCCAATGGGCGTGCCACCGAGATCAACCGGAATAGGACTCAACCTTTCGAGAAGCCGAACCCGGCCGCAGAATTCGGACAGAAGACAACCGATCGCGTCGCCGAACAAATGGAGTCCCTCTCCGAAGAGCTGGACCAAATCGCAAATCGAAATGACGGCGATCCCAACGACGACTTGCAGCCTTCCAAAGAGTCTTCGCAAAACTTGCAGGGACAACAGCAACGAGTCGACGAAGAGGTTGAACAAGCTGCCGAGTCATTAGAACGGGCTTCGCGTCACGAGCAACGTTTGAATCGTCCGGACACCGCGCGGCGTCTCGCGCAGGCCGCCGAGGAAACACGTGAGAACGCGGGCGAAAAGACAAAGAAAGCCGAATCCGCTTTGGCCGAAGCCGCCCAGAATCCGACGGCCGGTACGGAAGCAGGGCAATCACTTCAAAGTGCTTCCGAAGCACTCGCCGAACAGGCAGATAAACTTGCGAAGGAATTCGGGCGCGAGTCTTCTCAAACAAAATCAAACGAAGCGAATGCAGCTCAACAGTCGCAAGCACAAAGCGGTGACCCAAACCAAGGCCAAGCTTCTTCCAACGACCGATCATCCGATGAGCAATCACCTTCCAACGAGCAAGAATCTTCGACTCCTCCGATGAGTTCGGATCCCACGCGTTCGCCGAACTCCGATGGAGAGAACTCACAAGGGGCCAATCAACCGCCATCCGCTCAACAAGATGCGGAACAGAAGGCTCGCACCTTGGACGAGCTTGATCGTCAACTTTCTTCTTCGCAAGGTGAGCCGCAGCGTTCATCGGCGGATCAGGGTTCTCAGATGCCAGGGGAAACGCAGGCGGGTACTCAGCAACCATCGTCGCAAACGGATTCACAACAACAATCTGAAAGCCCCGCTCCACCCAATTCTTTCCAGGGTGATTCGCCAGGCTCACCTCAGTCGCAAGGCCAATCGTCACAGCCATCGCCTCAAAGTTCATTGGAGGCCTCGCCAACGCTGGCGCAGGCGCTCGAAGCCATGCGACAGCAAGCGGCTCGTGAGAGAATGCGTCAACTCCAGCGGGCACAAAGCGGAGAGCCACAAGATGGACCATCGCAACCGAATGGCCCGACGGAATCGGGTCAGGGCGAACCTCCCGGTGGCAAAGACGACTTGGAACTTCTTAGGGGAGCGATCACCGATGCCCAATGGGGTGATCTCCGCGAACGCTCATCCGAAGATGATTCGCAAGGCCGCGCCGTGCAACTTCCGCGGGGCTACAAGAATGAAATCGAAGCCTACTTCAAAGCCATCGCACGACGCGCTGGGGAAAAGAACGAATGAGCAACCTTGCGAATAGACGATGTTGCATTCGTCGCGCCGCGGCAACTGGCCTGGGAGCGATTTCCGGGATCACGACGCTGCAGCGAATGTGTGGGGCTCAAGAAGAAGTCTCGCTCGACACGCTCTACGTTCGCGATCGACTCGATGAAGCCTGCGACCGAGCCGCCGAGTTCCTTCTTCGCAATCAGAGATCGAAGGGGTCGATCACCGACCTAGGACATGAGTTGGCGTTGACTTCGCTCGCAATCATGGCGCTTGCCGCCATCGGAATCGAACCGGCCGATCCCGGGCGAAGGGGACGTGCGATGCGGATGGCTCTCGACTTCGTGTTGAAAGAGAACAACCAAGAGAAAGCGGGATACTACGGCAGTCGCGACGGCTCCCGAATGTACGGTCACGGCATCGTGACGCTGATGCTGACCGAAATGATGGGGATGGGTGCGACCGAGGAACAGAATATTCTCATTCACGAGCGACTCGAATCAGCGATTCGCCTCATTTTATCGTCGCAGGCCGTTCGCAAGTCTCGCCAGTTTCAAGGCGGGTGGCGGTATTCACCGGGGTCGACCGACAGCGACCTTTCGGTTTCGATCTGGCAACTGATGGCGTTACGATCGGCGAAAAATGATGGAATGAAAGTCCCGATCGAAGCCATCGAATCTTCGCTCAGCTATCTCAGGGGATCATTTACCGGGCGACGCAAAGACGACGGTGTGTCACCCGGAGGATTCAGCTACACGCCGGGACAAGCTCGCCCGACGTTCGCGATGACCGGCGCCGGACTGCTGGCCATGCAGGTGTGCGGAAAGTACGAAGCGAACGAAGTTGCGGCCGCCGCAGATTGGTTACTCGCCCATCCGCCCAAAGTAAATGAACGCTACCTCTTTTATGGCCTTTATTACTACGCACAAGGCATGTATCAATTCGGAGGCAAACACGCCGAGGAGTCACGGAAGATCGTCTCTTCGATTCTTTTACCGAATCAACGCGGCGACGGATCTTGGATGGCGCCCAATGGAGAAGAACGCAACGTCGGGCTCGTGTATTCGACGTCGCTCGCAATCCTTTCGCTTTCTGTGCGATTCCACTACCTACCCATTTATCAGCGATGACATCGATCTTCACGGATGAACCTAGCCAGATCGGCGCCATTGAACCGCTCGACTTCCTGGTCATGGCACCTCATCCGGATGATGCGGAAATCGGGATGGGCGGAACGATTGCCAAGTCGATACAGCAGGGGATGCGAGTCGGCATCCTGGATCTGACCACGGGAGAACCGACGCCGCACGGCAACGAAACGCTGCGGAGAGCCGAGACGCTCCGTGCGACCGAGATCTTAGACGTGACGTGGAGGGGCAATGCCGGCTTGGTGAATCGCGAACTGCAGCACACGTTGGAGGCGCGTCGGCACATCGCAAGCTACTTCCGTATGTTGCGGCCTCGCTGGATCTTTGCGCCCTACTTTCACGACGCCCACCCGGATCACGTTGTCGCCACGGAGTTAACCGAGGCCGCAAGGTTCTACGCCAAGCTGTCCAAAACAGACATGCCGGGCGAACGCTATCACCCGGAGCGACTCTACTACTACTTCTGCGTCCACCTTCGACTCGCCATTGATCCGAGCTGGATCGTAGACATCAGCGATACGATTGAAACGAAGATGGAATCGGTGAAAGCTTACGAAAGCCAGATGATCACAGGCCGTCCGACCGAGCCGCCGACGATGATCGAACGAATCGAAATCGAATCCGCTCACTGGGGGAATCTCATCGCAAAGAAACACGGCGAGCCATTCGCAACAAAGGAACCGCTCGCGTTGACGTCTTTACGCGATGTGATTTAGCTGGACGGGCGATCAATAGCTGGACGGCACGAAACTTCCACCCAAACGGAACCCGAAGCGTAAGCGATTGGACGAGTTACGGGAATCGCCTCGCTGATGCTTAGGGTTAGTATATTTCCCGAGTGTGAACTAGAAGTCAGCGGGACGTTGGAAGGTCTCTTCGGGCACGTCAACATCCAAATCGACGCTTTCGATGGTCATCACCATCTCCGTGGGGCCCGCCTTGATCACGGTTGTGCGAGACATCTTCATTGGTCCCGTCACTTTGTAGTCTCGCATCATGATTTCCATCGGCATATCACCCATCGGTGTTGCCGCAGTCATCTTCATGCCACGCATCAAACCGGTTTCCACGTCAAAAAACATGGACATCTCGGTATCCGTCTTCGTCGTTGCATCCATTTGATAGGCCATGGCACCATCGAACTCGGCCTTGGCGACAACACGAGCTTTTTTGAAGGTATCCTTGAATCCTTGCATGGTCTCGACCGCCATTTGAGTCTTTGTTTGGGCGATTTGCTCGTCGGTCATCATTTGCATGCCCATCATCGCGCTGTCGATCCATCCGACTTCACCGTCAAAGACCTGTGTCGTCTTTCCGACCTGGGGCATTTCCATAACGGTTGCAATCTTGTCCGGTTTCACCTGAATGATCTCCAACGTTCCGTTGATGCCCATGGCCGGCATCGAGATCTTTCCCGTCATCTTCTGATTCTTCACTTTCGCAATCGCGGCGGAGTCTCCGATCGCGTCGAGGTGCTTCTGAAAAATCTCCCTCGCACCCGGCAAGTCGGTGGCGGCGGGTGCATCCAACGTTGCTTCTTGAGCTCGCACCTGAGTCGCAAGTGGAGCGGCGAGGCAGACGGACAGCAAACAGAACAATCGCAAGCAAGACTTCATGGCTTTGAAGATTCCAACTGAGGTGACTGACAATGAACAGAAAAGGTTGAGCATTTGGCTCGAATCACGGCAAGAATTCTAGGCGAAACAGGCGCGCGAAATTGGGCGGCCCCGGTTTTCACGGGAAAAAGCGCTTCTTCCCAGCGAAATCGACGTCTGCGTTCATTCGGCAATCCACTGCAAGGCGCGTTGCATCGCCGGATCACCCAATTCGTGCAGCGACTCACGCGTGAGCTGGATCGCAATGTCAGGTTGGACGCCTTCGCCCTCCAGTCGACGTCCCTCGCCGGTCTTAAAGTCGCTGATGGCGTATTGGAAGCGATCACCGTTGGGGAGCCGGGTCACAATGGAAGGCAAAACGAGCCCCGCAGAAGTCGAACCGATCACGGTGGCCAAATCGGCGTCCTGCAAACCGCCGGCGAGTATCTCGGCGGAGCTGATCGAGAGCTCATCCGTTAAGACGACAACTTTGCCATCGAACTTGGGCTTTCGAGGATTGAGTCGTAACTTCAGCTCGGATTGGCTGGATTTCATGATCCCGATCGTGGCTTTTTCATCCGTGAGCCAGTTACAGAGTCCACAAACCATCAAGACGATCCCGCCTCGATTTCCTCGAACATCGAAAACCAATCCCTTAGCGTCGCGATGCTCCTCCATCAACTTCTTCATTTCGTTGATCAACGGCACCGGGTTAAAGAAAGACGAAAAGCGATAGACGATCACGCCATCGGGCAGGACTTCGGACTCAATGACAACCTCGACCGCTGGCAAATTGCCAAACTCGGCAAAGTCACCTTTGCTGGCGACCAGCTCCAATTCTGCCTCATGAGACTCACCCGCGTGGTCGACCCATGAGAGCGGGACTTTCTTCCCGACAGAACCTCCCAGCATGGCTTCGGAAAGCAACCCGACAAATGTCTCCGGTCGTCCGGCCTTATATTTCGCTTGCTCGCTTGCTTTCTTGATGATCTCATCCGATGGCTTTGATCGAATCTGAGTGAGTTGATCTCCGACCTTGATCCCCGCCTTCGAAGCCGGACTGTCGTCGGCGACTCGAACAACGACGAGTTGGTCCTCGACTAAGCGAACTTGAAGGCCGAGCATTCCGCTTCCCTCTTCGATGCCAAGCTCTTTCTGCCGATCGTAAACTCTGGAGGGAATGATGCTGAAGTGTGATTGACCGAGCCGGCCGATCATCGCTTGCATGACTTCGCGGGCCTCGTCCACGGATTCCGTCTTCGTAAGCTTTGCCTCAAATTCAGGTAGGATCGGCGTCCACTTTTCCTCGATGAGCTCTCGATCCCAGTGAAAGTCTTGGATGGTCTGCCAAACCTTGCGCAAAGAATCGAGTTGATCATCGGCACGCGCCGCCCCGGCGGTGGCGGTTAGAACACAGAGAAGGCAGGCGACAAACGCAGAAGCTCGCATAGATCAATGCTCGAAATAGTGACGATCGGACGAAGGCCAAAAGAATAATCCAACGGATGCATCGAAGGCAGAAAACTCTGGCATCCGGGGGCGCGACAACTTTGTCTCGGCGGCCCTTGGTCTCTACAAATCTCAGTGCACCCCGCCTGATGACGGTCGACGGAGAGCCTCTTCCTGGAGACGTCGCCAGCCCCGACGCGCCCACCTGATGGAGGCGAAATCAGCGATCCAAACTTGCGGAGCCACCGGTCCCGCTGAGCCCAGTCCATGACCCAAGAGACGGCACGCGTACCGGTCGTCTACTTCGCCGAGCGAAGCTGTGCGCGTGCACGCCGGACCGCCGTTTCCTTGATTTGAGCCAGCTCCGGGGAGTTGGCGGGCAGCTGCAGTGCATCTTCGAGAGCTTTTTCGGCCTCGCCGACGTCCAGCAAGTCGACTGCAATCGAGCGTCCCGTCAGCAGACTCACGACGTTCGCCTCGACCTGTGCGAATCCGCCGTCGAC
>JBCCOI010000399.1:0-7192 GCA_039025515.1 Planctomycetota bacterium
CTCCGCCAGTTTTACCTTGGAGTATGAACTGAATCAGCAGGAAACCATGGGTACGGTAGCGACGGGAAAGAACGCATTCGAGACATTTCAATTCGACTTCGCAAAACCAAACCTGATCAAAGCATCGTGCACACGTGAAAGGGACGCAAAGTACCGATGGGAGATCGGTTGCGATGGAAAGTATCTTCTTCGAGTTTTTAATGGGACCGCTTACATTGAACAGGCTGCTGGCAACCTGCCAGATCTGCTTCGTCAGGAAGGGACCGCGTGGGGCTGGGACTACTTCGTAAACCCGCGTGAGGTTCTTTCGATGTTCGACCCAAAGGCTCTAACGCAGTTTCTTGGCGGACGTTCGATTCGCTACGGCGGCACTAGAAAATTCGGAAGCCTCAATGTCGACTACGTGATACTGAGTTTCCCCCCGGGGTCGGTTTACAAACGATTGCACTTCTTCATCGCGACCGGCCAGTATCCCGTTCCCCTCATGATGGTTCGGGATGGAGACAGGTTCTATCCGGCTCCCTACAAGATGGATGACCCCGCCAATAAGGAGAGGTCGCTGGACACTGAGTGGAGGTTTAAGAACTGGAGATTCAATTCGGGAGTGACCAGAGACTCGTTTAGATTGACCATGCCCAATCAGCCGCTTGTATCGGCGATGAGCGATATGGCATACGCACCGAAACGAGGGTTGCCAAAGTTCGTTGGCTCTCAGCTCCCTCAGTTCACGGTGATCGATCAAGATGGCACATCGATCAGTTCGGATGTGCTGTTAGGCGATAAACCGGCGGTCCTGTTCTTGTGGCACGACGAAGACCGATTCCACCAGTATTGGAATGAAGTGACCGCGGCTGAAAACAGGTATGGGGCTGATAAAATTCAAACCTTTGCGATCTACTTGGATGTCGGCAATCAGGGCAAGGCGGAAGTGCAAAGCATCCTCCAAGCCGCTGTTGATACAGACAAGCTCGAAAATGCGGAGACTGAAGTGAGGCCAAGGCTGTTCGCCGCCTTGAACTACAGCGACAAGAGGTTGTTGCAGGCAGAACGCTATGCCTATAGTGAAATCTGCGCTGTCATCGACGATTCGAGGAAGGTCGTCTTTCAGCAGCCGGGCTATGGACGATTTGATTTTCGGAAGTCCGTTCTCAAAGCCGCCGATTCGATGCTTCGAGGGCGAGACTTTATCGCCGAGCAGATTTCAGCGGCAGAAGCAGCGAACGCATCGCTTGAACGCGAGAAAAAAGAGTGGAATCAGAGATTTCAAACCAGTTGGGATGAGAACCCTTGACCAGGGTTTCGTTACGATCGGCATGCTACACACGACGAGCGTTCTCAAGACCTGCCGTGTGTTGGTCTCATTCTTCTTGCAACTGCGATGTCCGATTAATCATTGGTGAAACCGTGCGATGGGGCACAGCTCAAGAAACCTTTCGGGCGCGGTCGGACTGCTTTCGCTTCGACAATGCTATAGTGTTCGTGAGCGAACGGGAAAACCGTTCTCGGCACTGGGCAGGTGACTTCGGAGCATTCTTCAGTCCTGCCTTCATCGGTCCTGATACGACTCGACTGCAAATGCTACGATGAAGGCCTAGCCGCTCCTGTGCCGCGTCAATGCCCACTCTCAATCAGATCCTTGTTATCGAAGACGATGACGATGCATCCGCATCGATGGTGGACGCATTGGAATTGGAGGGATTCACCGTTCGGGTAGCTTCAGATCTTGAATCTGCGCTTGTAGCCCTGCGCGACCAGGATTTTGGCTTGATCATTACGGATCGTCGCCTTCCTGATGGAATGATTGAACACCATCTGGATCAGCTCGTCGGTGCAGCGAGCAACTCGGACATCGTGGTGGTCACTGGCTACAGCGACATGCAGGCGGTGATCCAGTCGTTTCGCGGAGGTATCGCTGACTACCTCATCAAGCCGATCATGCCTGAGGATTTGATAGCGCGGGTCAACCGTTTGGTCGACCGACGCACAACCGAACTCAAATTGAAGCGTGAGCTATTGTTCAGCTCACGTTTGGCGGACACAGCCGAAGCAATCATCTTGGTTTTGGACTTCGACGGAAGAGTGGTACGTTGCAACCGCTATTTTTCTGAGCTGACTGGCTGGGCGGATTCGGACCTGGTTGGTGAATTATGGTTTGAAAAGTGCATCTTCGAAGAAGACCACGGCTGGCTTGGTGAGGTTTTTCAGCAAGCGATCGGGAACGGATTCTTGCGGGGAATTACAAACCGAGTTTGTTGCAAGGATGGCTCCGCAAGGTCGGTGCGATGGTCCAATAATAAACTGCTGGATGAAAACGGAGAGCCCAATCTTCTTCTTTCGATCGGTGTGGATATATCGGAAGTGGAAGAAGCGAATGAACGTGCTCTGCGAGCCAACCGGTTAGCGGCCATTGGGACGACCGTCGCAGCGCTCGCGCATGAAAGTCGTAATGCAATTCAACGCATCAAGGCGGCGGCGGACGTGCTCGAGTATGACTTCGGTCAGGATGCCGATGCCAAAGAAGAGGTGGGCGCTATCCAGCGAGCTGCGAATGACCTCAGTACACTGCTTGAAGATGTTCGGGCGTATGCGGCACCCATTCAGACCCAATCGCAACTCGCAAATCTGACGGAGATTTGGCGACGCGCGTGGGGTGACGTAAGGCACGGGGCGTACCGCAGCCGAGACGCTAAGTTGGTGGAGATGGGTAGCCTCTATGACCATCAATGCGCCATCGACATCCCTCGACTCGAACAGGTCTTCAGGAACCTATTCACGAACTCGTTAGACGCTGCCCAAGACCCGGTGCAGGTCACCATTTGTTGCACTTGCAGTTCATCAATGCTTGACGTGACCATCTCTGACAACGGTCCGGGGTTAAATGACGAGCAAGCTAGTCAACTTTTTGAAGCGTTCTACACAACCAAGCCAACGGGCACCGGCCTGGGAATGGCAATTTGCAAAAGAATCATCGAGGCTCATCGCGGCACAATCGAAATTGGAAAAACGAATGGGCAAGCATCCGGTCAGGGAACGACCTTGCAAATTCGCTTGCCGCTTGTATCGGAGTAGCTGACTTTGGACCAACATTCCGAGAGCCTTCTTGCCACGATCCTCGAGACAGCCGTCGATGCAATCGTCGTGATTGATCAACGTGGCGTGATTCAATTAATCAACGAGGCTACAACACGGATGTTCGGATACCAAAGCTCCGAGCTTGTCGGCCAGAACGTGCAGGTGTTGATGCCCTCACCCGACCGCGAGCATCATGATGGATACCTGAGCCAATACCTTGAAACGGGGAATGCAAAGATCATCGGCATCGGACGTGAGGTGCAAGCGATGCGAAAAGATGGGACGGTGTTCCCGATCAAACTATCGGTCAGTGAGGTTGGTTCCCTGGACGGAAGGCTTTTCGCAGGGATCATTCACGACATCACGAATCTGAAAGAAACGCAAGAGCGTTTGGCGGTATTGAATGATCGGCTCGAGGAAGAGGTTCGTCAGCGAACTGCGGAATTGCGGGAAGCGCAAGCAGACTTGGTCAAGGCGGAGAAGTTGGCAACCTTGGGGCAGGTCGCGGGTGGGATTGCTCATGAGATCCGAAATCCTTTAAGCGTTATGAGAACCTCCGCGTTTTTTCTCAAGCGGGCCAAAAACCCAACTCCCGAAAAGGTCAATGAGCATCTAGACCGTATCGAGCGGCAAATTTCGATGGTGGACAACGTGGTTACCGCGCTGGCTGATGTTGCCAGACTTCCCGAGCCTCGTGTTTGCAAATGCGACGTCAGGTTGGTCGTGGGCGACGTACTTCGGTCCATCAAGATGCCCCCAGACGTTGCATTGGATCAATCCATTTCAACCGATTACCCTCCCGCGAATATCGACCCGAATCAGGTTGCCATTGTCTTTCGCAATCTCTTCCGCAATGCACGTGACGCCATGTCCGGTGGCGGTACGCTCCGTGTCGGTGCATCGACGCACGAGGCTTTTCTAGTTGTTTCCGTCAGCGACACGGGAACCGGCATCGCCGCCAAGGACTTGAATCGCATTCTGGAGCCGCTTTATTCCACCAAGTCGCGAGGCATGGGACTGGGGCTAGCAATCTGCGTTGCGATCCTTGAAAAAAACAAAGGTCGTCTGGAGGTGCGAAGTGAATTGGGGGTTGGAACTGAGTTTGATGTTTTCATTCCCCTCTTCGACGAAGCTTGATGCTCGTGAGTGAAACCACCAACGAAAGTCTGCGCATCTTGATTGTTGACGATGACCCTGATATCCGATCGGGCTTAGTCGAGCTTCTGAGCGAGTTTGGCTATCAAGCCGCATCAGCCGAGGACGGGCGCCGGGCATTGCAGCTACTTACGCGGCAACCGTTTGATTTTGCGATCTTGGATTACAAAATGCCAGGGATGGATGGTGCATCGCTCTATCGAGAGATGCGGGAGGTCTCTCCGCAAACTGCCGCAATCATGATCACGGCTTGGTCCGGCAGTGATGGGGCTGCAGCTGCGTTGAATGCCGGGGTCTGGGCTGTTTTGCGAAAACCAATCGACATGGACGCATTGTTCGCTCAACTGGAGATTGTCAGTGGAGCGCCCACGGTCCTTTTGGTTGACGACGATCGCGAGTTTTGTGATTCGCTTTGGCAAGCTCTGAATCAGAACCACATTCGGGTCGGTATTTCTCATTCGGAAGCCGGTGGTTTGTCCCAGGCGTGTAGCGATCAATTCGACGTGGTCATTGTTGACCTGCAATTGGGAACCGGAGATGGTCGCCGCATCTTGCGGGAATTAAGAGAAACGTCTCGGCCAATGCGAACCATTATCGTTAGTGGCAAGGTGGGCATTGAGGACCTCCAATCTCGCGACCCTTCGTTCGAAACACAGGTCGATGCGATTTATCACAAGCCGATCGATATGGAGCAGTTGCTTGAGTTTCTGAAGCCGCGCCTCGTTGACTAAATGCTTCGGGCTTGACCGAATTTCTCTTTTCGGCCACGAAGTGGCGTGGTGTTCGCCGCTTCTTCGATGATTCGCAACTGCGCGGTCAACTGGATCACGACCCGGTTTTGGCTCAGGTGTGACATGGTGCACATTGGTTGTGACGATTTGCACCAAAATGCAATGATTGTTGAGCCAAATGCTGATGGTATCCGGTTCGCAGAAGGCTATGACAAACCACTATCACTCCAAGCCCCGTTGACTTCATGAGCCAATCCGCGATCAAAGTTCTGCTCGTTGATGACGAAGATGACTATCGAAGAAGTTGTGGAAAGTTCATGGAGCGGAATGGGCACACCGTGCGATCTGCGGCAAGCGGTGCGGAGGCTTTGACACTCTTGGAGAGAGAGTCATTCGACGTGGCCGTTTTTGATGTTGATATGCCGGCGATGACTGGTCTGGAGTTGATGCAGCGGGTGCAGGAGGACGGCACGGATGTGGAAATCGTTTTCTTAACGGGTAAAGGAACGATCCCATCATGCGTCCAGGCGATGCAGATGGGGGCCTGCGATTTCATTACGAAACCGTGCTCGATGACGGATCTCGAGCATCGTCTGCAGTTGGCGTTACAACGCAGCGAATTGCGAAAGGAAAACAGTCAATTGAAAGCCATCGTGTCTCGATCACACCGCCCCGCAACGAAGATGATCGGTCGATCAACGGCGATTCAAGCGGTTTCACGAATTATTGAAAAGGTCGCGCCGACGAAGAAGCCGGTCATGATTGAGGGAGAGAGCGGCACCGGAAAGGAGGTCGTTGCTCGATTGATTCAGCAGCAAAGCGATCGGAGTGACCATCCCTTTGTCACGATCAACTGTGCCGCGCTGCCGGAGCAATTGGTTGAAAGTGAGTTGTTCGGACATCAGAAGGGCTCGTTTACCGGAGCGACAAACGACAAGCCCGGATTATTCGAAGTTGCCGACGGTGGAACCCTTTTCATCGATGAAGTCGGCGAGTTGCCAATGTCACTGCAACCCAAACTGCTTCGCGTGTTGGAAGACGGATCATTGAGGCGGATCGGAGAAAATCGTGAGCGGCATGTCAAAGTGCGATTGATTGCAGCCACGAATCGCGATCTGCAAGCCGAAGTGGCCGCAGGACGTTTCCGGGAGGATCTTTACTACCGAATCAATGTCTTGACGGTTGCTCTCCCACCGCTGCGAGATCGTGAGGGTGATATCGCTCTACTGCTGCATCATTTCCTGCCGCGGGATTGGACAATTGATGACGATGCCCTGAGCGTCATGCTGCGTTATCGCTGGCCCGGAAACGTACGACAGCTGATCAACGTCATCGAGCGGGCAACGATCCTTGCCGACCATAACGAAATCACGTTGGACGATCTGCCACGAGAGATTGCCGGTTTGCATGATTCATCCGGTGCGATCGTAGTCCAGCCGGAAATCAAGAGTCACGAAAACCATTCTTTAACCGTCGAACGGTCGGAAATGCAAGACATGGCGGCGCGGCCCGCTGGTCCGCCTCGTCCAACGCTTGGCGATACCGACGTCACGGTCGATTCACTAGTGAAAGCACATGTGTTGGAGGTGCTCGAGAAACTGGGTGGGAACAAAGCCAAGACGGCAAGGCACCTTGGGATCCACCGTCGAAAGCTCTACCGATTGCTCGAGAGATTCAAAACGAGCGAGACAATGGAAGAGCTGATCTGAACGCCCACAGAGTGTGCGTGTTGTCACGTAAGTGTTGGAAATTGTCGATGGCATACGCGTTGCAAAACCGAATACCGTCCGTCACTCGAAGATAGGAAACCTTGCAATGAGAATTCTGCTCGCCTACGACAATTCACAACAGTCGAAGAATGCCCTCGAGTTTGCGTCCCAGCTTCCGCTTCGCAAACCCGTCGATTTTGAGATCGCCTCCATCGTTGCGCCGCCCGTTTTTGTCGACTCGATGGTGACTGGTTTTCCGCTCGATCTGGGGCCATTCATTGATGCGGAGACATCCGAAGCCCGGACGGAAGTTGACGAGGTTGGTGCGAAGCTTGAAAGACGTGATCATGTTCATTCGGTGCATGGAAGAGTCGTTGTGGGACCACCGACGTCACGACTTCTCGATATCGCTGAACAATGCAAAGCTGATCTGGTCGTCTTAGGAGCTGTCGGTCATTCTGCGGTTCAGCGAGTCTTACTTGGAAGCGTGAGTGACTACGTCGCAACCCACAGTGACACCAGCAC
>JBCCOI010000400.1:0-7179 GCA_039025515.1 Planctomycetota bacterium
ACGATCAACGGGCCTGGCAAAGACTTGCTGCGAGTAAGAGCCACAGGCAATTCACGCGTGTTTAAGATCGACGATGGAGTTGCTGGGCAGTCGATTGTAACCATCCGGGGTATGGGTATTTCTGGTGGCTCTTTCAGCAGCACAAATATAGGCAACCAAAATGGTGGAGGAATACTAAATCGCGAGGATCTGACGCTCGAAGGTGTCAGTGTCCAACGCAACTCCGTCAAAGGCGGAAGCGGTGCAGGAATCGCCAATGAGGGTGGCCGTCTGAATGTCCACGATTCTGAAATCTTTGACAACGATGACACTTCAAATGGCATAGCAGGTGGAGGAATCTACTCCACCGGCCCGCTGTTGGTGACCGGTTCGATCATCCGGAACAACCAAATCGGTGGCAACAGCTCTGCGAGCGGTGGAGGAATCTTCAGTAGCGGTGGCGCTGTGATTCGTCACTCCACGATTGCCGGTAACAATGCGTTCGATTCAGAAGCTGGCAACACGGGTACTGGAGGCGGGATTTATGCCATCGGCGGTCTGACGCTGGACCACGTGGTTGTGGCGGACAACACTGTCGAGGGTGATCCGACCTTTCCGAGTTACAACGACCTCTTCGGAGCGGTCACATCGACCTACTCACTGATCGAAGACACTAGCGGAGCAACTATCACCGATAACGGTGGAACCATCACCGGAATCGATCCACAGCTGACCAGCAATCAGACACCGGGAACTGGAAGTATTCTGATCAACACCGGTGATCCTGCTGCTGTTGCAGGACAAGGCAACGTGCCATTGCTAGACCTGGATGGCAATGCGCGAATCCAGAGTGGTCGGATTGATATTGGGGCCATAGAAGTTCAAATGCCGCCGACGTTGAGCATCACTCGCCATACTCCGACAGAACAGATCACTAACGCGGATTCGCTGATCTTCACCGCTTCTTTTGACGAAGCCGTTACCGGCGTCGATGCAGCGGACTTCTCCGTAGTGGGAAGCACTGCCACGATCACGGATGTTACCGAAGTTAGTTCAAGCGAATACCGTATCACGGTCAGTGGTGGTGATCTGGCTAACTTGGATGCTGTTGTGGGGTTGGATCTGGCTGCAAGTCAGAACATCACGGATGCAGGCGGTACAGCATTACCCGCGGGCGAGCCGACGACCGATGAGACCTACACCCTCGACCATACGGGTCCTGTCGCTACGCTACAGTCACCGTCAAGTACGTTTCTCAGCCCAGCGAACTATCTCGGCACGATCGAATTCTCGATAGCCGATGCTGCTACGGTCGCATCCGTTGGCATTGGCATTCGCAATCTTGGAACTGCAGGATTTTGGAATGGGACCAACTACTTCGGCAACGGTGAAATCTATTTCCCTGCGACGCAAATCCCCAACACGGACCGGTGGACCTGGAACTTCGATGTTGCCAACTTCGTTCCACAAAACTATCAGTTTTGGGTGGAGGCCACCGATGGTTTGGGGAATCGCACTTCGGGGCTTGCCAGCAATAACTTCATCTACTCAGACATCATTACAGTCGATACCACTGCCGATGAATCCGATGGCGATTTCTCCAACGGTGATCTGTCACTTCGGGAAGCAATTGAGCGCGCGACGGCCCTGGCGAACGGTCCGTACACGATCACTTTCGGACAGAACCTGAGCGGCCAGACCATCAATCTCTCAGGTGGCCAAATCACAATCGGCGGCGACCTGACGATCGATGGTGATCTCAACAACGATGGTCGTCCGGATATTACGATCGATGCCGGAAATGGATCCGATGGCTTATTCGACACCGCAGATGGCCATCGCATCTTTGAGATCGATGATAACGATAGCTCTTCTATCTTAAATGTCGAGATCCGTGGTCTGAAACTGACCGGAGGAGACTCTGCCAGCAATGGCGGTGCGATCCGAAGTGTAGAGAACTTGACTGTGCGGAACGCGGTGTTGACCAGAAACGCGAGTGCTTTCGAAGGCGGCGCGATCTCCGCGGGCGGAACGTTGAGTGCGATCGACTCCACCTTGAGTCTTAATCATGCCCGATCCGGCGGAGGTATCTATGCCTTCGGCGATCCGCCGGCAACAGTAAGTAGTAGCACAATTGCACAAAATTTTGCGAGCGGAAGAGGGGGAGGCATCTTCGTATTCGAAAGGAGCTTGAATGTGATCAACAGCACGCTTTCGGGCAACCAAGCTAACTGGGGAGGGGGGATCTGGTCTACCACCGATGTTAGCGTTTCTCACAGCACGATCTTTGGAAACAGTGATACCAGGAACTGCGATGGGCTATGCTCGATTCGCTCCTATGACATTCATCACTCAATTGTCGCTGATCAATCAAATATCAATTCTCAGCCGACAGGAAGCTACAACCTTTTCTCGACAACGGTGCCAATCACAGGAACCAACAATCTACAAAATACCGATCCAAAGTTGGGGCCGCTACAGGACAACGGCGGCGTGACTCATACTCATGCTCCTGCATCGGATTCTCCAGCGATTAACGCAGGGGACTCTTCGTTGGTAAGCGGTCAAAACGGAGTCCCCCTGTACGATCAGAGAGGTCAGGCTTTTCCGCGTCTTGTCAGAACCATTGATATTGGCGCCTTTGAGTCCGAGTTGCCGCCGACGGTATTGAGCTTTGCTCGTCACACGCCAACCGACCAGTACACGCAAGCGGATTCGCTTGTGTTCAAAGCGACCTTTGACGAGAACGTCTTGCGTGTTGATGTGGCTGACTTTGAGGTGACGGGAACGTCAGCCACCATCACGGGTGTTACTCGTTTGAACGGCTCTGAGTACTTAGTCACTGTCAGCGGTGGTGATCTCGCAGATTTAAACTCGGTAGTAAGTCTCAATCTTTCAGTCGATCAGGACATCACCGATTTAGGTGGTGCCGGGCTGGAGAACCTTGAGCCGGCGATTGATGAAACTTACACGGTCGATCATCTCGCGCCAGTCACGGCGCTGGTTTCTCCGGTCGATGCCGTTGTTAACCCTGCAAATTTCCTTGGCAGCATTGAAGTTACCGTCGACGATGCCTCTCCACTTACGTCCGTTGGGATCGGAATCCGTAATCTCGGGGCATCGAGATTTTGGGATGGAAACGCCTTCCAGTCTACTGGCGAGACCTATTTTTCTGCCACTCAGGTCGCTGGAACTAACCGATGGACCTTGACTTTTGATGTCGCCAACTTTGTACCGGAGGATTATCAGATTTGGGTGGAAGCTACAGATGTCCTTGGCCAAACTTCGTCCGGAATCCGCGGCGCTACTTTCACCTACAGCAATATTACCACGGTGGATAACCGGGTGGATGAATCGGATGGAAACTACTCCAACGGTGACTTGTCACTCCGCGAGGCCATCGAAAGGGTGTCGATGCTCAATGGTAGCTACACCATTACCTTCGCTGATAGCTTGCGGGATCAAACGATTGACGTGACCCAGGGCCAAATCACGATCGGCGGCGACCTGATCATCGATGGTGATCTAAATAACGATGGTCGCCCGGATATCACGATTGACGCAGGAAATGGAGCGGACGGAGTCTTCGGAACAGGTGATGGGTCGAAAATTTTCAGGATCTTCGATGGTGATTTGTCATCCGCCAATCGCAGCGTTGTCATTGTTGGTTTGATTCTCACAGGGGGTGACGGTACTACGAGCGGAGGTGCCATTTTCACTGCCGAAGACCTGACTGTGCGAGATAGCGTCATCACGCACAACTGGACCCAGTCCGATGGTGGTGCCATTTCCAGTTCAAACTTCAGTGCTGTTCTTGGAGAATTGAATGTCATCAATTCCTCGTTGACGAACAACACCGCAGCCGGGCTCGGTGGCGCAGTTAGATCTGGCACCTCTGTTTCGTTCGAATTGGCCGATAGCTTGGTCGCGTCCAACTCAGCACGGGAGGGCGGCGCGATTTTCAACGAACGCAATTTAACCATCCTGAATTCAACCCTGTCCGCCAACAGTGCAACCAACAACGGTGGAGCTATCCTAAATCATGGCGCCGTAAGCCTTAACCACAGCACGATTTTTGGCAACACCGCAACATCCGGACAAGCAATTTACGGTATAGATGGACAGAATATCTCCTATACAATTGGCCACACGATTGTGGGGGGAACCTTTTTCAACGTTCCTCTCTCGGGCAATCACAATCTCTTTGCACAATCCGTCTTGATCGACGGAACGAACAATCGACAGAACATCGACCCGAAACTGGGGCCACTCCAGGACAACGGTGGTCTTACTCATACCCACGCACCGCTGTTCGATTCGCCTGCAATCAACTCGGGCGATGAATCGATCGTGGCAGGTGGTAGCAACGGCGTGCCGCTTTATGACCAACGGGGAGTTGGGTTCAACCGTGTCATCGACAGAATTGATATCGGAGCAGTCGAAAACAATGCTCCCACGCTACTGAGGATTACGCGACAAAATCCAGCGTCCGAGAAAACGAACGCTGACATACTGACGTTTCGGGCAACATTTTCCGAAGATGTCACCGGCGTGAGCCCAGCTGACTTCCTCGTTGACGGATCCTCCAACGCCTCGATTGAATCCGTAGTAAGCGTGGATGGAAAAACCTACGACGTCACAATTCAAGGTGGGACTCTGGCCAACTACGAAGGATTAGCAGGGCTCAATTTGTCAGGCGAAAACGACATTGCTGATCTAACCGGACTCAGTTTGGTTCTCGGCGAACCCTCCATCGATGAGAGCTATTCTCTTGAAAACACTGCACCGGTGCTCAACAGCTTCAGTCGCCAGACACCCGGCAATGAGACGACAAATGCATCGACGCTCGTTTTTCGGGCCACATTCGATGAAGATGTAACGGGCGTCGATGCGACGGACTTTGAAGTCGACGGAAACTCAACGGCCGCCGTTTCCGCGGTAACGCAGGTGGGCATCGGATCTTATGATGTCGAAGTCTCTGGCGGTGACCTGAACAACTTCGACGGTGTTGTAGGGCTCAACCTGTCGAATTCGAACAACATCACCGATTTATTCGGCAACGCTCTCCCAAATTCGGAGCCTTCAACAGAAGAAACCTACCAGGTTGACACGGTAAATCCCCAATTGCTTTCGATTACGCGACAGACTCCGTCAGAGCAATTCACCAATGCCGATTCGTTGACCTTTGCCGCAACTTTTGATGAAGACGTGATGGAGGTCGGTGCCAGCGACTTCGTTGTTTCCGGGGTAGATCCTGTCACGACAGCGACAATCTCCAACGTGGAAATGGTCGACGCCCGCAACTATTTGATCGTTGTTTCAGGCGGAAATCTTGCCAGCTACGGCGGAACGGTCGGGCTGGATGTCTCCGTTGCGAACAACATTACAGATACTATTGGAAACTCATTGCCAACTGACGAGCCCGCTATCGACGAAACTTACACGCTGGATAACGCAGCACCGACGTTGAGTATCCTGCGGCAGGTTCCAACCTCTGAGTATACCAAAGCTGATACTTTAGTCTTGCGAGCTTTGTTCGACGAAGATGTGTCCGCAGTGGATGCGACTGACTTTGTGGTCTCAGGAGACGGATCCAACCCAACAACTTCGGCAACCATTGGCAATGTGAACGCGATCGATGCCCGAACTTACGACATCACCATTTCCGGTGGTGACCTGGTCGATTACAACGGCACTGTTGGAATCGACATTTCGAACGAAAACAACATCGTTGACCTCGCGGGAAACCGGTTTGCAACGGCCGAGCCAAACACGGATGAAACTTACACGGTCGATAACATTGCTCCTGAGGTCGTGTCCTTTGTCCGCCATAGCCCTCCGGATCTGCATACCACCTCGGATTCGCTTACCTTTCGCTTGACTTTCAATGAGGATGTCGTCGGCGTCGAAGCAAGTGATTTCTTGGTTCAGTCAACGGGACCATTCGGTACGACGACTGCAACGGTCACGAGTCTTCTGGCCGTCAATGATCGAACCTATGACGTGACCGTTTCCGGTGGCGATCTGGCTTCGTACATCGGACCCGTTCGGCTGACTATTCCGTTTAATTTTGCTGTAAACGCATTTGAGGACCTCGCCGGGAACGGCATCCCATCTGGTCCCCCTAGTGAGCAATACAATGTCAATGCAACTACGCTTCAGGTTCTGCTACCCGAATCAGTAGACCCTTTTACAAACGCCGACTCTCTGGTTTTTGAGGCGGTTGTGAGTCAGGAGTTGAATGGAGTTGATGCGAGCGATTTTATTGTCGAAGGAGGTTCAACTGCGACAGTAACCAACGTTTCGCGCCTCAACGGATTGAAGTATGAACTCACGGTGTCAGGCGGTGATCTTCCAAACTTCAACGGATCGGTGAAAGTCGGTGTTGCACCGAGCCATGCTGTAACCGACGCACAGGGAGATCCAACCAATCTGGTGCAAAACCTTAGGCAGTCTTACAGCGTGGATAATGTGCAACCGACTTTCACCGGTTTGACTCGTCTGAATCCGCTGGCTGAGTCCACTAACGCGGATGTGCTCGTGTTTCGAGCAACGCCCTCCGGGGAGCAACTGGAGAACGTCGACATAAGTGATTTCATAGTCGCTGGGGCAACCACAGCCACTGTCACGCAAGTCGTTTTGGAGTTTGGTTCGCTATACAAAATCATCGTTTCAGGTGGTGACTTGGCGACATTCAATGGCGAAGTCGGCATCGACATTTCCCCATCGTCGGACATCACCGATCGAGCAGGCAACCAGATTGTCGCTGCCGAACCGCCGATCGACGAAACCTTCACCGTCGACAACATTGGCCCTCAAGTAGAATCGATTGCATTCGAAGACGGATCGGATCAGCGAAGTGTGATTCGATCGGTCACGGTTGACTTTGATTCTGAAGTCGTCGTCGATGCTGACGCATTTTTGCTCACGACCAGTGACGGCACCGTCGTGACGCTGGCGGCTCCGGTCTTGTCCATCGTCAATGGCAAGACTCGCGCCGTACTCACCTTCAGTGGAGACCAAGTGGATGCCAGCGGATCGTTGATCGACGGCGACTACCGCCTGAACGTTCTCTCAGACAAGATTCGTGATCGGGCCGGTAATGCGTTCGACGGCGATCGAGACGGGACGGCCGGTGGAGACGTGGTCGACAGCTTCTTCAGGCTCTACGGCGACAGCGATGGCGACCGAGACGTCGAC
>JBCCOI010000401.1:0-7144 GCA_039025515.1 Planctomycetota bacterium
ACTCCGGTAACCGCATTTCGCCGCTTGGATCGAAATGTCGACGGGTCTTCTCGCGCGCGAGGCGGAGCTTGCTTATTCGAGAGTGTCATCGGCGGCGAGAAAGTGGGCCGATTCAGTATCCTCGCGGCGTCACCGACTCTTCGATTCTCGGCGATCCGCGAGAAAGTCACCGTACAGGACCTCACTGGCCAAGATCCAGTGGTCGTGGAGCAGTTTGATGATCCTGATCCACTCAGTGCCTTCCGTGCGTACTTTCAAAAATCGGTGGCGTCGGTCGACTCTCTGCCGCCCTTTGTCGGTGGTGCGATCGGTTACGCCGGGTACGACGTCGTCCGCTATGTCGAAAATCTACCCGACGCGCCGTTGGATGATCGAAACTTGCCCGATCTCGATTTCGCTTTCTATCACAACTTGTGCGTCTTCGATCATGTCGACAAGACGATCACGGTGGTTGTCCTACTGGATTGTCGCGAAGTCCGTGATGCGGAAACAGCAAAAAGAGCGTTTCAAGTCGCTCAACGTGACTTGGAGCAAACGGTCAAAACGCTTTCGACCTCCGTCGAGGAAGAGAACTCGGGTCCCGACGTATGGGATGTCGAAGGATGGATGAACGATGCGAAGCAAGGCAAGCTTGAGTTCGAGTCGAACTTTACGCGCGAAACGTTCGGCCAAGCCGTGAAGGATTGCGTCGAATACATTCGCGCCGGCGACATTTTCCAGGTGGTTCCCAGCCAACGTTTATCCGTACAGACGGATGCGGACGCGCTCGAAATCTATCGTTCCCTGCGAGTCGTCAATCCGAGTCCGTTTATGTTCTATCTGCGAACGCCCGACGCAACTTTGGTCGGCTGTTCTCCAGAGATCATGTGTCGTGTTGCGGACTCGGTTGTCACCGTGCGGCCGCTCGCGGGAACTCGTCGCCGGGGCGGTTCAGAAAAAGAGGACCGGGATCTGGAGAAAGAGCTTCTTGCCGATCCGAAAGAGCGTGCGGAACACGTGATGTTGGTGGATCTGGGTCGCAACGATGTCGGTCGCGTAGCCCAGTTCGGAACGATCGAGCTGACCGAAGTGATGGTGGTGGAACGATACAGCCACGTGATGCACATCAGCAGCGAAGTGCAAGGCAAACTGCGCGAAGGGTTGGATGCATTCGATGCGTTAAAGGCTGCATTGCCCGCCGGGACGGTGTCCGGCGCACCGAAGGTTCGCGCGATGGAGATCATCGATTCGATCGAACCGCACCGGCGCGGCCCTTATGCCGGCGCGGTCGGATGGGTGGATTACCGCGGCAACATGGACACCTGCATCGCGCTCCGAACGATGGTCGTTCAAGATGGAACGGTCTACCTTCAAGCCGGCTGCGGCGTGGTCGCCGACAGCGATCCCGACGCCGAATACGATGAGACAATGAACAAGGCAAAGGCGCTGATGACGGCGATCGAGCTGACGGTGCGCCGCACCGCTTCATCGAATCAATCGAGCCGCGATGATTGATTTGGGATCAGTCTTCCAAGGAGCGATCGCCGATTTCACCCGCCGCATCTTCTCGGTCGATCGGCTCTCCGGGAACGTGGCCGTGGTAACGCTGTGACTCCAGAAACGACTCCAGCAAGACCATCGCGGCCACCGCATCCAGCTTGCGCTTCACCTTTTGCCGTGAAAGCCGTTGTCCATCACGAAGTCGCTCCTTCGCTTGTGCCGTTGAAAATCGTTCGTCGAACAACCGAACGGCGATGCCGGTTGTATCGTGAAGCCAGCTTGCGAACGCTCTCGCTTCACGACTCTTTTGACTTTCCCCGCCGTCGCAATGGATCGGAAGTCCCACCACGATGCCTCGAATTCTTTCGGCTCGAGCGAGCTCGTTGAAGTAAGCCGCGTCTTTTTCTTGCGACTTGACTTGGTAAACCTCGACTGGGCTCACCAAACGGCGATCAGGATCACAAACGGCTAAACCCATTCGAACTGTCCCGTAATCAACCGCCAGGACGCGGCCGGTTTGCGGAAACGAATCGACAGAGTTCAACTCTTGACCGAGTTCTGCGCGGCACGATCGGCCAGATAGTCTTTGACGGCTTGTACGGGTAGCGGGATTCCACGCACAACGCCATCGACGACCAGCTTGTCTCCCACGACGCCTTGAAAATCCGCGACGATCATTCGTCCACGCCGTGCGCGGGTGAGCTTGATCATCAGCACAAGACGGTCACCGGGAACAACCACATCCCGAAACCTCGCACCATCGACGCCGCCGAAGCCAACCATTTCGGCTCCGAGGAGATCATACTTTTGTGCAAAGTAACTGGAGAGCTGTGCGACAGCCTCCAACTGGATGACCCCGGGCATAACGGGCATGCCGGGCATGTGGCCGCGGCACCAGAATTCCTCATGTGAGACGTCTTTGTAACCGGCGCAGCGAAGCGAATCCAAATCCTCATAGAGGATTCCCGTCAGATGCTCCATCTCGTCGCGCTGGGGATTGAATCCGCGGATCGTCTCAAGATCGGCGATCGGCTGATCAGCATTCAGCAGCGAAAGATCGACAATGAACTCGTTTTTGGGCACAACGCTCTCGTGAACTCACCGGGCTGGGGGGCGTCCCTTTCGGGACACCGGCGACGGACGCTCAAGTCTTGATTTTCTTGCGCTTTGCCTTGCGAGCCTTTGCATTTGCGGGGCGACGGCCGTGGTTGGCCTTCTTAACTTTGTGGTGTGGCTTTGCCATCGGATCTGGTCAGAAGATTCGGGAAAACAAGGAACATTGAAGACGATTACTGACAACGAGCTGCGCTGCCCGGCGCGGCCCGCAACGATAGCAGAAGCCGCGAGGTGGCGGTAGGCTGAACCGGATTTTGTGGCGACTCCCACGACGCGTCGCGGAATTTCTGGCGGCCGCGGGGGGCTACAGCGGGCGGCTACCAGCGGGCGGCCGTGCCGCGTATGTCATAGTGCACGAACGAGTTGTAGAGTCCCAGTCCTCCCTGCTTCATTTTCCCGTCGCCGATCATGGAAAGAATCTGCGAGTGGACCTGCGAAGGGCTCATTCCGCTGACTCGAATGTCCGCCGCCTTCGCGTACAAATGCTGGCTGTTCGAGACCCCGCCGACGCGCTTGTTGTACGTCGGTGTTCGGTAGCCACTGTTGATGTGAATCGCCTTGCCGATCGTGCCACGAAGCTCTTGAAGGTTGTTCGCTAGTTCCTGAACGTTGCTTCGCATCGAGGAGGGAACCGGCGTTCCGTCACGGCAGCCGAACTCCGAAAGGCGGAAATTCGCGGTCAACTGACCTTCGCCGAGCGTCGGCGTCGGTGCGGGTGTGGGCGTCGGATTCACGGTAAGGAAATTCTCAACCAGTTGTCGGCTTCGATGATCCATCGATCGTGAGTTCTCAAGAATCGCTTGCAGATCCACTAGCTCCTGGCGGCTGATACTATTGTCGTTGCTGATGGCCAAGATCAAATCTTGGACTTCGCTAAAGCTGAGTCGGGCATCATCGTCGAGTGCCTTGCGCAACGCACGACGAAGATTTGGATCTTGCACCTTGGTCTCGAGCGTGAACTTAGGTGCGTTCTGACCGACCTGAAGCTTCACGTTTTGCATCTGCGATTTGAGGTTCCGTCCCGGACAGGCGGTTGCCGTTTTCCCGCCGGGAACGTCGAAATGCCCGTAGATGCTGGTGGTCGGCAGACGATGCTCACGGGTCCATCGCTGCAAGACGGAGACGAGCGAACTGATCTGTGCGGCCGTCGGGGTCTCGTTCTCGAAATTGCCCATCAAGCACACGCCCAACGAATTTTGATTCGCGCCCAGAGCGTGTGCGCCCATGATGGATTCCGGACGACCGGCTTGAACCGTTCCATTGGACAGAATCAGCTGGTGATAACCGATTTGCGAGAAGCCTCGTTCGCGATGCCAACGACTGACGTCGGCCACCGTGGTGGTATCGCGCGGGCTTGCCGAGTGGTGAACAACCAATTTCGTGACATTCATGACGGTTCATCCGGAAGAGAGGGAACGGAGTTGGACGTGTTCCCGTTGTCGCGGGTGGACACACCAAGTTGCCGAATTTCCGTCACTTTCTGACAAATAGCACGTGATCGCAAGTATTTCGGATAGGAAACGCAGGATCAAATTTCATTGAGACGACTTTGAGAACCGCCGGCGGGACGCGGTGATGGTCTCTGTAATCGGGATGTAGAATTTCGATGAGTTTTGCACACCACCAACGTGACGCCTGCCGCCTGTCCATGACCTGGTTTCTTCGCAGCCTGCTCCTGTTTGCTTTCGCACTCCTTTGGGGTGGGCTGACGTTTTATACAGGCTTCGTCGTTCCCATCTCAACGAGGCTGCTCAGTGATCCATTCGAGAGCGGATTGGTTACTCAGCAGGTCACGAACGTCTTGCAAGTGCTGGGAGTGCTCACCGGCTTGATGATGCTCGCCAACTCGTGGTTGGTATTGAAGACCGCAGGAAAGCCTGGCCTTGTTTTATTGACCTGCTCCGGCGTCCTGCTCGTCTCGATCGCTGTCCTGTATGCGACGCACCTGCAGCTGGATGCAGTCATCGACGCTTCGGCGCTTGACGTCACCGACCGCGAGTCTTTTGATGCCGGACATCGTCGCTACAGCCAATGGACGACGGTGGAATGGCTTTGTTGCGTGATCTACCTACCTACGACACTTGCCGCTTGGAACAAGATCGATGGAAAGACTGCGGCCGAGAATGGCGAAGATCAGGTTTCGCAAGATGCGCCGTCGGGAGTTTGATCCGTGCCGGCTTCTCCGTCCACTTGAACGCCCTTCCAAAAAGCGAAGTAGTTTTGAATGTGTGATGCATCCGGTTTTGGGTTCGGATAATACCAGACCGCGTCTTCGTTCTTCTGGCCATCGACTTCGATCGTCTTATAGCTGGCCGTTCCCTTCCAGCCGCAAGTCGTTTGGTGACTGCTGTCACGTAGCAGTGACGCGTCGACGCTGTCTGCCGGAAAGTAATGGTTTCCCTCCACAATCACGGTCTGATCACTTTTGGCGATTACCGCGCCATTCCAAGTTGCAACTGCCATCAAGACTCCTCCGACGAAATGCATACGAAACGCGAACCGAAACCGATCTTCGGTCGCTTCCATTGTTCGTGCGATGTCAACGCGGAACGCGGCTGTGAACGAGGTCCACGATCGTTTGCAAAACTTCGTCGGGGCACATGCCGTCGGTTTTGACCACCACCGCATCTTCGGCAGCCCGTAGCCTACCCACGTCTCGCATTCGGTCCTCGAGGTCTCGCTGATTCTGCGCCGCCAAAATCTCATCGAGCGTGACTTCGTTCCCGGAATCGGCGAGTTGCTTTTGGCGGCGGCGTGCACGTTCGTTGGGTGATGCCGTCAAAAACACTTTACATTCGGCATCTGGAAACACTTCGGCGCCCTGGTCGCGGCCTTCGGTGACGATATCGCGATCGGCAGCGATGCGACGCTGCTGATGCGAAAGCTGCGCACGGACTTCGGGTACGTCCGCAAGGTAGCGGATCGATTTGGTGACTTCGGGTGTTCGAATCAGGGAGGTCACGTCTTCGCCGTCGAGCAAAATCCGCGGGTCATCCCAGCGGAGTGAAATCTTGGCAACCAGATTGGCCACAGCGGAGGCGTCATTGAGGTCAACCGCCGCCCGCATGGCCGCCAACGTCGCGGCACGATACATCGCTCCGGTGTCGAGGAACTCGAATCCCAGACGTTCGGCCACCTGATGGGCGATGCTACTTTTTCCGGCACCAGCGGGGCCGTCTATGGTGACTATCACGGGGAAGCTATTCTCTCACGCCAATTCTTGGAGCCACACGAGACTTCGTTATTCGGTCGACCGATTTCTATGTTGATGCAGCCAACGTCGTTTCGCAATCCTCCGACTTTCCATGCGTGATTTCCTCCAGCTTCACTGCGTGATCGCTCTGTGGGGGTTCACGGCAGTTTTGGGGGTGATGATTGAACTCAGCGCGACTCAGTTGGTGTTCTACCGAAGTGCGGCTGCCTCGCTGATCTTGTTCGCGTTTCTGGGTAACTCACCCGATATTTCGCGGGGCACGAAATGGGGGCTGTTCGGCAACGGCGCGATTCTGGGCTTCCACTGGATCATGTTTTTCATTGCCGTAAAGATCGCAAATGTCTCCATCTGCATGATCGGGATGGCGACGATTTCATTCTGGACGGCGATTTTCGAACCGCTTCTCAATCGGAAGTGCCGATTCGAATGGCTCAATGCGGTCCTCGGTTGCGTCATCGTGTACGCGGTGTTTCTGATCTTTCACACAGAAAGCGCGTTCCATCGGGGACTCGCGGTCGCGATCGTGGGTGCGATCCTCGCCACGCTTTTTTCGATCTTCAATGGGATGTTGTCCGACCACGCGGATTCGCAAGAAATCGTGATGTGGGAGATGTTCGGTGCGGCGGTGTTCTGCGCACTCGCGATGTTGGTGATGCCGATTTTCGACGTCAACTTGGCTTCGAATCGTTGGTGGCCGACCCTGCAAGAATGGTTTTGGATGACGATCTTGGTGCTGGCATGTACTTTGTTGGCTTATCGCATGTACGTGCAACTACTGAGTTCGCTGAGCGTCTTCACGATCAACTTTGCCAACAACTTGGAACCCGTCTACGGGATCTCCTTGGGTGTGCTCTTCTTTAGCGACCACGAGACACTTGGATCCGGTTTTTACACCGGTGGAGCAATCATCTTGGTGACCGTCGTCCTCCAGCCGCTAATGGCAAGATGGCAACAGAGAAGGCAGCGGCGTGCCGAGGGTCGCATCAGCTAACGACAACCTTCTCTTCAAAACGGTCGATCTCGGTCGCGTTGCCGTCTGCGTCGCTTTCGATAATGACGCCACAGAGCCGGACATCCCCGGTGGCGACGTGAAAGTGTGTTGGCTCCGCCGTTCGCGTCGTGTGGGTCACTCGAGCGATGTCGCGCCCGATAATGCTCTCATAGGGCCCGCACATACCGACATCACATTGGAACGCCGTCTGCCCGGGCAAAATACAAGCATCCGCTGTAGGAACATGAGTATGCGTTCCCAAAACCGCAGTCACGCGGCCGTCAAGGAACCGGGCCAAGCACTGTTTGTCGCTTGTCGCTTCGGCGTGAACATCCACGAGAATA
>JBCCOI010000402.1:0-7127 GCA_039025515.1 Planctomycetota bacterium
AAGAACCGGCTGTACATGAGTCCGTGCGTTCATTCAAAGACTTGACGAGACTCGCAAAGCAGCTTTCAGCACATCCGTACCATCCGGCCGAACCGGCGCCGGCGGAACTGTCACAGCTCAGTTACGACCAGTACATCAAGATTCGTTTTCGAGATGAGCAAGGCATCTGGAAAGAAGATGAATCACCATTTTGGTTGCAGTCGTACCATCAGGGCTTTGTTCAGCGGGATCGAGTCGAACTCTTTGTCCTGGATCGATCCAAATCCTCCGTACAGCAAATTCCATTCTCCATCGATGACTTCGAATTCGGAGACCTGGAACTGAAACACGAGGAAGCGGGACACGCAGGGCTTAAGATCCTCGGGCGATTTCCAGGCCGCTCCGATGCCGGCGAGATTCTATCGTTCCTTGGAGCGAGCTATTTTCGCGCCTGCCATGCTGATGGTGTGTACGGAGCCTCCGCACGTGGATTGGCAATCGATATTGCGATGAACAAGGACGAGGAGTTCCCAAGGTTTCGGGCATTTTGGATTGAGAAGCCGACGAAGCACCAACAAGAGCTTAAGGTTTTGGGGCTATTGGACAGCCCGAGCGTTGCGGGAGCATACGCGTTCCGTATCGTTCCGCTCGCAAACAAGACAATCGTCGACGTGAAGTGCGAGCTCCATTTCCGACGCCAACCCGGGAAACTCGCTTTCGCGCCGCTGACGAGCATGTGGATGTGGGGCGACGGACTCTCTCCACCAAAACTTGACGCGAGGCCCTCCGTTCATGACTCGGATGGATTGCTGATTCAACAGAATGATCATTGGCGATGGCGTCCGCTAGCGAGACAGTCTTATCCCTCAGTTTCATCGATCCCGGTCCAGAACCTTCGTGGATTCGGGTTGATTCAGCGTGACCGCGAGGCGAAAAGTTTTCGCGACAGCAACGCTCTCTACCACAAACGACCCAGCCTCTGGGTAACACCCAAGAATGGACCAAGTGAGGATTCGCTTCATTCCAACAACCAATGGCAGGACGGGCGTATCGAGTTACTCGAGTTGCCGGGGGCTCATGAGGGAATCGATAGCATCGGTGCGTACTTTGTTCCGAATAAAATGCCGGAAGCTGGCGAGAGCCGAGCCTTGCAATACACGATTGAGTTCTTTGCGGGCGACCCAAGCGCGCATGAGGAACTTGCTAAACTCGTGGATCTACGCGTCCAGCACCGCGCCGATAGCATCGAGTTGGAACTGGACTTTGAAACGCCGTCTGATCCTGAACAACTCTCCGAGCTACAGATTCGATCATCGGCGGTTCGAGGTACCATCACTGCCCAACGACTTTCACCGGTCGAATCAGGCGTTCGATTATCGGCAACGATCACGCCACATGAAGAGGCGCCAGTCGAACTGGATTTCCGTCTCGAAGACAACGGGAAAGCGATCACAGAAACAGTCGCTTACCTTCTTCCGCATCGTGAGCCTGAATTCGTCTATCCCGCCGTGTATACGCGTCAGGAAGAGTCTCCGTAGAGGATTTCCCCCTGCCCTCCTATCGTAAAATCCGCGCGAACGCGTTCGACGAGTTTTCCGATGAACGGTGCAACAAAGCGAGCCGTGTTTTCACGTTTATAGAGACGAAGAAAGTCCGCGAGGAAGCGATGGGGTTGCGAAAAGTGTGTTGATGCTTCGATCGTCTCGCGAGGAAGCGTTCGGAGGATGATGGTCCCGCGCCGCATACCCGCGGCCAGCTTTTGCCCACATCGAAGTGCCATCAGCGTTCCCGCGATCATTGACGTGCCGCCGTTGGATCCGATAGCTTCATCAACCAGAACGGTCCCGCGTCGCATGCGGTGCGCCGCGTAGTGACCTGCACTACCCATCACATGGATCATTCCTCCAGACATCCCGGCCTTTCGATTTGGCAATGGTCCGCCAAGAAAGTCACCGACGTTGCCTTCGACCAAAAGTTCGCCGCCCTCCATTCCCGCCGCGACGTTGTCTCCGGCGTCACCGCAAATGTGCCACCGACCTGAACTCTGCCGCGACGCAAGTCCGTGCACATTCCTGAGGTCACCTTCAACGACCATTCGGTCTTTTTCGCTTTTGGCTTTCGTGACTTCAAAGACCTCGGCAATTGACCTTTGACGCTGATCAACGAGTATCGTCATTCGACGAATTTGCTCGATCGAGCGTTCGGCGAAGTTCTCGAATGAGATTTCAGATGCATCAACCGGTTCTGAAATCGGTGCACGAAGCTCTAATCGGTAGGCGGTCATGACGCCAGAATCTCATGGAGGTGAAAATGATGCCGGCCGAGTTTGCCTCCATAGTTTCCTGCCGTGATCCGCAGCAGGCCTTTCCCACCGAATCGATGGCAAATGGCCAGGATCGCTTCCTTCATCGCGTTGGAAATCGCATCGAAAGTCAAACCGTCAAGCACAAGCTCCAGAACCGCATTGTCTTGATATTCCAAGTTCGAATTGAATAGCCCGCGAAGCGATGGGCAATACGAGTCATTCGTCGACGCGATCAGGCTCGCGTACTTTGAACCGACTTTCGAACCGCTTCGCACGACGCCGCCGGGGAAAGGCGCAATCACATCTGGGTATTGCGCAATCGTCTCGGCAGCGAGCCGCGCTGCTTCGCTGGCGATCTGAATATTCTTGGCCACGAGCAGGAAGTTGCCACCGCCGATCCCATCGACGCGTCCTGCGTCATGTTGGCAAATAAACTCGCCGTCCATGACCGGGATTCTCCAGTAACGTTTCCCCTCGATCCATTTGCTGATCTGATGTCCGTCGCCGAAAAAACGTAGTGCTTTTCCCAGACCGATTCTTTTCGAGATGCCGTCGTCCAAACCGGCAAAGAGCGCCGTGGTCGGGCAGGTAAGCACGCATTGACCGGCACGCTTGATGATCTGCTTTTCGAGATCGCCACCACCCATTGCGAACCCAAGAATCGAATAGCCAGGACGCCCGTCGGGGGTTTCACCGGCGTCGAGCGGTCGTTCGATATCGATTTCCAATTTGCAATCGATCACGCTGGTCCCAAAACCGGACATGGCCGTCGCGGCTTGCAGAGCCCAATGCGAGTCCATCGCAGTGATGATGACGCGGGTAGCCTTCATGTCGAAGGCTTCCGCGAACGTCTCATCAATGATGACCGACTGAATTTCCAATGGAGCTTACTTTATGCGGTTCGCGAACTCGTGGGGACATACGTGATGTCCGACCCGACGACTGACGTGAATTCATCTTTCGAGATTTCCAATTCACTCATGTCGAAGGTGGCATGCTCTTGGTAGCGACGCTCGAAGCATTCGCGATCCGCGGATGGTAAATCTGCAACCAAGGTTTCATGCCGCTCCGTGAATTTCGCGACATCCACCGAGAGCTCATCATCGGAGACTGAGCCCGCCACGCGTTTTCCTTTAACAAACACGTGGATCGGATTGCTGAACATTGACTCAAGATTGTTGGACAATCGATAGATCGCTAAATCCGCGACCGAACCCGACGCGAGGTTTCCTCGATCAACCAAACCCATGATTTCGGCCGGAGCGCTACGCGTCATCGTCGCGATCTCGGGCAACGTGTACTCGCGGTCCATTCCAAGAAGCGAGGTGGCTGCGATGGCATCCGGGTGAATCTCTTGAAGCGCCGTTTCGCGAAACGATCGATCACCCAGTAGCCGGAGAAGATGCGGGTACGAGGTAAACGGTGCCCCATTTGGATGATCGGTTGTCAAGAAGACTCGATCGGGTTCGTCAAGCATCAAGAACAGTTCGAGGCCGATCGCCCATTGCAATGAATGCACAAACTGCTTCCTGCGATAACGAAAGGGAACGACACCGCAACCCGCTTCACACTCGATTTCGACCAACGCCGTTTTTTTGGGTGACGCGTACTTGAAATTGGCAAACTGATGGGGTGCGTCGGCACTGATGGTCACCGTTTGACCAAACATGATCTGTCCGACGTCGATCGTTACGTTGCGGTGGCGTTTCAACGCGTCGACCAGTTGTGCAGCAGCAGAGGACATGCCGTGTTCACTTTCATTCGAATAGCAATGAAACTGAGCGTGCGTCAGATGAATCGGAAAACCGTTAGCGGCCTCGATGGTTGCAAGCGTCGACGCAATATTGCCTGGGACACCGAGGTTACTCGCATGAACGTGCAGCGGATGTCGAAGGCCGATCTCATGGACGGCTCTCGCAAGCGTGCGAATGACTTGGCCGGGCGTAACGCCATAGCTCGGGTGAGGCGTGTCCACATCGAGATTGCGTTTCGCATATTTGAATGCAGAGATACCACCCGCGTTCACGACTTTTACGGCGATGCATTTCGTCGCGTTGACCATCCAAGCAACATAGTTGTTGATCTCCGCTTGCGAAGCTTTTTCCGCAATCAGCTGCAAGAGCACTTCATCGTTGCCCAACAAACAAAATCCGCCGGTCGCAAGTCCCGGCATGTCGACCATCTCGGAGTGGGCGCTTCGAGCATTGCAGGGGATCACGGCCGGCTCGAAGACCGTTGTGTAGCCCATTTCCAGATAACGCTGCGCGGCGACGAGCGGCGAGGGCAGGCAATCCGATTCACTGGCAAACCGAGCCGTCTTCCTGGCAGAGTCGTCGATGGAATCCTGCATCAGCAAGCGTGCGATGGAGAGTTTTCCGCCTCCGACGTGGGTATGAATATCGATCCCTCCCGACATCACAACGCAATTTGAAGCATCGATCACTTGATCTGCGTCGGTCACGTCCCATGACTTGCTCGCGATCACCTGATTTTCGATCCAGAAATCCCGCACTTCGTCGAGACCCTGCGATGGATCGACGAGTCGGCCACCTTGGATCAGCGTCTTCATTCTCTCTCTCGGTTGGCGGCGGGTATCCGAATCTAAATACGGAAAATCTTGATGCGTCGATGTGCGGAGTTTAGCAGCTCTCGCCGGTTCGGCTGAGTGGGCGTCTTTGCTTTGTTCAGTGGTGCTGCGTCCTGCCGTGCTTTGTTCCGCCACGGAATTCGGGTAGTCTCCCCAAAAACAAATGCTGCCGGCGGCCTGCAGACGGTTGTCGCTTCTATTCCGCTTCATGCCCATTTCTTCGTCGATGTCTACGTCAGACTCTCCCAAACGCGTCACTACCAGAACGCTCCAGCGAAGACGCGAAGACGGCGGCTCCATCTCGATGCTGACGGCATACGATTTTCCAACCGCGAAGCTGCTTGATGAAGCCCAGATCGACGTCTTGTTGGTTGGCGACTCGGTGGCGATGGTCGTTGGCGGTCATGAAACGACTTTGCCCGTCACCATGGATCAGATGCTTTACCATGCAGAGATGGTCGGGCGGGCGGCGCGGAGAGCAATGGTCGTGGTCGACTTGCCTTTCCCAGACGGGCAATTGGAAATCGAAAGAAGCATTCGGTGTGGCGCACGAGTGCTCAAGGAGACGGCTTGTCATGCGGTCAAACTGGAAGGGGGCGCCGAGCAGGCGAATCGCATCGAGGCGATGGTGACTGCGGGTATCCCCGTCATGGCCCACGTCGGACTTCGCCCACAGAACGTCTTCGTCGATGGAGGCTATCGCGTCCAACGCGATACCGAAGTTTTAGTCGCGGATGCGGTTGCGGCGGAGCAGGCAGGAGCATTCGCTGTCTTAATTGAGTGCGTGCCATCCGATGTGGCGAAAGCGATTCATGATGCGGTACATGTTCCGACCATCGGGATCGGCGCCGGACGGGCGACAACCGGTCAAGTGCTCGTGACGCACGATGTCCTGGGGCTGACGTCCGGCTACACTCCAAAATTTGTTCGTCAGATGGCGGATCTGCGGAGTGTCGTAAGTGCTGCGGCCGTTGAGTTTCGGGACGCGGTTGCCGACGGGTCATTCCCCGCGGACCGAGAGTCATTCGAATAGCCTTCGCACTGTTCACTTTCCTTTTGCTGACCTTCCCTGTTCCGACAAGGAGACCTGGTATCGATGTCATCTGCAACGTCTACCAACGAAGAACAAATAGCGAAGCCTGAAGGATTGCTCCCCAAGAGAAGCCAAGTTCCGCAAGACGATCGTTGGGACTTGTCTGCGCTCTTTGAAAGTGATGACGCTTGGGAAAAGTCCTTTGCCGAGCTGGAACAGGATGTGCCGACATACGAGTCGTTCCGGGGCCGACTCGGTGAGTCGGCAGACGTGTTGCTCGAGATGCTACGGTTCGATTCCGAGTTTGATCGGAAGATGGAACGGACCGCGATCTATGCATTTCTCAAGACAACAGAAGATCAGGGAAATAGCGACTACCAAGCAATGAAGATGCGGATGCAGAACCTGTCAGTCCGCTCCAGCCAGGCCGCCAGTTATATCAATCCAGAACTCTTAGCCATCAAAGCTGAGCAGATGGACGCGTTCATCGTCGATCCGTTACTCGAAGGGTATCGATTGCAGTTGGAACGCCTGATTCGGCAGCGTCCCCACACGTTGAGCGATGCGGAAGAACGGTTGTTGGCCATGCAGGGTGAAATGGCTTCGGCGGCCGGAAACGCCTTCCGTCAGCTCAATGATGTCGATCTGCGGTTTGGCAAGGTGGAAGACGAACATGGTAAGCCGCAAGAGCTTTCGCACGCCTCTTTCATCTCGATGCTGCACAAGCCTTCTCGCAAGATCCGCCATACCGCATTCTCTCAGTACTATCAGGAAATCGCCGAGCATGAGAACACGCTGGCGGCGACACTTGGTGGGAGCATTCAGCGCGACGTCTACTACGCAAAAGTGCGTAACCATGGAAGTGCACTCGAAGCAGCGCTCTTCCCGGATAATGTGCCCACGGCCGTCTACGACAATTTGATCACGGCTGTTCGAGGTTCATTGCCGGCGGTGCATCATTATTTCGATGTCCGACAGAGAAAGATGGGGCTTTCGGAACTGCATCACTACGACACGTATGTGCCGATCTTAAGCGACATGAAGAAGTCGCATTCATGGGATGAAGCCGTCTCTGTCGTTCTCGATTCACTCGCTCCACTGGGAAGCGAATACGTTGACACGTTAGCCAACGGCCTGAAATCACGTTGGGCGGACCGCTACCCCAATCGCGGAAAGCAAAGTGGAGCTTTTAGCTGCGGATCCTTCGACGGTGCTCCCTACAT
>JBCCOI010000403.1:0-7091 GCA_039025515.1 Planctomycetota bacterium
CAAGTGCATCTCACTTTCATTGAGATCACCGGGCTTGATTCCGAAGTATCCGCCCAAATCGGCGAGCGCATGCTCTTGGGTATCGAGACGGAACTCCGAATCCTGATTCTCCGCATCAGGCCCATGACAATGAAAGCACTTGTCTGAAAGAATCGGACGAACGTCTTGGTTGAACGACAGTGGCCGCGACTCACGGGCGGAAGACTCGGTCTCCACTAAAGCAACCTTTTCTGGCTCCGCCGCGAGCGTGCTTTGTCTGCAAACGCATAGAAACAACGTCAACGAAAACAATGCTCTGACCGAATACCAATCGCTGGCGTGCCGGCTAGGGAGCAAAATCGAGAGGATTGGTGACATCATCGGATGACGAGTTGCTACGACCAGAGGTGGGACTTGAAAAGTGGGTGGGACCCTTCAGTTTGAAGAAGATCGTTCCGTTGTTCAAACCGAAGTTCGCCGCATCGATCAACTTGATCAAGAATGCCCCATGCTGAGCTGCAAATCCGGACCGAACCATGTGCATTCTTAACTTCGATTCAATCAAAACCGAATTGCGAAGCAGACTTCGCATCGATTGCGTGCGAGCTGCCGCACTCGAATCTGGCTTGGGCCCCACTGTTCAATGCGTGTACGCCACGCCGGAATCTCAGCAGCCGCCGAGTAGTCGCCCAATTTGAACGTCAACAAAAGTCCTTCAATCGTGCGATCACGGTGCGTCACGATGTTTTCAACAGTCGTCAACATTTTGTCGGGCTTCACGTTGGAATCGGCGAACAGCCAGCGGGCTCCACGGAACACCTTGCGTGGCAAATCCCCTGCGCGAGCGCGGTGATGCGTGAACCTGGGGTGATTCGCGATGCGCGGATCCATGTCTGCAGGGTCGATGCCGATGACCTTCAGTCCCAACTCCAACATCCGTCCGCACGCGCCGCCAGGTGCACTGCCGACTTCGACGGCAACATCCCTTTCGCGAAACGGAAAACCACTCCAGTCCATTGCTTCTGCGGCTTTGAAGTAGGCTCGCGAAATCGGCTCATACTTGGGAACAATCGGTTGCAGCCCGCCCGGCCATCGCAGTGGCCAATCTACGCCATTAGCATGTTGATGCTGACCGTCATCAGGAGCCGGTCCAATGTCGTGCCAGCCGATAAACCAATCGTTGGGATCGACAAGTACCACGTCCAACACGCAGGAATTGTGGGCAGCGACTTGGTTGGGAACGCGTGCCTTAATACGTTCGGCGGGAAGCTTCTCGACGATCTGCTGAGCGACCAGCTTGCTGACTTCGTCCAGCTCAGGTTCGAACCCAAACTTTCCGATCGGCAGTCGATCGCGAGGCCAGACGTGCAACTCGTCGAAAACGCGATCCGGTTTCGAAGATGAAAGCAATTCGCCGAGTTGCCCAATCAGTTGATCGCCGTCGCTTCCGCGCAGGTGACCGAGCGAGCGGCTCGCTGTTCTGACGAAAATACCATGCGGCAAATCCGCACCGGGCTTGTCGTGCTTGGCCGTCACAAATCCGGGCCTTGAGAAAGCGAGACGCCATCCCAACTCGGCCACTTCTGTCTTGAGCGGAACCTCCGCACCCACGGCGCAGGTCATCATTGAGAACGTCGGATCGCTCACTGGTCTTCGGACTCCCGCCGCCGGCGAAATGCTTCGACACGTTCGCGGATTCCGGGGATCAGTTTCGAAGCGTTTTCGTAATACAGTTTTTTAAGAACGGAATCGGGCAGATCAATTCCGTAGATGTTCCAAAGGCCTTGTGGCGGCGGAACTTTTTCGCTGTAGGCAAACGACTCGTCATGTGTTTCGAAGAACCGCCAGTAGTAATGGAGTCTGGTTTCCGGCCAGGGACCATCGGTTCCAAAAAGCAATCGATCTTGGTATCGAATCAGAAAGTCACGTGCGGTGAACGGTTGACGTCCAAGTTCCGCAATGCGTGAGGCAGGTTCGATCCAAAGATTCGGATAGGCGTCCAGCCATTCTCCGACGACTTCAAGGTCCTCCGCATTGTTGGCGATGTGGGCGCCGATGAATTGTGTTTTGGGGTGTCTCGCGATCACGCGGTTCCGTGCTGCTAGCAATTCTCCACGGCTCGGAAAATGGTCACCGTAGAAACTCCAGTCCGGATGACGACTCAGCTCCTCCCAGCGTTCATTGGTTTCATCGATCGGGTCAAAGAACGCAGCCGGATCCGCGGTATGAATGATGACGGGAATACCGAGCTCGCCACACTTCTTCCAAATCGGATCCCAACGTCGATCATCGATTTCAATCAAGCTCCCGTCAGGGTTCTTGTATTGCAAGCCAAACCGTTTGAAGACCTTCAGTCCGCAAACACCACGTTTGACGGCCGCTTCCAACTCTTCTGCCGTTCGACGCGCAAATCCGGGTCGGTGACAGGGCCACAGAGAAGGATTGTCCCGCGGCGCGTTGCCGATCCAATTGACGTTGGCGTAGACGGCGAACCGGTCGCGGTACTTCGGCCACAGGTATTTCAGATGGGAATCTAGTTGGCTCCCCAACCGGCCGTCCAAAGAGATGCAGACTGCGATTTGATTGCGATCCATCAGTGCGACGAAGTCTTCGAGTGCTTCGACGCTTCCTCTGAGGCGATAATGAAAGTGTGTGTGAACATCGACGACCGGGAAAGCCGCCGCAGTCATCGGATTTCTGGGAACGATCAATTTTTGCTTCGGGCGAAAATTTCGCAGCAGCAATTCCCGTCCATCCCGACCATCCAGCGGAAAAGAACCTTCTGCCGATTTTGCGGAATCCTGTGTCATTTCTGCCTGTTCCGGTCCGGCCGGAGCGGGCTTCCCGGAGGCACCGGACTGACTTTGTGCTTTCAAAGAAAAATCGGCGAAACAAAGCCACGAGGACAGGAGTATCAGAAACACACGCCCCGCCCACCGTCGGCGGGTGAGCGGCTTGGATACAATGCCGCCAGCGAGTGATGATCGGCCTTCGCGAAATGCGGCCAAACGGTACATGGAACGGTCTCGCCAGACTGAAAACGTGGATAACGATTGAGCAACGACGACCTAACGCAGCAGCAGACTGAAGGCGGACGCTTCGCCAGTAAGAAGCTTTCGATGCAAGCCACTGCGCCACCCGCAGATGTTCCAGGTTACCGCCTGGAGCGATTCTTGGGCAGCGGCGCCTTCGGTCAGGTTTGGGTCGGGCGCGATTTGAACACCGGCAGACCCGTCGCCGTCAAGTTCTTTCTGCACCGTGGCGGCGTCAATTGGTCGCTGCTGAGTCATGAGGTCAAAAACCTTGTCCAGCTGTCGGCGGATCGAAACATCGTCCAAGTCTTGGAAGTTGGCTGGGACAGCGACCCGCCCTTCTACGTGATGGAACTCGTCACAGGTGGATCACTCGAAGATGAATTGACCGAGCGTGGGGCGATGCCGGTCGGAGAAGCCGTTGAGCTGTTTCGAAAAATCTGCGTCGGGCTCAATCACAGTCACAGCAAGGGCGTGCTCCACTGCGACTTAAAGCCGGCAAACATTCTTCTTGGGGAAGACAACGAACCGCGGCTCGCCGACTTTGGCCAAAGCCGCATGACGCATGACCAAACGCCGGCCCTCGGGACGTTGTTCTACATGGCGCCCGAGCAAGCGAATTTGGAATCGTCACCCAGTAGTGCTTGGGACGTTTATGCCGCCGGTGCGATCCTTTATCGGATGCTCACCGGCGAACCACCGTACCGTGATGAAACGATCATCGAGCAACTCGATACCGCTGGCTCGCTACCTAAGCGTCTGAAGCGTTACCGCGACGCGATACGCAAGGCTCCCCCGCCCGTTCACCACGTGAAACAACAGGGCGTCGATCGGGATCTGGCGAGAATTGTGAGTCATTGTCTGGCGGTGAATCCTGACGATCGTTTTACCAACGTTCAGGAGATCCTCGATCAGCTCGATCGGCGTGCCGAGTCGCAAGCACGGCGACCGCTGCTGTTGCTGGGAATTCTCGGACCGATCTTGTTACTCATCGCCACGGGTTTTTTCGCGTCTCGAACCATCGACCGTGCAGTCGCAAGTACGCAAGATGCCCTTCGCAAAGAAGGTGCCGAAAGCAATTCGATCGCCGCTCGCTTTGCGGCGCGAACACTGGAAAGTGAACTGGAAAAGTATTTCCGTCTCTGCCGTGAAGAGACTGAGCGGGAAGACTTCCGCGAGGCACTTTCGAAAGCGTTGCTAACGCCCGAGGTCCGGGCGGAACTGACGACCATCGCCAGTTCCGAGCCATCCGTCGAAGGCACGCAGAAAATCGATGCGAGGGAACGATTGCTCGACGTGGAGAACCGACAGGTGCTCGACGAGTTCCTCAAGTCTCGGCTTTCCAACTACGTCTCGACTGACAAGAGGAATGTTCCACAACTCGCGTCGATGTTTGTCACCGATGATCTGGGAACCATCTTTGCAATTGCCTACGACGCCCCGATCACCCGCGACCAATCAAGTGCCGGACGAAACTACGCCTACCGAACCTATTTTCATGGCGGCAAGAAAGACTTGGACCGCGGAACATCGCCGGCTTCCATCACTCCGCTGAGTCGGATGCACTTGTCGGCGGCGTTCCAGTCGACGGCGACCGGTTTATGGAAGGTCGCGATCAGCGTTCCATTGCGTTTGTCTGAGTCCTCCGACCGAGTGGACGCGGTCTTTGTGGTGACGATCAACTTGGGTGATTTCGAATTACTGAGCGGTGAAGCGGGACGCAATAAAATCGCCGTGCTGCTCGATTCCCGCGAAGGGCCAACTCGCGGAACCGTGCTTCAGCATCCCTATTTGGAGCAGCAGCATCGTGCCGGTGCGAATACGGTCGGTCAGGTCTTTCGCTGGGGCAAGAAGCAGATGGATGCGTTGGTCGATGGGGGAGACGACACCTATGAAGACACTTACGAGGATCCCGTGTCGAAGGCCGTGGGTGGTGAGGATTTCGCGGGCGAATGGCTGGCCGCGATGCAGACCGTTTCGGTACCGCTGGAAAACTCGATTTCCAAATCCGATTTACTCGGCAGACCAACTGACAACCCTTTAGCAGGCGATGCCGACTCAGCGGAGAATCGCGCCGACTTGTTGGTGCTTGTGCAGTACCGACTGCGATCGGTCTTCGAGCCAGTCGCCGAGATGAAACGAACACTCCTCTTGGAAGGCATTTGGGCGGTTGTTTCGTTCGTGCTGGTCAGCGGAACGCTTTGGTTCTTGGTTCGCCGAATCGGAAAAGACTCCAAACCTGAACTGACGCGTGGCGGCGCGTCCAACTCGCGATCGACCGTGCTCCCCGACGATGCTTCACCGCCGGAGCGACCTTCCGCGCGATCAGGAAGTCCATCTGCTACTCCGCCGGCGAGGACGGGCATGACCGAGACCATCGAAGCTCCGGATGTAACGCCTGAGAAGGAAACACAGGCAAAGGGATAAATTCCCGTCACACGCACGACAAAATGGCGAATCTTGTCGCAGCGATGCATTAAGCGTGGTGCAACTTGGACGCTGCCACTTACGATAAAGCGTCGTCGAATTGAGATTCGCGATCCCGCCTCCGTCCCACACCAATCCGCTGACGTCCGTTTTTGTTATGACGCATCGTCACCTCTTGGCCGCACTGTTTTTCCTATTTGGCTTCGACGCTACCAATCAAAGTGTGATTGCTGTGGAGGATGCCGACGGCACGCCCGCAGCGACTTCGGAAGAGGCCACCGTTTCGTACAACAAAGACATTCGTCCGATTCTCACGGACCTGTGCTTTGCTTGTCACGGAGCCGATGAAGAGTCGCGCGCGGCCGGGCTGCGTCTCGATGTCGCCGAAGAAGCGTTCGATTTCGGCGCTATTATCCAGGGCGACGCCGACGGCAGTGAGATCATCGCCCGCATACGGCATGAAGATCCCGACTGGGTCATGCCGCCGCCGGAGACGAAGAAATCCATCACGCCGGAACAGGAAGCGTTACTGGTCCGCTGGATCAATCAGGGTGCGAAATACGAGGCGCACTGGTCATTCGAAAAGCCTGAAGTCAGGGAGGTCACTCCGGCCAACCAAGCGTGGCGTAAGAACTCAATCGATGACTACGTCGCCAGCACGCTCGATTCAATCGGGTTGAGTCCGGCCGAAGAAGCCGAACCACGTTTGCTTTTCCGACGACTCCACTTGGATATCACGGGCCTCTCACCTTCACCGGAAGATGCGAAACGATTCGTCAAGGACTATGCCGCAACGGGAGACGTCGCTTACGCGGAGTGGATTGATCGGTTGATGGCGAAGCCCACGTGGGGCGAACACAGAGCACGCTATTGGCTTGACGCCGCGCGGTATGGCGACACACACGGACTGCACTTCGACAACTACCGTGAAATGTGGCCGTACCGAGATTGGGTGATCCGGGCGTTCAATCAAAACCAACGTTTCGATCGGTTCATCGTCGAGCAGCTTGCCGGCGATTTGCTCAAGGATCCGACCGAGTCTCAGTTGATTGCCACCGGATTCCAACGTTGCAACATTACGACCAACGAAGGCGGAACGATCGATGATGAGAATCTCGCGAACTACGCCGCCGATCGTGTGCAGACCTTCGGTTGGGTCTTTCTAGGTTTGACGACCAATTGCGCCCAATGCCACGATCACAAGTTTGATCCGCTCACGACCAAGGACTACTACTCGTTGGCTGCGTTCTTTCGCAACACGACGCAGAAACCCAAAGACGGCAACTCGAAAGACGGTCGTGGTCCGATCCTAAGATTGCCAACGGATGCCGATCGACCAAGATGGGATTCCATCCCTGGAGAATTAGCATCGGCACGGACGGCGATTCAACAACTCGAGAAGGCCTCAAAACCCGCCATCAAACAATGGCTTGTCGAAGCCAACGCCGATTCGGTAAGGGCATCGCTGCCGGCGGAAGACTTGGTCATTCACGCGCCGCTCGACGAGGGTTCCGGCAATGACCTTTCCCTGCTGGGGCAACTCCCGGCGACGCTTCATGCCGAGAGTGATGAGTTTGCTTGGAAGTCCGTCGATGGACGTGCGAAGATCTTATCCATCCACTCCGACAAGCCCGTTTCTCTGGGGCCGCTTGG
>JBCCOI010000404.1:0-7017 GCA_039025515.1 Planctomycetota bacterium
AGGTCGAATGCGGATCGAAGGCGCTGGTGATGGAAGTCAGGTAGGCTTCCAGAATGTCATCGTTGTCATAGTTCTTGAAGCGACGCGCGTAGCGTTGGTAGCGACGACGCAGCAGGTCCTTTGCTTCTTCACCGATGGTGTCATCGTCTTGAAGATCAAGAAGGGCATACTTGAGTTGACGTCGCCATCGATCTTTCACTTCCTCCGTATTCCTGGCGTACTTTGCCACATCGGCGTCGACGACGATGAAGTCGTCTTTGGTGAAGTCGAAATCACCGTCAAGAAGTTCCAGTGCAATCCGGACGCGTTCGTCAACCCTGGCGGTGAAGCGATCGAAGATGCGGTAGGCGAGCGAGAGGTCGCCTTCGCGAATCGTGTCGTCGATCTTGTTGCGGGCGGTCGAGAATTCATCCACGTCGGACTGATTGAAGTACAGCTTCAGCGGGTCAAACCGATCCAGGTAGAGATTGAGTGCTCGCTGACTGATCGTGTCGTCCAGGTCGGTCGTCGAGACGTGATACCTGGGCATCAGCATCGAGATCATCCGGGCGATACGACGATCACGAGCCGTGGGCTGGAGTGGGGCCGCTTCGGCAACAGCATTACCCGGAGGAGGGTCTCCCTGGGCCGGCAGTTGCAAGCAAGCAGCGATCGCAAAGGACGCAAGAGCAGTGGTGATCACCAACGGACGAATATGGAAAGAGCGATCCATAAGGGTTCCCGTTTCTTTGTAATTAGGACATCAAAAACTAAAGTGTAAGCCACCGACGGCGTGGCCGGGGCATTGTGGAAAAACCACTCGGTCGCTCCCCACAAATTCCCGCCCATCTGCTATCGCGTGACCCTTCCGGTCCCCGCCGGAAGCATGATCCCCACGTCTCCATTCAACTCAAGCGAAGCCAGCAACGGTGTTGCCGGCCGGACGCTACGCTCGACGAATCTTGCAATAGTAGGAGTGTTGCGAAACCGGGACAATGCTGGTTTTGCGACACATCCCGCCATTATTCGGCCGGCTGGTTAATCGTTCTTCCAGTCGGATCGTCAACCGTAGCCAGCTTCACCATCAATTCTAGTCGCTTTCCAGACCGCCGAACGACGATTGGTTGCATCGAACCGATTGGCTGTTTTTCGATTTCTTGTTGCAGCGAAGCCGAGTCGCGTACTTTCCGCCCGGCGAATTCCACGATCACGTCCAGTGGCTTCATTCCCGCCTGTTCGGCCACCGAGTCTTTGACGATCTGATAGACCAGAATTCCGGAATACGCGGGCAAATCAAACTTTCTGGCGATTCGGGGCTTGAGTTCGGCTAAGGTCGTACCGATGGCGGCGCGTCGGACTTCTCCGTGTTGGTCGAGTTCTCGGGCGATCCACCGAGCCTGATTGATCGGGATCGCAAACCCGACGCCTTGATAAAAGCCACTTCGCGATGCGATTGCCGTACTAATACCGACCAGTTTTCCATCCAAATCAATCAACGCGCCGCCGCTGTTCCCCGGATTGATTGCCGCATCAGTCTGCAACATTCGGCTTCGACGGATTCGTTCAATGGGCCGGTTTTTCCCGCTGATGATGCCGGCGCTGACGGTGGCTTCCAGCTTGAAGGGACTACCAATTGCCAGCACCCAATCGCCGATCTCAAGACTTGCGGAATTCCCGATCTCGATCGGCTGCAGCGGCAGGTCCGTCGACACGCGGATGATCGCAACATCGCTGTCGGGATCGCCACGGATGACTTTTGCATCAATCTGTGTTTCGTCGGGCAACTGCACCACAACGCGTTTCGCATCCCGTACCACATGGTTATTCGTGACCAACAAACCGTCTTTGCTCAGGATCACTCCGGAGCCGATACCGGTGAGCAACGTCTCCGAGGGCGGTACGGGGGGATCCGCCTCTTTCAGTAGCGGCAAGTCGTCCGCAGAGTTCCCGTTCTGCTGTTGGGCCGCGTCGGCACCCTGTGGAGTTTGCCCATAGACATACAAAACGACGACCGACTGGGTGGCGCGTTTCGCCGCCATGCGGAACGCGAGCGAGAGTGCCTTCGGTCCTGCCTGGATGGCCGCCATCAATTCCCCTTCGGGACGATCTGGCTCCGTCTGCTCTTCGGTCTCCGCTGGTGTCGCTTCGATTTCGGCACCAGCGGACTCGTTTTCCGTTTGTGGCTCCGAGGAACGGTCCTGCCCGCACACAGGCTGGATCAATAGGATCAACACGCACGCGGCGAATACAACGGGAACGGGCAAGCGAATCAGTGACATTGATTTTCAGCAATCGGTCGGTTGTGATTGGTGATCGACTGCATGGCGACTTGACCCATGTCTGTGAAAGCGTCGATGCGGACTGAAGCACTATAGCGGCGTCGCCAGCCAGGGTCATCACACATGCTCGTTTCCAAGATAATCGAGAAGAAACGTTACGGTGAAACGCTCTCCGGCGGCGAGATCCGTCAACTCATCGACGGTTTCACTCGCGGCGAAGTTGCCGACTATCAGATCACTGCCTTCGCGATGGCCGTCTGTATTCGCGGAATGGAACCAGAAGAGGTCTCCGCATTGACGCTGGCAATGCTGGAGAGCGGCGACAAGCTTCCTCGTCAGGTTTCCGGGGAGAAACCACGTGTCGACAAGCATAGCACGGGAGGCTTGGGCGACAAAGTTTCGCTTGTCCTGGCGCCGATGCTTGCGGCTTGCCACGTGCACGTCCCGATGATCAGCGGACGAGGATTGGGGCTGACGGGCGGCACGCTCGATAAGTTGGAATCCATCGATGGCTATCAGACCCAACTTGACGAGTCTTCGCTGGAACGTGTCCTTCGCCAAGTCGGTGCCTGCATCATCGGAGCGAGCCCGCGAATCGCGCCGGCTGACCGGAGACTCTACGCACTTCGCGATGTGACCGGAACCGTTGCCTCAACGGGGCTGATCACCGCCAGCATTCTCAGCAAGAAGTTAGCAGCCAGCTTGGATGCGCTTGTCCTAGACGTGAAGGTCGGCGGCGGAGCGTTCATGCAGAACATTGAGCAGGCAAACGAACTCGCAGATTCTTTGCAGCGTGTCGGCGTGCTCTCCGGTCTGTCGACTTCGGTTGTCATTTCAGATATGGATCAGCCGCTCGGTCGAGCCGTCGGAAATGCCATCGAGGTCAATGAGACCCTCGCTGTTCTGGGCGGGAAGGATCCTGGTGCTGCAATCGCCCGCGTCCGAGAGCTTTCTCTTCATTTAGGTGCGAGGCTACTGGTGGATGCGGGAGTCGACACAGACTTGGCGACTGCACGAGAGAAGCTCATCCGAGTCTTGGATGACGGTTCCGCCATGGAACGATTCCAGCAAATGATTGCCGGTCAGGGTGGATCGATCGAAGGACCACTGCCGCTCGCGGAAACACACGCCGTTCGGTCTGACCGAAGCGGGCATGTCGCTTCGGTGGATTGCGTCACGATTGGAGAGACGGTCGTCGCTTTGGGCGGCGGACGTCGTCAAGCCGATGACGAAATTGATCCCTCGGTCGGAGTTCAACTCAACGTTCAAGTCGGTGATCCCGTTGCGACCGGAGACGATCTAATGTTGCTACACTGTCCGCCTCGATCGGCGGAAACTTATCTTTCGAGGCTGCGGCAGGCGATTCGACTCACCGATGAGCCCGTCGCACCGCTTCCTCTCATCATCGAGACACATCCGTCTCCCATGCCTTCGGGTTGCAAATGACTGAATTAAAAAGCCGAGACATCGAGCGATTGATTCGCGCCGCGACAGAGGCACGCGATCAAGCTTACGCGCCGCACAGTCACTTTTACGTTGGCGCCGCCGTTTGGATTCCGGGTGGTGAGATCATCGCTGGATGCAATGTCGAGAACGCGAGTTACTCGCTCTCCATTTGTGCCGAACGAGTTGCCGTCTCGACTGCGGTGGCCCAAGGGCACCGGCAATTCCAATCGATCGCGATCGCGAGCGACGGTGGAGTCAGTCCCTGCGGAGCTTGCCGACAGTTTCTCAGCGAGTTCGGTATCGATCTGCAAGTGATCACGGTCGATGTCCTCACCGGACAAAAGCAAATTCGAAAGCTGTCGCAGCTCCTTCCTGACGCATTCGACGCATCTCGGCTGCCTGTAACTTGAGTCACCTGCGTGGGATGCATTTACATCGTTAGATGAATCGTCTGCACGGCGAGATCTTATCTATGCGGCGACGCGGGCTTCCGCTTGGAGGAAGTCGGTGACCGTATCGACGACGACTCGCTGTTCATCGATGGTCAACGATGGGAAGATCGGCAAGTTGAGTATCTCTTGGCTCGCTCTTTCGGTTTCCGGCAACCGTTCGGAGTCGACCTTCAGATACTCGAAGCATTCTTGGCGGTGCATCGGGATCGGATAGTAGATTTCACTGCCGACGCCTCGATCACTCATGTGGGCGCGAAGCGCATCTCGGCGTCCACCCGCGACTCGAATGCCGAACTGATTCCAAACGTGGAACGCGTTCGGATCCAGTTTGGGCAGCGTGATCTGTTGGTCGGCAATAAGCGACGTTTCGCCGAACCAATCCATGTACCGTTCCGCAATCGCTGTCCGTGAAGCAATCGCTTCGCCCAAACCCTTCAGTTTGACTCGCAAAACAGCGGCTTGAAACGTGTCCAGCCGACTGTTGATCCCGACGGCCTGATGGTAATACCTCGGTCGCATCCCATGACCGGCCAACAAACGAATGCGATCCGCCATCGCTTCATCATTGCTGGTTACCATCCCGCCATCACCCATCCCGCCGAGATTCTTCGTCGGGTAAAAGCTGAAGCAGCCGACAGCACCCCAACTGCCCGCGGGCCGTGAATGATATGCCGCTCCAATGGCCTGGGCAGCGTCCTCGATCACGGGCACATCATGTTCCGAACCGATTTGGCAGATGCGATCGATCGCGGCGCACTGCCCAAACAAATGCACCGGAATGATCGCCTTCGTTCGGTCGGTGATTGACTCTTCAATGGCTTCAGGATCGACGTTGAATGTGTCCGGGCAGATGTCGACGAACACCGGGGTCGCACCCAGTCTCGTAATGCAGCTGACCGATGCAAAGAAGGTAAAGCTTGGAACGATGACTTCATCGCCCGGCCCAATGTTCAAAGCCATCAACGACAGCAGAAGTGCGTCGCTTCCGGAGGCACAGCCGACTCCGTAGTCCGCTTGGCTATATTCCGCGATCTCCTTTTCCAACTCCACGACGTCGGGTCCGAACAGGAATCGACCGCTATCGACCACTGCAGTCAGGGCCTCGATAAACTCGTCTCTCAGAGGAGCGTTGTCGCGATTGACATTCAGCAGTGGGACCGACGGACTCTTTCCGCTCATGGTTTCCTTCCTTGGTTGGGTCGATGATCAGAAGTGGCGACCAACTGCGTCCGGCATCTCCCTTTCCGTCAGTTGGTGGTCGGACATGGTTATCGGGAACTCCAAATCCCGCCACCATTCGTCGTGATACCCGTCTTGTATTCGCAAGGTCAACAGAGAAACAGTCAATGAACCAACGCGTTCTTCGGCGGTGATTGATTTTGTCCATGCGATCGGCCAAGACAAATCCAAGCTACGCGGTTTCGACCAGCTGCCTCACATTGCCAGCAATTCGTGTTTCACCCCAGCGAGCCATCATCATCACGCTGTTTATCCCCGATCCAATTCCACACATGGCGACTCGGCCACCAGCGGGCAACTCGCCCCGAACCGCCGCCAAAGAAAGCGTCAACGGCAACGCGACCGAGCCCGTGTTTCCGAGCTGAGGATACGAAATGCTATCAAGCTCCTTCGAAAGTCCCATCGCCTCCAGCATCGCGGCTTGGTGACGAACACCGACCTGGTGACAAACCGACCGCGCGACGTCCTCAGGCCGTGTTTCGCAATCGCACATCAACTTTGAAAATGCGGCGACTCCCGCACGAATACCCTCAGCCATGAGTGTTTCCGAATCTGTTTCCATCAACGGTTGCATGCCGGCGCCTGCAGAGTCACTGTCGCTGACACAAAGCTGATGATGGGTCGTGTAAGCTTCGGCAACCGCGGCATCGATCGAGGCAGCTTCCGGTGCCAGCGATTCGTGCGAAAGCAACCACGCGCAGCTTCCCGAGCCGATCGTCAGAGAAGCGAATGCGCCTTTTATGTTTTTCCGCGTCAATGACTCGTCGGCGTTCAGCGATTGCAGCGTGGACTCCAACAACATGCGGCTGTTTTCGGTTCCCACGACGATGCCCGCGGAGATCACGCCGGCCTCAATCAGTGAAGCGATTTGGACGGCTCCGTTGATGATTCCAAGACATGCATTCGAAATGTCGTAGACCCAACAGTCGTTCGGAAGCCCGATACCGTCATGAACGCGTGAAGCAGTGGCGGGCTCCAGGAAGTCACGGCAAACGCTCGCGTGAATGAGCGCACCGACGTTTGATGCGTCGATGCCCGACGCCTCTAGCGCAAGCTTGCCGCACTCGATACTCGGCCCGCTGGGTACCGTGCCGGGCGACCAGACTCGTCGCTCCCGGATACCGCTCATGAGTTCCAACCGGCCTTCGGGAAGCTTGAGCCGCGAATAGAGCGGCTGCAATCGCTGTTCTATGTCATTGCTGCTCCAAACTTCGTCGGGAACAAGTCCACCGATGGCGGCTAAACGAACACGTTCAAATTTCAATTCCAAACAACCTTCGGCGCCGGTGGGCTCCGCGTGATAAAGAAGACGACAATTCAATCAGGTCTCGGGATGCGATGCGCGACGAGGTCTCAAGCGTTTGTCACACAAAAACATCGTCTCTTACTGCGTTTGATCGACAGTCGACGCAACGCCTACGCTACGTGGATCGTGCCATGAATCGGCCGGTTGTCGAAGGGGATGTGCGAAACGATTTACAGAGTGAAGGCGTCAAAAAACGTTGTTATGCTGTCATTTTTTCGCTTTGCTAGCACTGTATATGGTGCTTGCGCACGGGTTTTTTTACTAGATGTAGAAAGTTTTTGAAAAGCGAAGACAAAGCGGGTACGTTTCGCCTCGC
>JBCCOI010000405.1:0-7014 GCA_039025515.1 Planctomycetota bacterium
GTGGCATACACGGAAGAAGAGCAGTACACCGTGCAAGTTCCTGTGACGACGGAAGTCGAGCAGAGCTACCAGGTTACCGTTCCTTACACGGAAGACGTGGAGCAGACTTACACCGTTTGTGTTCCAAAGACGACGGAAGTTGCTCAGCAGTACCAAGTAAGCGTGCCGTATACAGAATCCGAAGCTTACTCGGTCCAAGTTCCTTACACCGAGCAAGTCGAACAGGCTTACACGGTGCAAGTTCCCGTCACGAAGACTCGTAGCGAGTCCTATCAAGTTTGCGTTCCGTACACGGAGAACATCGAGCAGACTTACACGGTTCAAGTTCCCGTCACCGCGACGCGTACGGAAAGCTACCAAGTTTGCGTCCCTTACACGGAGACGTTGACGCAGAACTACTCGGTTCAAGTTCCTTACACGGAAACCGAGACTTACACGGTTCAAGTTCCTTACATGGAATCCGTTGAGCAGCCGTACACGGTTAGCGTCCCCTACACGGAACCCGTTGAGCAAAGCTACACGGTTCAGGTTCCGTACACGGAACAAGTCGCTCAGACCTACACGGTTCAAGTTCCCGTCACGGAAACCAAGACAGCCTATCGCTCGGTCACCAAGTGTGTCCCGGTGACCACGATGAAGACCGTTACTGAAGATCTTGGCAGCTACCAGTGCCAGCCCGTCGTTGTCGGCGGAAGCACGGTTTCGGCCGGCAGCGGGTGCGGCACCGATTGCGGTGGCTGCGCCACGCCTGACCCTTGCGGATGCGGAACTCCCGATCCCTGTGCCACCACGACGACCGCATGTGGCGGATGCGACACCGGCTGTGGTACGGCTGGCGTTGTCGGCGGAAACCCATGTGCCCCCACGGTCACGTACCGCCAGGTCTATGTGCCCAACATGGTCACCAAGCAAGTTCCTGTGACGACTTACCAACAGCAAGTCACGCAAGAGCCTTACACCTACACGACGACCAGCTACACGACGGAAACCAAGACTCGAATGGTTCCCGTTACTCGCTGCCGCACCGAGACTCGATCTCGTACGGTGAATGTGACCAAGTATCGCACCGAGCAACGTACTCGTACGGTCCAAGTTCAGGAGATGAAGACCGAAGAGCGAACCCGTGACGTCACGAAGTACAAGACGGAAACTCGTACGCGTGAAGTCCCCGTGACCAAGAATCGTATGGAAACTCGCACACGCGAAGTACCCTACACGGTCATGCAGTCGGAAACTCGTACTCGCACCGTTCCGGTGACCAAGAGCCGTTACGAAACTCGCACTCGTGAAGTTCCTTACACGGAAATGACGACCGAGGCACGTACGCGAATGGTTTCGGTTCAGAAGTACCGCACCGAAGAGCGAACCCGTGAGGTCACGAAGTGCCGCACCGAGACTCGTACTCGTATGGTTCCCGTGACTTCGATGGTGAACGAGACTCGTACTCGCACCGTTCCGGTCACGAAGACTCGTACCGAGACCCGTACGAGAATGGTTCCGCAAACGACGTACACGACGGAAACCCGTACGCGTTCGGTTCAAAAGACTCGCATGCAATCGGAAACTCGCACCCGCGAAGTTCCTTACACGGTTACCGTCAAGCAGACGCGTGTCCGAACCTACAACGTCACCGTTTGTGAAAACGTAACCGAGCAAGTTCCTGAGACTTACACCGTCCAAGTCCCCGTGACGACGATGAAGCAAGTCCAAGTTCAAACCTGCCGTCAGGTTCCGACCACGGTTCAAGTTCCGGTTTACAGCTACGGAAGCAGCCCAGTTGTTTCTGGTTGCGGAGACTGCGGAACGACAGTTGTCGCTCCCGCTGCACCGATGGCAACTGGCGCCGGATGCACTGACTGCAACTGAGTGATCGAACCGGGTCAACGCGACCCGAATTGAACGGCACCCCAAGGTGCTGGTTGAATCAAAGAAGGTCTCGGAGAACGCTCTCCGGGGCCTGTTTTCATTGGCAGGTCAGGCTGCCGCCGCGCGGACTCCAAGTTCCACAAGCCTTTTCTGGATGTTCGCGTAATTGACGTCGTGCACCGATTCGACGCGACAAAGATGAGCTCCGGCAGCTTTCGCAGCCGCAAGCCCGTACTCACCATCTTCAACAACGAGACATTCATCCGGACGCCTGCCGAGACGCTCGATCGCAAGCCGGTAGATCTCGGGACTCGGTTTCGGCCGATCGACGTCTTCGTTGCTGAGCGTAAACGACAGAAAGGCGTCCAGCTGCGTCAGACGCATCAACTTATCGACGCTGCGGCGAATCGAGTTGGACGCCAGGGCAAGATCAAACCCATCAGCACGCAGTCGGGAAAGCGTATCCACGTGGAGCGAATTGGGTGTGCAAAGTTGCTCAGCCGTTTCCAGCAAAAAGTGCTGCTTCATCTCGTTGACGAAGCTTGATAGGGACCGCGGAAACCCCTGCTCGTCCGCGAGAATCTCCAGCTTCTTTCGCGTCGGTAAACCATCGAAGCGTCTGTGGTGCTCGAATTGACTGATTCGATAACCAAACAATTCGAGGGCTTGGTTGAGTGCATCAAAGTGCCAAACCTTTGCGTCCACAAGGACGCCGTCCATGTCAAAGATGATTGCCTTGATCACCAGGTTGCCCTCCTTGGCAGCCCCGCTCGCGGTACCAATACTCCGTCAGAATCGATCGGGGAAATCCGTGCAGAGCATCAGTTTCCCATATTCGGGCGATTCATCCATTTGAGCGGCAAAACGCCGCCATTCGGACCAGGCTTCCTGACATTCGCGTCGATGCAGCTCCGGTGAAACCAAACATACGTCGCGACCCGCCATCAAGTGGTCCCTGATAACATCGGTGGAATACCAGATCGATTGAAACGAATCTAGCCAAATCCCATCGATGGCCGGAAATCCCCGTTCCGCCCGAAGAAAGCTGGGCGTCTCGAATTCACTTTGCCTGCAAAATGTACGCGTGCCGCGTTTCAGGTAGTGCAGCATATCGGGAACAGACATATCAAAAACGAAGTAGTCCGGGATGCTATTTTGTTCGAGCAGATCGACGATCATGGACGTCAGTCCATCGGATTTGATGTTGAGTGCCAGCGTGCCGAGCGCGCCGCTCTGCCGGTAGACCGTTAAGAAGTCAGCGAACGTGAGTTCCACATCCCCGCACGGAGGGTCATGGCTGATCACCGGAACTCCGGACTGATCACGTACATCAGTTTCGATACCAAAACCGGAGTCAAACGCCCGTTTGAAAGCAATTCGAGTGTTCTTCTCCTCTGGTTCTCGCCAGAAACCTCTGTGGGCGAGTCGTTCGATTTCCATGGTCTGTGAAGCATTCCCGTTGAAGCGGCGGTGGAGTGTTCGCTACAAGTCACTCGTGTGTGGTCGTCGTGCAGGTTGTTGTCTCTGACTCGCAAGAATGCAATCGGGTACGGCGTCACGTCAACATTCGGGGCAGCCCTCAGGGATCGACGAAACATCATTCCACGGCCGAGAAGCATCAAGTAAAGACAACATCAATGAAGAATTTTGGGCGGGCACTCGCCGACGCATTTCGATTCTGGCCGTTGTTGCTGATTGCAACATTGTGTGCCGTGGGTAACGGCGCCCTGTGGGGTTTGAACATCGGAGCCCTTTTTCCAGTTATCGAAGTCACGATCGCGGGCGAGTCGTTGCACGACTGGATCGATGGCGAAATCACGGATAGCAGGAACCGAATCCTCGCGATCGAGCAAGAAATCGCGGCGATCGAGGCCGGACGACTGGTCGTTGCCGACGCCGATGTTCGAAGAGAGATCTTGCGCACGAAGCTGGCCGCCGAGAATGCGGGACTTGAGTCTTCGCTTGCGATGCAGCCCTATATCAAGACCTATCTTCCGGCAGACCCGTTCAAGACGGTGCTCTACGTGATGGCTGCCGTCATGGTTTGCACATTGATCAAGCATGTTTTCCAATTCGCAAACACAGCGCTCGTCGCCTTGGTTGCGGCCCGAATTACGCGTCGCGTTCAGCAGAAAATTTTCGCGAAAGCATTGTTGCTTGATCAGGCAAGCTTCGCGGGACACACCAGCGGCGGTTTCGTCGCCCACATCACATACACCACAAACATGCTCTCGGGTGGAATTACAAGCTTCTATGGTGGTGCGGTTCGTGAACCACTCAAGCTGATTTCCTGCTTGATCGGTGCAGCAGTGATTTGTCCGCGACTGCTGCTGTTGACGCTCACCATTGTCCCGCTCGTTGCGGCATTAATCTTCTTCGTCAGCCGATCGCTCAAGCGTGTTTGTCAGTCGCTTCTCGAGCGCGCAATGGGACTCCATCACGTCATGTTGGAATCGCTGAACAACATAAAGACCGTTCAAGCTTACTGCCGTGAAGATCATGAGCAGTCACGCTTCGATGCGGCGACGATGGACATGCAGCGATTCTCGATGAGGATCACCTGTTTCAACGCGCTCAATCGTCCACTCACGGAATTGCTCGCGATTGGAATGCTCTCCACGGCGATCATCGCAGGTTCGTACCTGGTGATGTTTCGCGCCACCGAAATCTTCGGAATACAAATCACCAATAAACCACTGGGCGCGGCCGCGATGCTGATGTTTTTCGGCATGCTGGTCGGCGCGAGTGATCCCGTTCGCAAACTCTCGGGCGTCATCGCCGGAATCAACACGGGAACGGTCGCCGCAAACCTACTTTATCCGATGCTGGATCAACAGAGTCGCATTCAAGAGGTCGCGGACCCCATCACGACGCAGCGACCACATCGGATGCTGACGCTTCAGGACGTCGATTTCAGCTACGACGGAATGCAAGCGGTCCTCAAGAATGTCTCACTCGAAATACCACATGGATCAACCGTCGCAATTGTTGGTGCCAACGGCTCGGGAAAATCTTCGCTTATCAATTTGCTTTGTCGATTCTATGACCCGCAGGGCGGAAGTCTTACACTCGATGATGCGGACATCGGGAAGATGCGTCTTTCCGATCTGCGCGGCCGAATCGCACTGGTGACCCAAGCGACCGAGCTATTCAACGAAGACATCTACTACAACATCGGCTATGGAAACGCGGCTGCGACTCGCGAGCAGATCGAAGAAGCAGCCGAAGCAGCCTACGCCGCTGACTTCATACGCAACGATCTTCCGCAGCAATTCGAAACCGTCCTCGGTCAGAACGGACATCGACTGAGTGGCGGACAACGCCAAAGGATCGCACTCGCCAGAGCGTTGCTACGAGACCCGGACATCTTGATCTTGGATGAAGCGACAAGCCAAATCGATTTGGAAAGCGAACGGCTGATCTTTGACACGATTCAACAGCAATGTCGCCACCGGACCGTCATCTTTGTGACCCATCGTCCGGGTATCCTGGATGTCGCCGACTTGATCCTGCGTGTCGACCGCGGAATCATTTCTGTTGAGCATCCGGCGAAAGCCGCCGCGTAGTGCGTTTGCTGCCGGGTGAAACACGTAGATCCATCAATCGTCTTCGGATTCAAGACGACGCAGCTGTTCACGTGCTTCTCTCGTGTAGGCGTGGTCTTCACCACGATGCTCGGCATAGCGGCTGATGGTTTCGCGAAGAAAAACAGTGGCATCCTCGGTACGATTGAGCCCGAGGAGGCTTTCGGTCTTCAGTTTCCGTGCTTCGAAGACATTCCCGCATGCAAACCAGTGATCTTCCGTATGCAATCGTTCGCTTTTTTCGGTTGCCTCAATCGCTTCTTCAAACCGCTTTGCCGCAACGAGCGCACGAGTGAATTTGCGAAAAACGGAGAGGGTAAGGTGATTCAGCTCGCCGTGATATTTGGCTCGCCCGAGGTATGCGTCATAAAGAACATCGGCGGCTTCTGAAGGGCGATTCCGTTCCACCAACATCATGCCAAGCTGGACTCCAGCGTTGAGCACGGCGTAAGTGTTTTCGCCCTGATCTTCAATGACTTCTTTAAAGATTCGTTCCGCTTTGGCCCAGTTCGCTCTCTTAACCGCCAAACTGGCCACGTTGACGAGCACGCCGGCACGGAGCTCTTTCTGAAGCTCTGGCGACTGACCGATCCGTTCGAGGACTTCGTTATAGATCGATTCCGCTTCATCAAGCTGGTCATCTGAGGCCCGTTCATCGAGGACCATGGTGATCCCCAAGTTGTTCATGACGTTCAGGGTTTCGCTATGATCCGGCCCGATGATCGATCGAAGATTCTCGACGACCTCCCTACGAATCGCAATCGCTTCTTTGATGTCACCGGCATCGTCGCGCGATCGAAGCGTACCCGCCAAACGATCCCGCGTGAATAAAGCCTCGATCGTCTTGCCCATGTTCGCGCGTTCAAAAGCATCGATCGCTTTTCGCAGTTGCTCTTCGGAGGCGTCTAATTCACCAAGCCATCGATAAGACTCACCGACGGTGCGGCGAATCCTTGCCTCCACCGCCGGGCGCTCATTCAATTTGCCGTCTAACTCGGGAACAAAGTCGTCGATGACTTCCAACATCGTGACATCAGATCCACGGTACTTCGGGAGTCCCGAGGTGAGAATGAATTCGAGAAACTCGTTGACCTCGCCGGTCGTCTGAGTCTCGACCTCCGCTTTCGTTCGGGCCGCTCGCTCCGTCTGAGCCAGTTTCTTGGTTCGTCGCAACTGATCGGCAATCAGGGCAAGCGTCAGCAAGCCGATGACCGCAACCAAAGCACCCAACCCGATCGTCCAGTTCTGTCGTTTACGGCTTTCCTCACTTCGAACGATTGCACTCGCCCGATCCACTTCGGCCTGTCTGAGCCTGCGTTCAAATCCTGATAAGAACTCTGACACGCCCATCGCAATGACACCGGCGTCCGAGATCCGCTCGTCTGGATCTGACTTCAAACACTCTTTGCAAAGCTTCACCAAATCGGGTGACGCGTCGGTCGACTCCAGGCACTCCATCGCATGCGACAGGTCACCTTCGCGCGTCTGGCGAAGCAAGACGTTGCGCTGTCGAGACTCAAAGACGCGGTGGTTGCAGATGATTTGAAAAAGAATGACACCCAAA
>JBCCOI010000406.1:0-7011 GCA_039025515.1 Planctomycetota bacterium
AGTCTGCGCGGAGCCCACTCTGCTTACGTTCAATCCCTTCACGGGGTCCACTAACTGGAGAGCCGTGTGCGGGAGAACCGCACGCACGGTTCGGAGGGAGGGGAGCCCGGCTCAACCGGGCTTTCCTACCCCTCTCTTTCACAAACACGCCAGTAATTGGTGGGCTGTTCCTAAGTGTTGACGCACGCGTCTTCCATCACTGGGCTCGTCAATCCCGAGCACGCTGCAGTTCAATCATTGCTCTGCCACACTCGCGACCGATACGCGTGAACCAAATGGCACTTCCAAGATAGTGATAGGGCCGATCCGATCCGGTGCGTTCCCACTGTTCGAGATTTTCCTTCCAGCCAGGGTACAGCGATTCAGCGGCTTGGTCGACTAGAAGGTCGGTTCGAACGGCTTTGACGTTACCGCGAAAGTCTTCGATCTCTTCCATGGACTTTTGCGCATCCTGGATCGCTTTCATCGGACCCTTGGCTTCGTTGGACATGTTCTGTCCCATCATTGCGATCACGACGGGCAACTCTGGCGTGGCCAGATCTTTTCGTACATCCTTGATAAACCACTGCATGTTGGAAGCGTATTCGACTTCCGCACCGTTGTACTGATCGTTCCATCCCTGAAACCAGAAAAGTCCGGCGAACTCTAGTTGTTTGCCTTTTAGAGAAGGGAAGAGCGATGCCAGCTCTTCACGGGCGTGGTCGATTTCGGCAAACATGTTTCGGTATGACTTGCCATATTCCGAACGAACTTGCTCCATCGTCGGAAGTGGATCGTTTCGATTTCTCTTTTCGTTATTGCGACGGACTTTCTTGATTTGTTGCTCCAAATCGGCCTGAAGTATCTCTTCCGTGGGCGGGTTTGAAGGGGATCGAAAAAGCTTGTAGAGAGAGTGTCCACCCCAAGCGGCTTTGATGAGCAAAACTGGCTCATCGTGATGTTCGCCCATGACATAGCCGAACTCGAATTCGCTGCCCGATCGATCACGCGTGCCGTAGCCCAGCGTTAGCGGGCCATGGCGATCGAGGTACTTGATGAAAACGTCGTCACGCGCGATCCACTGATTTCCGTCACGTAGGTGGGCGAAGAAATCGCTCGTCTTCTCATCCGTCGCTTGATAATTCCAAAGCGAGTTCTTTGCTTTTCCTTCCATGTTTGATTGCCCTGCAAGGATGTAGACCTTCACGGTATCGCTTCCATGAACGGATAGAGCAACCAATAGCAGGAGCGGCGAAAGATACTTAATCAGTCGGTTTGGCATTTTGGCTTTTGATGTGATGAAGACCGGGCGTGCAATGAGTTGCCGGCGAGTTTCCCTTTCGCCGACACGACGTGACTAGTGATTCAGAAACTGCCGTAGGCGGAGGGCAAAGGGCGAAGCGGTTGATTTTAGCTTGCCGACACCTTTTGTGGCTGCAAGACGCGGGTTTTAATTCCGTGCTGTTCGATTGACACAAAGAGGCGGCGAGATGGAAACGAAAACGAAACGACCGCACGTTGTTGTGGTGGGCGGCGGTTTTGGAGGCATGGCGGTCGCCAAACGTCTCGGAAAACGAAAGCATTGTGACGTAACACTGGTCGATCGAAATAATCACCATCTCTTTCAACCGTTGCTTTATCAAGTCGCGATGGCAGGCTTGGATCCGTCAGATATCGCCTCGCCGATCCGATCGATGCTTTCGTCTTACGACAGCGTTAGTACCGTCTTGGCGGAAGTCACCGGCGTCGACTTGGAAGAACGCTTCGTTGAGTTGGGCCGGAGGAAGCTCCACTATGACTATCTTGTTTTGGCCTGTGGCGCCGGTGTCAATTACTTTGGCAACGATCAATGGGAAGACCATGCACCGGGTTTGAAGACGATTCCTCAAGCCACCGAGATTCGCCGACGCGTGCTCTCAGCGTTTGAACGAGCCGAGCAAGAAGAGGACGAAGAGGAACGTCGACGGCAGATGAGCTTTGTCGTCGTCGGAGGTGGTCCAACGGGCGTTGAGTTGGCCGGCGCGATTGCCGAGATGGCCAGGAAAACACTTCGCAGTGACTTCAAAAGTATCGATCCGGCATCTTCAAACATCATCTTGATCGAAGGGGGAAAGCGATTGCTTGACGGCTTTGAAACATCGCTTTCGGAATATGCGGCGAAGGCTTTGCAAAACATGGGCGTCGAGATCCAGCTCGGAAAACTCGTTGGTGAAATCTCGTCGGCGGGAGTCAGTGTCGATGGCAAGACCATTCCGGCCGCTACGGTCATTTGGGCCGCCGGAGTCTCACCGAGTCCGATCGGCCGTCGTCTCGGTTCGAATGATCGTTCCGGCAAGGTTCTCGTCGGCCCCGACCTGTCGCTTCCAAACCACCAGGAGGTCTTTGTGATCGGCGACATGGCTGCCGTCAATGACGAGAACGGAAGACCGCTGCCCGGCGTTGCACCCGTCGCCGTTCAGCAAGGAAAGCACGTGGCACGCCTGATTGAAAGCGAGTTGGAAACCACCGAGAGCAAGGCCAGGGAAGCGTTCCGCTATCTCGATAAGGGACAGATGGCGACGATCGGCCGTCGAAGGGCGGTTCTTCAGATGGGGAAGCTCAAGCTCACCGGAACGACCGCTTGGATGGGTTGGCTGTTCGTGCACATCTTATTCCTCAACGGAATGCGGAATCGTGTGTTCGTTTTTCTTTCTTGGGTCTGGTCTTATCTGCTTTACTCGAGGGGAGCTCGATTGATTGTTCCCTCACGTTGGCGGAGTGCTAAGACGACGGCATGAGCGAGATCGATCCTGCCGCGTGTTTCGTGGCAAATCGGTTTTTCCAGAAATTGTTGTAACGTCACAGATCTCTGTTCCGTATTGATTGCGTGCTCGTTGAGCTCCGCGTGTTTCGGAGTCGATTCTTTAGAGCCGAACCGTTTAAGAGACAGTCACCCAAAGGAAAGAGTACCGTGCCGTCAAAGATCCCAACCACGTTTCGAGTCGTGAAACACACAGCATTGATTGCTTTGATTGCGGCTTGCACAGTTTTCACCGGGCCTCATCGCCCAGCCGCCGCGGACGATCACGAACCGATTGTTACGGTAGAAATCGATTTGGCTGCATTCCATGAGTCAGACCTCGGTAAGTCGCTCATCGAGGCGGGCGCCAAACTCGCTGCCCAACAGATGGAGAAAGATCCCGAGGAGGCAATGTCGGCTTTGATCGAATCGCTGGGATTCGATCCCATCAAGCAGGAACTGCATGTTTCACTTTCTGTATCGGACCTCGATGATCCGCTTGAGGATATGACGGTTGATGTCCAGCTCAAGGATTCGACCGGGAACCTCGAGGGGCTTCTTTTGGCTGCTCCCGGATACGAAGTAGCCGAAGTCGGCGGGCAGAAGATCCATTCGGTCTCGATGGATGGTCAGCCGTTTCACATCACATTTTGCGACGGTGCCAACGGGAAGAAGCACGTGATTGCCGCGCCGTCGCCGGAGATCGTCACGGCAGCGGCCAAAGCAGCAGCGAGTGGTTCGGCATCGGACAGAGCTGGTGACGGAGAGATGATTCTGGTCCAGCTTCACCAAATGCCGGAAGAAGTCGCCGAGGTTCCGCCGGTCGCAAACATTGCCGGAATGATTATGGAATCGAATCTGGCGATCAAGGACGTTGACGATGACCTGATTCTGTCAATCAACCTAACGGCTGATACCGAAGAGCGTGCAAAGCAACTTCAACAGCTTGTGCAAGGTGCCGTCGCGATGGTTGGGTTGTTCAAGGAGGAGATTCAAAATGAGCTGCAGGGCGAAGAGGTTGCTTCGGCAATGATCTCGGTGCTGGACAAAATCAACGTCGATCTTCAAGAGACGAAGGTCAGCATCATTGCGTCGATTCCGGAATCATTGATCATGACGTTCCTCCGCGAGGAAGCCGATCTTCCGTTGTGATCGACAGTTCTTCAAGCGAAAATCCTGGACGCATCGCGGAAGGAACTTTCCCGGGCAATGAAACGTTTGATTCATTGTTTAGGATCTTCCATCCGCGTTTGTTGCGTTTCCTCACGAAGCAACTCGAAGGCACATCGATTGATCCAGAAGATGTTGCCCAGGAGTCGATGGTCAAGGTCTGGACCAAGCGAGATCAGTTTGACAATCGGTACCAGCTTTCCACGTGGGTCTACTCGATTGCCAGAAACACGGCGACGGATCACCTGCGAAAACGCCGTTACGCGGAAAGTCTTGACCGGGATAGCGTTGTTGCCAATGATCATGAGACGGATGACGGTGTAGCAATCGCCGAACAGTTTTCTGCTGTTTGGAAAGTGGCCGGAGAAGTGCTGAGCAAAGATCAGTATTCGGCGATGTGGCTACGCTACGGCGAGGAGATGACGATCAAGGAGGTTTCAAAAGCCCTTTCCAAAACAACTGTATCGGTCCGTGTGCTTCTACATCGAGCGAGAAACATCATTCAGCGACAGCTCGTTGAGCGGGGGCTCGCGTCCGAGCGCGGGGGGCACGACGAGTCAGAGGTGCTCGAGCCATGAAATCTAAAATCATCGATTGGCTGGCGAGTCTGATCGTGGACGAATGGCCGCTGCCGGGTTGGTGCAAGCGCCGGTTGGAATCAAACGCATCGGTGTCGGATGCAGCTTGCCGATCACGCCGGATCGAGGCGATGCTGCGGGGGCAGACGGTTGCGGACCAGCCGGAGTTGCAACCCACTAGTGAAGTCGTGACTCGTCCTGCTCTATCACGCGTTGTTAGTTTTTGCGTTCTGACGGTCGCAGCGTCCGTGCTATTGGCCATCGGTATCCGGATGAGTAGCGTCAGACAACCCAATCCAGTTGAGGGCAAACACATCGTTGCGGGGTCATTCGATGTGCAGCCGGTGATCGCGACTGCGGCCGCAGGCAAAACCGTTGCCGACGGCGTGTCCAAGGGGATCAAGAATGTGGCTTCGGACCTGATCGTTGCCGGGCATTCAATCAGCTCCGGATTTGATTTCGGGTTCGGTCGTGATCGTGAGGTCGAAGACCCGCTCACGAAATAGACGCGGACTTTACATCGCAACATGCACCCGTCGTGGCTTTGGCGTTCGCTAAGCGTTAGGCTTACGAGATCAGAAAGAGGGGCGCGAAAGCTGCTGTAGCTGTACGCCATGACTCTGACGATCTTGAGTTTCCCGCCAGCCGAATGACGCAACACGATGACAAATCCGCGACGATCAATTCTCGTTTTCACTTTTGCATTGGGTTTGATTTGTGCAATCGGTTGCACAAAGCGAACTCCGGTCGAAGAGATCTCCGTCGCTGAAAGCAATGTAGTGGTCGCCGAATCGCGAGCCAGCGAATTGGAGCTGGCTTGGCCGGAGTGGCGCGGGGGCACACAGGGAATTGCGACGGCAGAAGTTCCAACGAACTGGGGCGGTTCCGAGAACATTCGATGGGAGGCAAGTGTTCCCGGACGAGGCCATAGCAGTCCGATCGTGGTCGGCAATTCCGTCATCTTGGGATCGGCAATCGAGTCAAAGGAAGAACAACTCGTGCTGGCCTATGATCGAGAGACGGGTGACGAACAATGGCGATGCGTCGTCCACTCCGGCGGGTTTCCGGCCAAGAAAGAAGTGCATCAAAAGGCAACCAACGCAAACGTTACGGTTGCTTCCGACGGGAATGCTTTGGTGACCGCCAACTTCAATGATGGTCGTATCTGGGTGAGCGGTTTGGATTTGCAAGGCAACATCTTGTGGCAAAGAGATGTCGGAGCCTTCAACTCAAAATTCGGCTATGCGCCGTCACCCATCATTTATAAATCGCTTGCCATCGTCGCCGCCGACAACCGAGGCGGTGGTTATCTGGCAGGAATCGACATTCAGACAGGCGAGATCGCTTGGCGACGGGCACGAGGGGATGCGAGCAGTTATTCGAGTCCCACAATCGTTACCAGCGACGGTCAAGCTCAAGTGGTGATCACGGGCGGTGACCGAATGGCGAGCTATTCTCCGGAGAACGGTGAGTTGCTTTGGGAAACAGAATGTATCTCCGAGGCGACGTGTGGGACGGTGGTGGCCGCAGGCGACAGGATTTATGCATCCGGGGGCTACCCCGATAGAGAGACGATTTGTCTGAGTTCAACGGGAGAAAAAATTTGGTCGAGCCGCACCAAGATCTACGAACCTTCCTTGATTACCGACGGTGGCAACGTATTCGCAGTCAGCGATGACGGCATCGCCTACTGTTGGTCCGGTGACGATGGCAGCGTGCTTTGGAACAAACGGCTCGGTGGGAACTTTAGTAGTTCACCGGTGATCAGCAATGGCAATCTGATCGTCGCCGATCTCTCTGGAAACCAGTATGTCTTGAAAGCCACCGGCGACGGATTTGAGCAGGTCGCGAGAAACCGCTATGGGGACGATTGCTATGCGAGTCCAGCGATTGCGGGGGACGCGATCTTTTTCCGACTGGGATTCGGTTCGGGAAAAGACCGCAAGGAGAAGCTCGTTTGCGTGGGAAGTTAACGAATACTACCGCAGTCAATCGAACGACCGATCCGCGTTTATTCCATGTTGATTTCTATCATGAACGGCTGCCGCGCGACGCTACCTCTCTTAGCACTGGTCTGTTTCTTATCCGAAGGCCTATCGCTGGCGGAGGCGGTTGATCGGCCGCCTAACGTTGTTTTGATCCTTGCGGATGACTTGGGATACGGCGATGTCCAATGCTACAACCGCGAGTCCAGGATTCCGACGCCGAACTTAAATCAGCTGGCGAAGGAAGGCATGCGATTCACCGACGCCCACAGCCCCTGCACCGTTTGTACGCCGACTCGATATAGCTTGATGACCGGCCAGATGGCTTTCCGCATCACTCGCGGCGGGACCGTGTTCACCGGTGCGGGCGGTCCGTCTTTGATCAAACCGGAACGTTTGACATTGCCCGAGATGCTTCGTGATGCCGGCTACGCGACTGCGTGTTTTGGAAAATGGCACATCGGTCTCACTTTTCGAGACAAAGATGGCATCGCGATCCATAGCGGTGCATCCAAAGCCG
>JBCCOI010000407.1:0-7011 GCA_039025515.1 Planctomycetota bacterium
CCCGCAATCAGGTCGCTCGTCGGATTGATCGGAAAGACGCGTCGTCCCGAGTTGATCAATGCGTCAAAAACCTTGAATCCGTACTTGTGCGGCCGCGCGGATGCTCCCGCTACGGCAAAGGTGTCGGCATTCAAAAATTGCGTGATAATATGATGGAATGCGTCTGCTTCCCGACTCATTGCATCTCGTCTCTATTTGATGTGGCGAGCGAAGCTCACTTGTGCGATTACCGAAGATGAGAGAACGTCCACTCATGAACTCGCTCAGAATATCAGAATTCTCTTCCGAGCTTCCTCTTCTCGCGTCCTCCTTCCGTTTTATCATCTTCGAGCAGGTGTTCGGGGCGAGGCGAGAATTGTGGAGAGAACTGTTCGTTGCTTGTGCCTGGTGCGCTGTTTGCGTATCGAATGTTGTGGTGGCCCACCCTCAAGCTGGTAGTCGCCCCAACATTGTTTTTGTGTTGTCGGATGATATGGGCTGGAACCAGCCTGGTTTCAATGGCGGAGAATCGAAACTCACGCCGAATTTGGATGCTCTTGCTGCCGAAGGGATGCGACTCAATGAGTTCTACACACACAGCGTTTGCGCGCCGACTCGCGCCGCGTTCTTAACGGGACGATATGCCTTTCGAACTTGGAGTGATTGGCGCTCGGAGGACTTCGGAAAGCCCAGCTATCTCGCGAAACTCGGACTGAAGCTTGCGTACAGCGGGGACGGTGAACCAACAAGACGCATTCACGCACTGGACACCGAGGAACGCACCATCGCGGAAGCCCTACGCGAGTCCGGTTACTTCACTGCGATTTTGGGTAAGTGGCATCTCGGTGAATGGCTACCCGAACACCTGCCCATGGGTCAAGGTTTTGACTACCAATACGGACACTACGCTTGGGGCATTGACTACTTCACGAAGACGATTGTTCACAATGCCCCCGCACGGTTTGCGGTCTATGATTGGCACCGCAATCAACGACCTGTCCGGGAAGTGGGTTACACGACCGACTTGATCGCGGCAGAAGCAGAGCGTTTGATTCAGTCTCGCGCGAAGGCGGATGAGCCCTTTTTTCTCTACATTGCGTTCAACGCGGTTCACGGGCCCCTGAATCCGCCGCCGGGATTTGACGGCGAATTAGAGGATCCGCTTGCGATCCGCGACGCGATGCTCGCCCGTTTGGACCGGGCGGTAGGTCGGATCACCAAAGCCATCGATCAGAGCGGCATCCGAGACGACACGCTGCTGGTCTTCACCAACGATAATGGTCCCGTGCTGGAAGAAATGAGCAAACCTTATCGGGGAACAAAAAACACGACGTTCGAGGGTGGAGTTCGACAGCCTTGCATTCTGCGTTGGCCGGGACACACGCCCGCTGGAGTGAGTCGCGATGGGCTGATGTTTATCGCGGACTTCTTCCCGACATTTATCCGCTTGGCTGGTGGACGTTCCAAGCAAGACAGACCCATCGACGGCATCGACATGACATCCATGCTGTTCGCAGAAGCGGCAAGCCAGCGCGATGAGATCGTCTTCGACGTAGCAGGCAGCGTTCGACTGCCCACAATCAGACGCGGACCCTTCAAACTCATGGGCGACGCACTCTACAACCTGCGTAATGATCCATCGGAACAGCACGACGTCTCCGGGGAGTATCCAAAAGTTGTTCAAGACCTCAAGGCGCGAGTTGAATCCTACGGACGCGAGCGTCCACCGCTGGGTGAGAAGCCAAATCTGATGGACCCACCATTGCCGTACGTTTATGGACTTGAAGAACAAGGGGACTTGCCGAGTTGGTTGGTGGATTCTGTGGAAGCGATCCGCGCAAAACAACCGAAAGAATGGGCTGAGGGCGAGACACCATGGCCTAAAGCGCCCGTCGGAGCCGCCGCCAGTAAAATGGACGGCTTACGTGATGAAACACAAAAATGACGCCGTTCGGATGTCGAACACAGGACAAATCACTCGAATCCTGCAACAGATGCGGCCCGGTGACGATCACGCCAGAGATGCGTTGATTTCTGCCGTTTATCAAGAGCTTCGAGCAATGGCTGCCGGGAAACTCAATCGCGAATACGAGCATCGATCACTGGATGTGACCGGCTTGGTTCATGAGGCCTATCTGCGGATGGGTTCCGAGCAGTCGTTTGAGTCCCGGCGTCATTTTTTTGGAGCCGCATCCGAGGCGATGCGACGGATCTTGATCGATCGTTCTCGCGATCGCAAGGCTTTGAAGCGAGGCGGGGATCATCATCGAGTAGAGCTTGATGGGGAACGACTCGCAGAGATGGAAGTCAGCACCTTCAAAGATGAAAGGCTGCTCTCACTGGACGAAGCGATCGAGCGTTTTGAAGTTTACGCCCCGAAGCAAGCGGAACTCGTCAAGCTCAAGTATTTTGCTGGTTTGACGATTCGAGAAGCGGCCGAAGTGCTGGGCGTTTCAACGGCGACGGGCGAACGTTATTGGGCCTTTGCAAAGTCTTGGCTGCAAAGCGAAGTGCAGAGAATTCTGGAGAACTAAAAATCCTCGGCTAGTTTCTTGAGGGATTCCGCGCGGGCTCTTCCGCATGTTGCAATGGACGGCGGAAACGCCAGCAATTCTTGCCATCAACAAAGCTGAGAGTCGATGTCTAACTCTGAGGTGACCGCGTCAGAGATCTTCGCGCGCGTGATCGAGGTAACGGAGTCTGATGAAAGATCCCGGTTGATCCGCGAACTCTGCGGCGATCATGCCGATCTTGAGCAGAGGATTACGGCGATGGTGGCGGCGCACGATTCCCCCGATTCGTTTTTCGATTCTCCGGTCACGCTGACCGAGGACGAGCGAACTCGCACGCGTGCGAGTTTAGCCGGGCGTATCGTTGGGCCCTACAAATTGTTGCAAGAGATCGGCGAAGGCGGAATGGGATTGGTCTTCATGGCGGAGCAACAATCGCCCGTCAAACGCCGCGTCGCGCTCAAGGTAATCAAGCCGGGCATGAATTCGGAGCGTGTATTGGCACGCTTTGAAGCGGAACGCCAAGCTTTGGCCATGATGGATCATCCGAATATCGCGAAAGTGTATGACGCGGGATCGACGGATGAAGGCTACCCATTTTTCGTCATGGAACTGGTCAATGGATCCCCGATCCACCAGTACTGTGATCAAGAACAGCTTTCGACCAGGCGTCGTTTGGAGTTGTTCTCTGATGTTTGCCGTGCCCTCCAGCACTCACATCAGAAAGGTGTCATTCATCGAGACTTGAAACCGTCGAATATCTTGGTTGCCGAATACGATGGGCGACCGATCCCCAAAGTGATCGACTTCGGAGTCGCAAAAGCGACCGGCGTTCAATTAACCGACAGGACGCTTTTCACGGAGTTCGGCCAAGTCGTTGGTACGATCGAATACATGAGTCCCGAGCAGTCGCGACGCAACCAGTTGGATGTCGATACTCGCTCAGACATTTATTCGCTTGGCATTGTGCTCTACAAGTTGCTCACCGGTGAAACGCCGTTCGGTGCCGATCGACTTCGGCATGCGGCGTGGGACGAGGTCTTTCGAATCATTCGCGAAGAAGATCCCGTGCTTCCCAGTGTGAAGGTCAGTAGTAGTGGCACGATCAACCAGCTGGCAAAGAACCGGAACGTCGAACCGGGAAGATTGAGTGCTCAGATCCGTGGAGACCTTGATTGGATCGTTCAGAAATCACTCGAAAAGGATCGAAATCGGCGCTATCGATCCGCGGGAGAGTTTGCCGACGACGTCCAACGTCATCTCGATGAAATGCCCGTCGAAGCAGCACCCCGGGGATTTCTCAATCGATCGACAAAATGGGCTCGCCGTAACCGTGGAATGCTTCGGATCGCATCCTTGATCTTGATGATCGCTTTCGCGCTAGGAGCATTGTTCGTCCGCGAGCGGCAACAACGGCTCAAAGCATCCGCACGCGTCTTGCTGGCAGTGGAGGATGCGAAACGAGCGTTGTCCCAAGCCAAGCAGGCTCCGCTCAATGACAGGTCGACCTGGGAAGTCGCCGAAGCTCAGAAGGACCGTCTGCGCAGACTCATGGAGGAGTTCGCCGGCGTGAACCCCCGGAATCGATCGACAGCCAAAGCCATTCTGGATGAACTTCGAGGCGCAATCGCGAAACATCGAATCCGGTTGCTGATCGAAGACGTCGTACTGCACGGGGCTTCCAATCAAACTCTCGAGAGTTGGCAACTCATGGAGCTCGAAATCAAACAACTCTTTGCCAGACATGGTTTAGATCTTGAGCGGCAGAGTCCTGAAGAAATAGGAAACAGTATTCGCGAGGATAGGCTTGCGGTCGAATGGAGTGATCTTTTGGAGTTGTGGATCGGAACGGTCGCGAACCTTGGTTCGTTTGGAGGTCGGGTCGTTACTCCCGAGGAGTTAAAGCCATGGGTGAAGGCTCGAGACTGCAGATCCCGATCCGGTTCGAACCAACATCCGCAGGTTCATCAACAACCCGCCTCCCAAAGCCGCGAACCTTGCTTCTTTCGCGGGCACCGTCGAACTGGAGTCGTTGTCTCCGCGGACGCTCTCCTGGTTCGCAAGCTGTTACGGTACCGTCGGTGACTTCGATGAAGCAAACAGAATCTACGAAGTGGGTTTGGCCCTTCATCCGCAAGACGTGATGATGACGCACGATTATGCACTGGCTCTTTCTTTTCAGAAAAACTATCAACGCAGCATCAGGATGTACCATCGATGTCTCGCGTTGCGTCCCGATGTGGCAGGGCTTTGGTTGAGCTTGGCCGGTGTGTTAGAGCGGAACGGCGAGACCGACCGGGCAGCATCCGCGAGGGAAAAGGGGCGTGACCTGCTTGTTCGCAAGAGGGCTGATCGATCGACGGGCGACACGGTCGACTAAACAAGAGTCTTATTCGACCGTGTTCTCATTGCGATCGAACCTCCCCAGCACAACGCATCCGGCGAAACAGCATCCCGCACCGACAATCTCCAGTACAGCAAATCCGGCGTGCGTGGATGAAAAGCCGTCGACGGCCATCCCGAGCAACCTTCCTGTCGCTGCACCGATCAAGGGGAGGCCGCCGACTAGAAGCGCGGCGAACACTTGGTGCCTTCGCCACAGAATGATCATTGCCGCACCGATCGCAAACTCGACACCACCGTAAAACGCACGAATTTCCGTCAACATCTGAGGTGTTGCCTCAGTGATTGCAAATGCGTGCAACAGCGCTGAGGGAAAGAGCCCAAGCCACACTGCAAATCCGAACCACGCGGCTGCCGTGATCAAAACGACAGTTGATGGGAACCGTTTACTCATCCGCTGCCGGCCTATTTCGACCGCAAGTCGTTGAGGAGCCGATCGAATTCGTCACGATTGGCAAAAGAGGGAAAGCTCTTGATCATGTCAACGACGTCCGAAACCGAATCAAGTGATTCTCCTATCTCAAACGCCCGTCTCAGATCCAGCAGTGTCTCGCGAATAAGCTGAGCCGGAAGCTCCTCCGATCGCGATGCGGCTGTGAGCGGAAAATCATCTTTCGCACGAATTCTCTCCGCGGCAGTTGCTCGCCACTTCGCCGTTTGGAGATGGAGTTCGGAGTCCTGCGGAAACGTCCGTAGACAGGTTGCCATCATGTGCTGCATCTCAACAAGGTCACCCAACTCGAGGAGCGAGCGAATCATCAACGCGTAACTCCGACGTAGATCGGCCGCGAACCTTTGATTGCTCGGGTTGACGCCGTAGCAGACTTCATGAAGGACGATGGCCTCACGCAACTTCTTGACTGAACTCTCGAAGTCCTCCTCCAGAACGTCAATGAAAGCCAACTCGTAGTGAGAGTTGCCGATCCGATTCCGGTAGCCTTGGTTTCCGGGGAAGTCGACGGACAACTGCTGGAGTAGTCTGTCGGCCCGATCGAAGAACGAGCGGGCTTCGCGAAGCTTTCCATCGTCACGCATGAGTCTGCCGCGCGTCAGAAGGGCATTCGCGAGTTCGCTCTTGAACGTTCCGTTGCGTGGGGATTGCCGTGCAAGATCTTCGAGCGTCTCGATCGAATTCGCATTCTCATCGACGGCATCCGCACGACGATCAAGATCCGACAATGTGATCGCGAGCTGGTTGCGAATCACTGCCGAGACTTGACGATGGTCTCGCAGCGTCACGTAGGGCTGAAGCAACTCAATCGCGTGTCGGTAGCGGCTCATTGCCTCTTCGAAGCGTGACACCTCCTGCAAGAGGACGCCATAGAGGCTTAGGGTCTTTCCAAGATCAAGAACGACTTTGTCGGATTGTGCGTTCTCGCCTGAGTGTTGAGGGTCATCGTGGAGCATTGTTTCGAGCATCTCGATCGCGGAGAGATAGTCGTTCTCCGAAGCGGTCAGATCACCTCGTTCGCTCAATAAACTCCCGCGGATATACAACGCGCGTGCAAAGCCGGCGAGACGATAAGGCTCAGTCGCTTGAAAAGAATCTTCGTAGATGACGATCGCTTTCTCAATCTCATCGAAAGCGAGCGAGTAGTTGAGCGGCCGAAGTAGCAAGCACAAGTCGACTCGACATTTCGCGAGCAACTCAATGTATCGCGAGTCTTCCGGTGCATCTCCGCGTAGCCGAACAAGCTGTTCAATTGCTTCGTCGAAGGCGACCTTCGATTCGTCGAAGGAATCCAGAATTCTGAAAACGTTGCCGACGGTACGCAGGACTCTTGCCGACTCAAACTTCAGGTCTTGGTCATTGGGTCTCTGACCGATGAATCGTTGATAAAACTGTCTCGCTTGATCAAGCAACGCGACGCGTTTCTGTTCCGTTCGGGGGACATCCGCCAGCAGAGCGGCTTGCTCCACCATCTGCTCGACAGCGAACAAGGCTATTTCGAGGTTTTGATCTTTTTGCTTTCGCTCAGACTCCACCAGCGAGAATGTTTGTTTCGATGTTGCGGCAAAGTAGATCGTCGTCGATCCGAAAACGACCATCGAAGCGACCAGACACGCCGTCAGGCCCACAACCACCGGACGGCGTCGGCACCATCGAACGAATCGCTGA
>JBCCOI010000408.1:0-6990 GCA_039025515.1 Planctomycetota bacterium
CACTCAATCGTCGGCATCCTTCGCACAATCGAACCGACGAAGGAGTGCAGGCAGGAACGCAATGTCGGCAAAGAGCGCCGTAGCGAGCGTGATGCATCCCATGATTCCGAACATTCGAGCATCACGTGAATCACCCAGGATCGCCGACCCCATTCCGGTAACCAAGACCAGGGTCGTCACTAGCAGTGCAGACCCTACGCCCGCGAATGCGCGAGAGATCACAGCCTCGTGATCGCCGCCCGCACGTCTCTCTTCTTGGTAGCGGGTTAAGAAATGGATCGTATCATCGACCGCGATCCCCAAGCAGATTGTAAAGACACAGACGGTAACGATCTCGAGGTGCTGCCCCCAGACGACGAGGATGGCCGCGGTGGCGGCCAAGGGGAAAACATTGGGAACGATTGAAATAAGACCGATACGAAATGAACGGTAAACAATGGTCAGGACGATCCAGATAATGATGCTCGCCGTGCCGAGGCTTCTCGCCAGATCGGTCACGACTCGGTAGACATTGCGCCAGCGCGAAGCCGCGTTGCCGCCCAAGTGAAATTGAAAACCGGGATGATCGGCTTGCAGCTCTTCAAAGGAACCTTCGATGCGTTCGAACGTCGGGCCATACGCAGCAATCCCTCGGTCTTGTATTCGGAATTGAATCCAAGCTTGTCGGTATTCGGGAGCATAGAAAGCACGCTTCAATGAGGCCGGCAGCAACTCCAGCAAGGACATGCGCTCCACCGCATTCCCTTCACCTGGCAATACCTCGACGAGCCGATGCAGTCCGATCGGGTTTCCGATCAAGGGTTCGCGCTTCAAACGAGCTTCAATGTCGGCCAGAACGGCAAGCAGCTCGGTGTCTTTTTGATTCTCCGGCCATTCGACCTGAATGAACCCGAATTCGAGACCTCCAAGCGACCGATCGAGATGCCGAAGCGCTCGGGCCGGTTCACCCGATTCGCTCAGCCCGCTGTATCGCTTTTCATCAGGCGTAAGTTGCAGGCTGACCAACGCCAATCCGGCGGTCGCAAAGATAGCAGTCAACGCCATTCGTCGATGGCGAGCAACGACCCAGCGAACCAACGGTCCCAAACGTTGCAGTTGTCCGTCGATCAAACTATCGCCAATCCCAACGTGCAGTCGACGTCCAAGCGGCGAGCGACAGCCGAGTGGAGTGACCGTCAAGACACTGGTGAAGGTCATCAAAATACCGACGACGCAGCACTGCCCAAACTCTTGCACCATTTCATGGTGCGCAAACATCAGCGAAAGAAAGCCGATTGCTGTCGTAACGCTGGTCAACAGACAAGCCAGTCCGACCCTTGCGACACCGCGACGTGCGGCCTCGCGGGGCTCATGCCCGTTCGCATGTTGTTGCCGAATTTCGGACATCAGGTGCACTGCATCGGTTAACCCGACCAACGCGGTCATGACGGGGACAATCGTGTCATTGAAAGGATTGTTTTGCAAATCGAAGAAGTGCAACATCCCCATCGTCCAGAACACACCCGTCGCCGGGGCCATCGCGACGATGATGACCGCCGCTACACCTCGAAACAAAATCAATGCCGTGAAAACCATGATCGAGTATCCGATCAATTGGTATTTTGTTGAATCGACGACATGGTTTTTCGCGGTCATCGCATAAAGCGGTACTCGTCCGGTGATCATGAATTCGATCGGCGATGCCGAGCCCGCCGACTGACGAGCCGCTCTGCTCAATGCAAGGCTTGCGTCATCATCCGTTCGTACATAAAACCAATCCAGGTTAATCTGAATCAACAGTGTCTTCGCATCGGATGAAATGAATTGCCCGACGGCCAAGGGGTTGTCGAGGACTCGCTCACGAGCCGTCGCCAACCGACGGAGAGACGCGTTTTCACTTGGCAAAAGCGTTCCTGACAATCCGAACAGATTGAACTCCGGAATATTGTCGACCCACAGCAGGCTGCGTACTTGGGGCAACGACTCCAAATCCGCCAACACGCGACGTAGCGTTCGCAGCGACTCTGCATCAAAAAAGTCGACGTCTTCCGACGGATCAATCGTGGCAACGAGAATGCAATCGCCGCCGCCAACTTCAAATGGCTCGACTTCAGGTGGACTAGACGGCGTGGCCTGCGATGCGTTGGAGACCTGCGTCACAGCGAAGCCTTGTTCTCGGTCTACCGTCAACCCGCCGTTTTCGTGCAATCGCTCTAAGAGACGAGTGATCAATCCCGGCTTCGTGTAGCCGATGATCGCCAACGTCGAAAAAACGAAAAGGACGCCCAATTGCAGCCATGACCGATCGGCCCAGCCATAAAAGAAGCGGGTGACCATCGGTTGCGACGCTCGAACGGCGTCAGAGTCTGCAGAACTCAATCTCGAGTACTCGCTTCTTCCAACACTTCATCACGCGTGATTCGCCGATCATGGTTGTGATCCATCCGATGGAATCCGAAGCGGCGAAACGTATCAGGAGTCTCATCGCGTTCAACGATACCATCACGATTAAGATCCATTTCCTCGAAGAACTTGTCGGCCCTTTCTTCGCCACGAGCACGCATTTTCGAGAGAACCGCTTTGCTCGGATTCGCGATCGAACGGATGCGATGAAGAGGCTTATCTCGCGGAGTTGCAACATCAAAGAATGCGACCGCCATCTCTTCCCAGGTTTGATCGCCCCAGGATACGTACTCACTCGCGTCGGGATTGAAGGGGTTCGTCCAAGAGTTGTCAAATTCGACGCGCATTTCCAATGACTCCACATCATTCAAGTCTCTTGGCACTTGGAATGCATACCAATGTTGCCAGTTGAAGTCGTATCGTGGGACACGCAACCACTCTTCTGTGCGTTCGCCCCTACTTTGCCCACCGGAGACGTCGTCCGTTGCCACATCGCCCAGTTTGGAAGCGAAGAGTCGAAATGATTTTCCGCGAAAATGCATATGAGGCGTGATGCCTAGCAGTTTGCCGTGCCTTGGGAAAGACTTTGACGATAGTCGAACTTCGAACGCATCATCGCCGGGAGGAATCTCAAATTCATGATTCAACGCGATATGAGTCGTGACTTGGTTCTTGATCGAATCGGCGTCGCTAAACCAAACTCCCAGACGCGTTCTATCCGACGTCGAGACACCCGTCGGGGTGTAGTGCATCTGGAAGACGAGTTTCGAACCGGCGGGAATTCTGCGCGCATGGTCCAATGGCAACGGGATGGTTCGCTGACCAGGCACGTAGGCTCCTAGCCAACCGATGCCGAACGACGCCTGTCCGTCTGGCGGGCGCACAAAAACGATCGCATGGTGGACGACGGATGCGTCTCCCGGAATGACTTGCGCCGCACGCACCCATCGGTCTTTCGTCCACTTTGGATCGACGACGAAGTATTGATATTCGACGATTCCATCAGCTGGAACGATGAAAGGACGCTCGCGCATTGCAATCTCAAGATCCGGATTTGTCTCAAGATGCCAGCCCGAACTAAATTTCGGTTTCGGCGGAGAATCGGCAACGTTCCCCTTGGGCATACCATTGGCAATCCAACGAGCAATCTTGTCGCGTTGAGTCTTGGGAACGCCGCGTGCCCCGATAAACTTGCCGATCGAAGGATCGGCGTGCCAAGGCGGCATGCGTTCCTGATCAATCACCTCCACAATCATCTCCGCCCAACCGACGACTTCATCGTAGTCAGCGCAAAAAAAAAGCCTCGCTCGGTTCCGACCGAGCGAGGCCATGCACATCATTCGACCGCGACGAAGCTACCTGGCTTTGGTCGTGTCGGACTTGTCTTCGTTGCTCATTTGCTGAGAGTCCGCCTCGATCATCGCGTCGTAATCGGCGAGCGCCTGAGCATCCGCGTCTTCCATGATGTTCGTCGGTTCGGCAGGACCACAGCCGATGAACGCACAAAGGCTGACGGCAGCCACGAAACCAAGAATTACCCGTTTCATAAAGTCACTCCTATTGGTTCAGCTGCTCTTCGACAACTTCACGGCTGGCACGTGTTCCCAGCGAACCCCAGAGTCCATATGGACTTGCGCTGCCGGGTGCACGATTGCCCGTGCCGTTGTGCCAGACCATGCCGTTACGCTGGTTTCCGGCCTCGATCGAGTCGGTGAGGAACACAACGGCACCGTCACCCATCAGGACATGGACACCGCCTTGGTGCCGACTTGATGGCGGCGACAGCGTTCGACCACCCGGGAACCGCTGAGCCCCCAGGGGAGCATTCGGAGGAAGAATGGTATGGACACACGTCATCTCGTTGCGGTGGTCGGCCCAGCGGAAACCACGTCCGTTGGTCGCGTTCCAAGCGCCGACGCTGGGGATCCAGAACCGCGGACGTTCGGGGTCCAGGAATCCTTGATCGATAAGGAAGCTCGGATTGTCCCGAATCTGATTGAGGTGCTGCGTCGTGTCGTTGTCCGCAATGGTTCGCGAGTCACGATCGCCCAGGTCCGTAGCGATCTCGGCCATCGCGATCGTGTTGGACAGGCCATCCAAGACGTCACGGAACTTGGATCGCTTGTGTTGCACGAACATTCCGCGATCCGCTGCATTTGAATTACGTGCCCAGTTGGCGTTCTGGGTCATTGCACCACCAACCAACTGGGTCGGACCTTGAACGGACCAGAAGTACGAATCACCCAAGCACATCGCGTAGTTGGTACGTCCGAGCGCCGGTAGCCCCACGCCAGGATCGCTTGGACATCGGAAGGTCGGGATCTCGGTTACCCAAGGGATGTACCGGGCCTGCGTTGGAACCGGACCCATCGGCGGCCAAGGCGGGTTGTAGACGATCGAAGGATCGGTTGCATCCCGCGAATTGGGGTTTGAAATCGTTTCCCAAATACCCTGCTGCTCGATGAAAGCAGTCATCCCGACAAGTGCACTCAGACGCCAAGAATTGGAGTGGGAGTGGTTGGTCCACCAGTTGTTTGTTGGACCCGCGTTCCCGAACGGCGGAGCCGCTCCGCCGGGGCTTGCCGTTCCCACTCCATGGATCGGCAATTGCTTATAAGCACTGTGATAGTTGTGCATCGCCAAACCGATTTGGCGAAAGTTGTTACTGCAACTCATCCGACGGGCGGCTTCCCTAGCTGCTTGAACCGCAGGCAAGAGCAACCCGACCAAGATGCCGATAATCGCAATCACAACCAACAGTTCGACCAGGGTAAAACCCTTCTGTCGAACTTTGGAGAATCGACGAACCATTATTAGTCCTCCAGGGAGAAAATCGATCCTTCATCGAAAAAAGGACACCTGGATAGTATGGCAGACTCCGGTAAGAGGAACCCCACCATTCTGAATCACTGGCTGGATTTTTTACCTATTCATGGGTACTTCCCACCCAATTGACCATCTAATCCGTCACCGTTTCCTTCGCAAAGGGTGGAAACTTGGTTGAGTGGGAGATCGCCAAAGCTCTCCTCGATTCCATTTGGCCAGATGACCGTCGCGGTTGCGGAGCCGACTAACCCATCAACTTTGCCCAACCCGAAGTGCAAAAACCTCTCATTGCTGCACTGGAAGCCTCCGGCCGCAACGCGGAAGCCGGCGAGAGACTTCCCGGCGATTTCCAGCGTCACTTTGGACCCGATTGCATCTCGGTTGGAATTCGTACCAACCAGTTCGACTCGCATCCATGAGTTCTCAGTTGGCGTTTGATTAATCAGCAGCGCGACTGGTTCGGTCTGATGCGTTGCAAGGAGATCGATTTTTCCATCGCGGTTGGCATCGATTGTCCAGAGTGACCTTCCGACGTGTTCGCGCTGGAAGTACTCGCCCAAGGTTTCGGAATTCACTTCACGAAAATCAAGCGGTTTGACTTGGTTGAACAACTGGACCGGTTGTCGGTACTTCACGTCCTTTCCAGCTCGCGAAAAGATGTCGACATGCCCATTAAGTAGTGCCAATTCGATCGACCCATCATTGTCGATATCAATCGCTTCTGTTCCAAAACCAACGTGCGGTAAAGTTGACGAAATCAGATCTCCGGCGGCAGTGCGATCCTGCCAGATGCCGGGTGAGTCCTGGACGTAGAGCGTGTGATATTCACCATCAAAATTGGTCGCAAAAAAATCGAGATCGCCGTCCCCCTCGAAGTCTCCCGTGGCAATACCCATCGATCCCTGCGGAATCCCTCGATCGTCACCGGCGACCCCAACGACCATTGCCTGCTCACCCATTTGGCTCATAGAGGGATCACGTCGCGGCAAATAGAGATGGTTGTTGGTCATGTCATTGGCAACGTAGCAGTCATTCCCGGCTAAATCATCAAGTGGCCCGATCACAAGCCCCAGCCCGCGCCCCGCGATCTGATTCTCCATCCAATTATTCGTTTGGTCTTGGAAGCTTCCGTCACCGGAGTTTTGAACGATGCGATCGTCGCAGGCACCAAACACCATGGGGGAGCAGGTTCCGCGCGCATGACAGCTTTGAATGACTGGTCCAAGCCCGCTGCAGTAGTTGACGAAGAACAGGTCTGCCAATCCATCCCCATCGAGATCTGCGATGCCGCCACAGGTCGACCATTCGTCATAGGGTTCCGACGGAAGACGAGCACTCGCGTCTTGAAACTGACCATCGCCTTGGTTGAGAAATAACCGGTTGGGACCGTAATTCAGAACCAGCAGATCGGGAAAGCCATCGCTGTTCACATCGCCCACAGCGATACCCTGCGCGAATCCCGTATCGCCAACCCTGGCCTGCTTTGCCACGGCCATAAAACGGCCTTCGAGATTGCGAAACAGTTGGTTTGGTTTCGAATCACGTTCCGGTGGCATCCCACCGGCTGCAGCTAAGTAAACGTCTTGCCAGCCGTCACGGTCAAAGTCCAGGGTTCCGCCGCCACAACCGAGTGTTTGGAATAGTTTGATGCCCGGATCGTCGAGTTCTTCGCCCGTGCGGCCGAAGAATACCAGCCCGCTCTTTTCAGCCTCGTCATCCATTTTCCAATTCACACCGACGCGACTACGCTTGCCGTCTTCCTGCAGTTGCTGCACTCGCCGG
>JBCCOI010000409.1:0-6979 GCA_039025515.1 Planctomycetota bacterium
ACCGGCGATCAAGCCGCCGGTGGGACCGGTGCGGCGGCGGGCGCGACCGGAGACTCGCTTTTCCAACCGGAAGAAGTAGAGTCCAGCGCGTTCAGCCAAATCGAGCGAGGAAGCTCCATCGGATCCTCTTCAACCCAAGGGTTCGGTGTTGTCGCTGAATCGGGCGGAACTGGCGGGTTCGGAGGCGGAAGTTCGTTCTTCGGCGGCGGCGGAGGAGGAGGCTTAGGCGGGCTGGGCGGACTCTTCGGCGGATTCGGAAATGCATTCGGAGGACAGGGAGCCCAATCGACTCGGCCGACGCTTCGGGTAAGACTCAAATCGGCGATTCAGATGGCGCCCCCGACTGCAGCCCAGCGGCAGCAATCGGCTCGACGAGCTCTCGCCCGGGTCCCGTCGACGATTCAGCTGCGTGGCGTTCGAGTCGCGATGGATGGACAAACGGCAGTTCTCTCCGGCTCCGTCCAGAGCAGCCGTGAGCGACGGATGGCGGAGCTACTTATGAAGCTGGAACCTGGCGTTCGCGGCGTCGACAACCAACTGAGTGTCTCTGGCCAGTAGGAAGCTCCGCAGCTAGCGGGCTAGCAGCCGAATCCAGGGCGACGCCAGCCCGACGAGACCCATGATCAGCAACAAGCCCAACGTGACTCGCCGCAGCCGGTCACGTCCCAACCAATTTCCCACGCCGAGCCCAACATAGGTCACGCCCAAAAGCAGAGGCAATGACACAACCGCGACGGTTGCTGAGGTGAAGAGCCGCGGTCCGAAGTAGAACAGTAGGATCGCGATCGCCGGACCGACGCTGATCAAATACATGCCAAACAGGAAGCCACGGATCTGGCGTGTGCTCCAGTCGTGTGCCGAGACCCAAAACACCATCGCGGGGCCTCCCATGCCGACCAGGCCTTGGAGGAAGCCCGAGATCGGAAACGCGACCCAAGCCCAGAAGACCGGGATCTGTTTCCTCGGCTGTACCCGAAAGAGAATCGTGGCTAGCGTCACGATCAAGACGACTCCGCCGACGAACTGACGGATTCGTTCGATGGGAAAACTCTGCTCCACCCAATCGAGCGCCATGACGCCGATCGGAAAAAACGTCAGCCGTCCCAGCCCCGGCCAGACAAGGCTGCGTGGCTTGATTGCATCACGCAGCGAATAAACACCGAACACGTTCTGTGGAATGGTCGCGACCAGCAACGCGATGCTCGCTTCGGGGACGCTAAAGCCCAAAAACAACAGCGACGGCACGATCAGCAGCCCGGCCGCAAATCCTGCTGCCGACTGAACAAAGATACCGACGCAGAGAGCGGCTGCGATTGAGAACCATTCAACGGAAAAATTGATCGTGGCGATCACTTTTCCATCGACTCCGATGGCGAGTCGGGTTGGTTGAGCAACCCGGCTTCGAAGTCCTTCAGCAAACGGTCAAGAATCCCGTTGACAAACCTCGGGCTATTGCGATCGCCGTACCGTTTGATCAGAACGACCGCCTCGTTCACGGCAACACGTCCGGGGGTGTCCGAATGGATGATCTCGAACCCTCCCATCCTCATGACGTTCCTGTCCGTCACCGCCATGCGAGAAAGCGCCCAGCCTTTCGCCAGACGCGAAAGGTGCGAATCGACTTCCTCGCGGTGAAGCACGGTGCCTGAAAACAGCTTTTGGGCGAACGCCGTGAGTGCCGTTCGGCCCTGCAGTCTGGATCGGATAAAGGCCTTTGCAGCCTCTTCGGACCTTGGCTCGTTGATATCGGCTTCGTAGAGAAGCTGCAGGACGATTTCGCGGGCGCGGCGGCGGGTGGACATCTCTCGCGGGCGCTCGATCGCCTGAGTGGAAAAAAACGGCAGGGCGATCATTCAATTCCCGCCGGGAAACAACACATTTGGGAATTGTATGTCGTGTCATAAGCCGCGCCGACTCCGGGCAACTCGGCCGGAACGTCGCCTAGACAGCTTGACGTCGCTTCGACAAGTTCAATAATCGTGAGTGTGCAGAATCAAATTCTGTCTCATTCCGGGGGATTAGCTCAGTTGGGAGAGCGACGCGCTGGCAGCGCGTAGGTCATCGGTTCAAGTCCGTTATCCTCCACTCTGCAAATCATCGCCTTTCCATCGCTCGTTCCGAATGATTGAAACGTCGATTGCACGTTTCAATGCACGAATTCGGAGTGAGTCATGACACCACTACTTCAGCCAACGACGCGATCTCGTCACCAAGCAGACTTTGCTCGCTATCAACCCAAGCAGTTTGGGGATCTCGTTGGCCGCGTGGCTCATTCGTGCTGTGACTGCCAGCCTTAAAGCTCTGCTGGTCGGTTGTGTACTTGGATTGCTCTTCACAGCTTGACCCCCATGCCTCAGCCCAACCCGCCAAAAGGTTGACGCCGGGTGGGAAAGGGCTAACACTCCTTGCATCGCGATCGGCTTCAGAGCCGATTTCGTTGGCCGCCCCTGGCTGACGGTCGTCACTTCGGATGCCTGAACGTGTCCGGCAAACCAAGCGATGAACCGAAGTCGCGGAGCCGTCGGTGTCCCCAAATCTAAGGTCAATCGCCTCGGCTCGTTTATCGCGGACGTTATCCGACTGAAATCAATCTTCTTGCTGTCGCCAACACATCATCTAGTCAGACCCACAACGATGAAGCTCCTTCCTCCGCCCTCCGGCTGGCTACTTGGCTATTCCATTTTCTTTCCTCTGATCGGAATCGGGATCGGATATGAAGTGCATAAACACTATTCGCTTCCGCTGTTGATCTCGGCGATCTCTTCTGTCGTCCTTGGTGTGCTTCTTTGGCTTCGAACGCCTTTTGCTTTGCTATTTAACGCTGTGTTCTCACTATCGCTCATCGCATGGGGCACGTTAACCCTGTTGCAAACAGGTACGTACAGCTTCCTCATCGGTGGACTGTGCCTCCTGGTTGGTTGCTGGACGTTCCGTGAAGACATCGAGATCCAGCGTCGTTCGATGTAGCGGATAACCATGGCAGAAATCAACGAATTTGTCCTGAAGAAGAACTTGACTTGAAATGGAACAGTAAAATCATCGAGCTTCTCACGGATGGTTCCGGATTCGTCGGATAACAGTCGATGCACACGAGCGTCGGTTTTGAATTCACTGTGTAAGTCGCCGCGTTGTGGTTCGCAATAAAATCCCACTCACCAATTCAATGACGGAAATCTCCATCCGAACAGCCGTTGGTCGAATACACATCATTCAGCACAACTCGAACATCGAGTCATCTTTGGACGTTGGTGCTTCCTACGACTTCACTCACGAGATCCCGACTCGAGTTCCTCAATCGACTTCGGTGCATCGCGGTGTTCGCAGCTACGCCCTTGGATCAGAGATGGCATCTTGCCTCGTGATCCTTCCCGGTGAGACGCCGCTTGCTCATTCCAATGCATTGGTGCGTGATCGTATTCTCTACCTTGCTTCTGGCTTCACGCTTTGCGCGTTGGATGAACGCGAATTGTCGCTTCTATGGTCGCTGGATCTACCGTCTGGATTCAAGAATGGATTCTATTTTCCACCTCTCGAACGAACGGTCATTGCTCTAGGTTGCACCGATGCTGTGTGCGTAAACTTCGATGGCAGTATTCGCTGGTCTATAAATTTACCCTCAGCACCCACAGGGCACGTCGCGATTGGCGAAGACAGCATCAATATCGAATGTGGTTGCGGGAAAAGGATGTCAGCCGACTTTCAGACTGGAACAAATCTGGGGATAACGAAAGCATAATCACGCCACAGCCAATAACGAGTTTTCAAATGGAGCATCAACCGCGGCGTCCCAGTTATGCCAAGCGTTATTCGAATAAAGAGAATTGATGCGGAAAGACACGAAACGCCGAATCGCTCAAGCGACTGAAATATGCCGTCAAGTTGTGAATCGATGGGACCCGTACGACATGATCGCCAACGGTGCTCCGCAATCCGAGTTCGAGTCAGAAATTGCATCGATCGTGCGCCAGATCAATCGGATTCAATCTCGAAACGATGCGGTCCACGTAGTATCTCGCGTATTCTCATCCTCGTTCAACCGCGAAACATTCGATTTGAATGCCTGTGCATTAGTAGGTGCAGACTTACACAATCAACTCTTGCATGCGGGGCTACTGGATCCCGAGTGAAATTCTTGCTGACGAGTTAATTCCATCCGCGTGGCTTACGCACGAAAATAGTTGCTTCGCCTTCGATAGGCAGCGTGTACCGTCCTTCCGCATCAGTGTCACGTCTGTCGGGAATCCCGTTTCGATTCTGATCCTGATAGACGCCCCCGATGACGGTTTCGGCTGAATCGTGTGTGGAAAGGAAATTCTTCAATGTGCATTTCAGAACGGCTTCCAGAGCACGCTTGCTTCCGCCGCCAACGAGTGTCCGCAGCGGCAAATAGAGAGAGAGCAACCGGTTTTCGACCTGCCGTGAAAGACGCACGACTTCGTGGACCGGCATTGAGCGTTCTATCAAGAAGGACGACGACGAACCGGATTCGATGCCGTGGGATGATCGGCCATCGATCTACGAACACGTGCGGTCGAATGCTGATTCTGCACGGCGTGGTTTTACCGTGAACTTGCGTGGAACGCCACCGTTTCAACTTCGGGTCAGGTGCATTTGGAGTAGCCTGTTTCCCTGTTCTGAGACGGCCGGCCATCCGCGACCAATGAGGACAGGAGCGTATATGAGACGCACGACTCTCGCAGTAACTGTATTGGCAACATTTCTTTTTCAGCGTGACACTCGGGCGGACGATGTCATCCTTCCGCCCAAGCCAGACGGGCCGCCATCGGTCAACTATTGGTACGGGGACGAGCAAACTTTTGGTGCCATTGGGAACTCGAACCAACTGATCAACATTCTCGGTTCGATCACTCCCGCTTCGCAGGCCGCCAATGTGTGGTATAGGCTCAATAAAGAAAAACCCCGACAGCTAGTTCTGGGGCCGGACCTGCATCGGCTCGCCCGACTCGGGGACTTCAACATAGAAATCGAGCGGAGCCGACTGAAGCCGGGCAAGAACACATGTCAAATCACACTTCACGACCTCTGGGGACGAAAGCGCGTAGCGGAGCTACTGATCCACTACGTTGAAGGCAGATCGTGGCCGCTTCCTTATAACGTGGACTTTTCCAAAGTTTCGAATCTTCAGTCGGTCGTCGATGTGATTGACGGCAAGTGGGAACTTACGGAAAACGGTGTAAGGACAGCCGAGCCATACTATGACCGCACGTTCGCGTTCGGTGATAGCAGCTGGACGGACATGGAGCTGCACGCAGAGCTCATCTTTCATCGCCACTTTGTCGATTTCAAAGATCGTTCCCACGCCGGGCCGCCCTACCTTTCACACGCACACGCCAGCTTCAATCTGCGGTGGTCCGGCTTTCCTCCTGAAGACGCAACCGTACCGCGTCGCGCCTGGCAGAGCCTTGGCTGTCTGGTGGCTCTTCGCCGCGATATCGCGCAGCCAAAGACCGGAAGCTACTGGTGGATGCACTACGGTTACGCGAGGAAAGGCATCAAGGCGAAACGGTCGGAGATGACCCGGGACAAGCGTTTCCAGATCGAAGTGAACACGCGATACCAATACCGAATGCGGGTAGAAACCATCGAAGATGGGAACGCACGCTACTCAACGAAGCTTTGGAAAAACGGCGACAGCGAACCAGCAGAATGGCAAATGGTCGGAATCGATGCTGCCGAAACCGTGCCAGCCGGCGCAATTGTGTTCGTCGTTCACCACTCCGATGTGACTCTGCGTTCGGTGGAAGTCAGGAAGCTGACGAGTGCCCGAAGCGGCGAGACTCCCTGATCACCTAGGGCAAACCACGACGCCGAATTCGGCTCCGAGGAATGTTAGTGAGATCAACTTAACATTCGGGAAGATCAATGCGTGTCGAAGACAAACATCCTGGCCTCCGTCAAGCTATTGTCCGCCCTTTCATGCAGACACCGGGAGGTTGGCGAATTGCGAGTCGTGTGCAGGGACCTTTTGTGACGACGCCAAACTCGCCTTCCCTGCTGAAGACTCTTCTGTCGCAATTGGATCTCTGAATGAATCCAATCGTCGAACTCGAACCGATTGGATTCGTCGATCAAGGGCAGCAATCTTCGCAGTAGTCGGCGACAGACATAGCTTCGATGTTTGTTACCTGGTTCAATCCCGTTTTCTCGCATGACCGAAAGCGTGCGACTGTGGTCAGAAACGATTGGATGTAGCCGCTCGTCGAATAGCGAGGTCTGATAGACTCGCTCTTTTCCTTCGACCACTTGCAGCAATCGTTCCCAGCCAAACCCAACGTCGGTCGATGTGCCGAGCGGGTTGACTAAGTTGCCGATCTCAAGGTCGCCAACAAAAACTTCGCAGCAATACCCTCCGATCTGCCCATCGCTCCATTCGCAAGAAATATCTGGCTTGGTTGGGTACCCGAGCTTCTCCCATAGCCGCCGGTGACATATCTGAGTGGGATGGAAATGAATGCAGGTATCTTTGATACCAAGATCGCGAAGGATCGAATGCCAAAGCTCCACAGAAAGGTGGTAGTCGTCGTTGCCGAACGAGAAGTTACCCAACATCTGAAAATGTGTCAGATGACTTCCGTCGCCAACGAGGTTGATGTCGTCGGTGCGCACGCAACTTTGCAGCGATCCATGTCGTCCACCATCAGGATGATGAAAACGATGCTTTACACGCTGCATACCACTGCAGAGAAAGAGAGTGGAATCATCGTCTTCTGGGACAATGATTCGGTCGGTAGTCAGCGACAGCCCAAATTGCTCAAAACGGCGTTGAACTACGCCAAAATGGCGGAATGCGAGTTCATTTTGTTATCCCCCAAGAGAAGGCTCATCCGCAGATTTGGTGGGTGAGTTCCTGATAGGTTTCGCTTGCAATCAAGACGGCGAGACGCTTGTTCGGGCTCTGCAAAATGGGGCCGCCCCTGTTCGCACCACCGTCACATTGGCCTCAACCTGCTGCGCAGGC
>JBCCOI010000410.1:0-6941 GCA_039025515.1 Planctomycetota bacterium
CGCCGGTTGCAGCGCAACGAGGCCGTGGACCACTCACGTGAGGATCCGGACGGCGGCGGCGGCGGCGGCTCGCTTGCAGCGGGGCCGTGGACCCGGGCACGACGCTCGCAGCACGACAGACGATGTTCTTGGACTTTTCCGGCACTGCGCCATCTTCGCGGCGAAGCGCCAGGGTGTTCGCAGTAGCGATCGAGGTTTCCTCCTTGTGAACTGGGAAGACTACTGGGAGCTTTTGAAATGGACGGCCCAACAGTCGTCCAAGGGGGCGAAGGCGCTAACGGGGCGTCTGGCGAAGCGACTGGGCGAGCTCGGGATCGACGCTTCGATGTGGCGCGACATGGTGTGGGACTGGCAACGCTTTTTCGGCAAGAGCGCATGCATCGGAAGTCCGGACGCGATGAAGGAGCACGCCGAGCACGCGGGCCTTCACCACCACCGCGGCCAAGCAAGCCTGCGGGCTTGCTTTATCGGTTAGGGCCGCGTTGTTTCCCGGGTCCTCATGGTTGGTCAGCCACTCATCCGACTGGGCGACGCTCGCCCCGTCACAGCTCTATTACTCCGGGACCGCCAGCGCTTCGCAGTCCATCGGTGGCCTCGACATTCGGCTCGCCGATCGTCCGACCGTCAACCATGCACCGGAGATCATCTCGACGCTGCCGACGACCGCACGATACCTGGAGCTCTACACCTACGACGTCAACGCGACGGATTTGGATGGTGACGCACTCACGTATGCAATCATTGCGAGTCCGCCTGGTGCAACGATTGATTCGGTTACTGGTGTCGTGCAATGGATCCCGGGACTGCCACCGCGGCCCAACGATCGCGCCAGCGATTTTCTCTCCGTTCGCGTAACCGACGAGTTCGGCGGATCGGACATTCAAAGCTGGAGCCCCGAAATCGTCTTCGAAAACCGTGCCCCGCGATTTGTCAGTGAACCGGTGTTGTTCGCCACCGTGGATCTGCCTTACTCCTATCAAGCGAAAGCGATCGACGATGACGGCGACGTTTTGACCTACTCCCTGGATCCCGCCTCCAAGCAACGTGGGATGGAAATCGCACAGGACACCGGGCTGATCACCTGGACTCCTGACGCCGCGGGCGCATTCGACGTTCAAGTCACCGCGTTCGACCCTCGCGGGGGCATCGCGCATCAGACGATGACCCTGCAAGTCGGGACGGACGCCTTCCCGGTGTTCGACATGCCCGAACGCATCCGTCGCGAAGTCGGCACAACGATCCCGCTGGAAATCGTCGTCTAACAGGTCTTGTCTTTGGTACTGATCGAGTTTCCTTCCTAGTGAATCCGAACTTGCGGGTATGCAGTTCATGCGACGGTTCGGGCTGGTCAATGAACGTCTTGCGATCACGCTGACCCACGGCATTAGCGTGCCAAGGCCTCATCGATCTGCAAGACGTTTGGAAGCTTCAATTTCCAGTGAATCAATGTAGTGCTCCGACGGGCACACGTAGGCCTTTCGGTAGATACTAGGCCTAGGCTCGACCTCTTTGATTCTTCCTTCTGCCTCGCTCGGAAACATCAAGAATTGCAGACAACGCGGCGTTCTCGATGCCACTGCGAAGAAGTCGGTAAAGAACCCTCGCGATGACCATTCGACCACCGCTGACCCAAATCGTTCGATAGAAAGAACTTAGAAAGTACACCCGGAGGGATTCGAACCCCCAACCCTCGGTTCCGAAGACCGATGCTCTATCCAGTTGAGCTACGGGTGCGGTATGAGCAGCGACGGGAGAGTTTTACGCATCGGGCTCTGCTTGTCTAGTTCTCTCGAAGTTGCCACTCTTCGGCACCCAGAGAGTTTCCGATCTTCCGAGTGACCAGATGTGTCGCTGCATTTGCAATCGTGACGGAATGAATACGTCCATTGCCACGCCGGAGGCACCGCCGGCCAAATCGGTTGCTTCCAAGAATGCGGTCCAAAAACTAGGGGATTCGCATGAACGACAAACCACCGCCGTTTTAGTGGGGCTGCGAAGCCGCACCTTCGTCGTCGTTTGGTCTGACCGGCAGCAATCCTTGCGATCCGCGGAACTGCTCTGCCGGCCCGCTGGTGAATTCAAAGAAGGAGAGCGCGTGCACTATCGGGGCAGAATTGAAACCGTTCGGTCCGTGACAGCTTATTAATCAACGACTTTCCCACACGACGTCCTAGACCATCAATGGGATCGACCATCAATGGGATCGCTTGGCGAGCCCCAGATCGACCGGGCCGCGACGTTCGTGGCTTTCTCGCGCCGCCTGAACCACTTCGGCGGCTTCGTAAGCATCTGCTAAGCCGCCTAGGTCTCGGATGAGGCTGGTAACGCTCCGATGAAACTGACGAAGCATGCGTTCGCCGATCGGTGATTCGGTTTCGAGCGACTCGACGTGCCGGCCGGCATCATCAAACCAAACCAGATTGGTCGGCAGGTCAACGTAAGCAATGCCGCGCTCGCAGACGATTCGCATTTCCGCAGGGGAGCGAAAACCGGTGGCCTCTTTCCATGCCGGCGGCAAAGGCGCATCGGAAGTGATCTCGGCAACGATCTGCGTTTCCGAGTGATCTTCCTCAGGCTTTGAATAATGCATGACGAGCGATTGGTAGAGATCATTCTGGCACAGAGAGACTACTGATTTGGCCGGCGTTCCCACGACATAACGACACCAATCCACCAGCTCAACCAACTCGCTATCTTCTTTACCGCAGAGCACGAACGGTTGTGAATGGGAGCGAGGGTCGGTGGCGACTTGCCGGTACACGCGAATCAATCGGGGTTCGCCGAGCCTTGTCGCAATCAGCTCTTTTAAACGCAACGTGGCGGGAGCGAACCGTCGCGGAAGCTCGGCCATGAAGGAGACGCCGCTTTGCTCGATCGTCTCGCGCACCTCACGTTCGGCGGTCAAATCAAAGTCCAAGCCGGCTGCCCAGTAGACGGCCTTTCCCGCGTGGCATGCCGCCATCGCGGGCAACCATCCCAACCAAGAACGCTTGAGGATCATCACGGCATCAATGTCGCAGCGTTCGACAAGGCTACGGTATCCGTCGATCGGATCGGCTTGAAACTCAGCGGCCGTCGACTCGGCTAACTTAGAAATCGTGCTGTACACGGCACGGACATCAAATCGGTCGTCCAGCATCCTCAATGCCGGCCGATAACGGGTTTGCCACAAATCACCAAGGCCGATCAGTCCGAGACGCAGCTTCATTTCGATATTTGTTTTGAAATCTTAGCCGCAAAGCGATGTACAAAAGATACCGCTCCGCTTGGTGGTGTCACTCGATTTAGCGATCCATTGGCACGCTCGCAACTATCGGTGGCATGGCAATTTAGCGGCTGGCGATCAACGACGTGCGAGATCAACCCGGATTTTGTCCTGAAAAATGGCTCGGTTGCGATTTGGAGATTTCTTTTGGGCGCGGGTTGAAGCTCTGTAGGCCGCCCCTACAATCCGCCCAAATTAGCCGAGCCGCAAAGGCTAAGTGACCGTCACGGTCGCTGCCTTGCTCTCGGGAGTCGCTCGAGTGGAACTCGCCTGCGGAATGGCCGATCTCCACTCGGGAGCGTGTTGATCACCCTCGCAACAAGATTTGGTTGCATTCGAGAGGGCGTTAGGAAGCACTGTGATCATCTACGGGATGTCATGCCTCCGGTGGTTCTCCGTCAGAATGAATCGGCGATTTATCAAATCTCATTCGCCCGTTTTACAGCGACGCCGTGTCGCGTCCGCCGGACGTATCTTTGCCTTCATCAAAGGAGTTTAGGATGGTTGCGTTGTTGTTCGCCGGATTGCTGACCGCCGTTGCCCCGGCCCCCATCAATACAAATTACAAGGCCGCATACCAGGAGTCGATTCAACAAGACAAGCCTTTGATGGTTGTCGTCGGTGCACCATGGTGTCCTGCTTGCAACGTCTTGAAACAGACGACGATTGAGCCGATGGCGGCAACAGGCGAATTGGACGACGTCAGCGTCGCGGTGCTCGACAGAGACTCCAACCCCGAGCTGGTGAAGCAGCTCACCAAAGGCGAGAAGATGCTGCCACAGATCATCGTTTTTGCCCGGACGGATTCCGGCCAGTGGAAGCGTCGTGATCTAAAGGGTTACCAGCCGAAGCAACCGGTGCGAAATCTTATTCGTGCGGCAAAGACGCTTGGACGTGGCTGACCCAGGTTCGGCACGGGTTCGGATTTCGCCGGTCCAAGTCGGGCCGTGGTTCACCACGGTGCTCACCGTTATCATCTCGGGACGAGTCCCTGGTTTGTCCCCCTTGGTTGAACGGTAGATGTCGATTCCCGAAGCTTTGCAGCATTTCGTCCGCTCGGATGAATCACTCGCGCCGCTGGTGTATCTCGGGATCGGCGGGCCTGCCCATTTTTTTGCCGAGCCGGTGGATCTTGCTCAGCTGAAAGACGTCGTGCGTTGGGCAAGCGAGTCAAGATTACCGCTGCGAATCCTGGGATCTGGCAGCAACGTCTTGGTTCGCGAGTCAGGCTTTGATGGGGTCGTGGTGTCGCTGGCCGCCGCGGCGCTGAGCGGTTTGCACGTCGAGGGAACTCGATTGACCGCAGGCGCCGGCGGGAAGCTTTCGCATGCCGTGGTCAAATCCGTCGGCTCAGGTCTTGCAGGTCTCGAGCATCTGGTCGGGATCCCGGGCAGCGTTGGAGCGGCGGTCGTCGGAAATGTCTCCAGTGGCGGCCGCGAAATTGGCTCTTCGGTCGCGAAGGTGACGGTGCTGCGAAGCGATGGAACGAAAAAAGCGCTTGATCAAACCGAAATCGGATTCGCGCATCGTTCGACGGCCCTCTCGGGCATGTTGGTGATCGACGTGGAATTCGCGCTGGAGTCTTCCGAATCAGCCGCGCTGACGAAGCGAATGCAGAAGCTTTGGATTACCCGCAACGCGAATCTGCCCTCCGATCGAGATCGGCTCGCGATGCCGTTCGTCGATCCAGACACGATTTCGGCGCGGGAGTTGATCCAGAATGTTGGTCTTGCTGGTATTCGGGAAGGCGATGTAGAACTCGATGGGACGCAGCCCCACTATTTGATTGCCAATCCCGGCGCGACGAGCGATCAGTGTTTGAAGCTGATTGAGCGAGTTCGTGAGCAGGTCTTACTGCAAACCGGGATCGACTTGCAGCTAAATCTTCAGATTTGGTAAAGCCTCAAGCGTCGCTCGCCGAAGAGAGAACTGAGTCGTTGCGCCTCGACGAAAACATGTGCGCGACGCATTCAGTTTCTCAGTTTGAGGGGGAATCCCGGTGCCAAAAAAAGACGAATCTCGCGGTCCACGACCGATTCGTTCTTTGCTGCGCCGCCTCATTCAGGCCCCATCGCTTTGGGCACTCGTGTGGCCACTACTGCTCTTGATCGGATCGTACGCCGCCTACCGCGGCTGGTTTGCGGCGCATTTGATGACGATGCATGGCGAGATCGTTGCCGAGCAAATCGATATTGATGAGCCCCCACCGTACGTTCGCGGTGACTTGGTGCAAGAAGTCCACGAGACTGCGCGTCTCGACTTGCTTTCGCCGCTCGATAGAAGTGCGACCGCAAAGCTAGCTTCGGCCTTTGAGAATCACCCGTGGGTTCGCGAAGTCATCACGGCGCGGAAGTTGCCCGGTGGAAGATTTCAGGTCAATTTAGACTATCGAGAACTGGTCACCGCTTTTCATGTAACAGGTCGAGAGTCATGGAAACGCGGCATCGCTGAATATCTGCAGAGCCTCGGTTACCCGCCATCTTTGGTCAATGGCTACCTTCCACTCGATGGCGAAGGCGTCTTGCTTCCCACGGCGAACCTGACGCCCGAGGACCTTGCGGAACTGATTCATATTGAAGTTCCAGAGCTTTACCCAACGGGTGATGAAGGAACGCTCTTCGGAGATCGCCGCGTGGAGTCCGCCGCTTTGTTGGCGCGATTACTTTCGGCGGTCCGTGATCAAGTGCGAGTCTCAAAGATCACCGTGAGCGGTAGTCCTCGAGTCAATCGAATTCCACAGTTGAATCTTGAACTTGCGGATGGGACCCAGATCACGTGGGGCAGTCCACCGGGGATGGAACAGCCCGCCGAAAGAGACGCGCGTGACAAGTTGGTGGATCTACTGAAAGGCAACTATGTTCCCGGCGCCGACTTGTCCATCGCTCGTCAAACCGCGCGTCCGATCCGATAGTACGGGCGTCAGACCAACTAGACGTACCTAAAAGCACCCATCCACCTATTCGCGGAAACCGCGTTGTAGAGAAAGACATGCGATCACTGCATCCGCCGATGATCGACAACGGTCCGTTTCGCGCGTAACGCCCTAAGAAAACTGTTTTTCGCTTTCCGCGATACCTCTCGCAACGGCAGGATTGTTCTTGCTGTTGGTTCCCTGCATGTAGACAACGGTCGCGGCCATCATGTGGGGTCGCCATGTCGCACTGACATAATTCATGTCTTCAAACATCGCGATTGGGAACTTCATTTCGTGCGCGTTTGTGTTGAGTTTGCGACACATGATTTGCCGCGCCGCAGAGAGCAAGGCAGGGCTGTTTGGAAATTGCTTGACGAATGAAAAGGAAAGTTTCGCGGCTTTGTCTTGTCCAGATCGGTCGTCATGTTCCTTTTGAATGACTCGCGGCGGAATCGCTTCGAAAATGTCCCGGATCGTTTGCTCGGCGTTTTGAATCTTTTCAGCATGGATGTTCACAACGCTTGTGTCCCTTAGAAAGTCTCGTGACTTCTCATCGAGACGGAACTCGACCGCGACCGTGACCGCCTGGAACAGCGTCAGCAGTCGAGTTCCGGGATCGCTGATCGACCGAAAGACATAATGCAATGCGTTGACACAGGTGTTCGAGTGTAGCGCAAGATTTCCGAGACGCTTGCCGCCCGACTTATGGCAAATCATTAGATCGGCACAGGCAAGATGAATTGCATCCCACGCGGTTCCAGC
>JBCCOI010000411.1:0-6939 GCA_039025515.1 Planctomycetota bacterium
CAAAGAACTCATCCAGGTCTATCGGCTACAGAACATCGACTCGAAGTCTGCTGTTGACATTGCTTCGACCGTGATGGCGGATCAGCTGAAACGCATTGCTTTGGACACTCGAAGCAATTCGATCATCGTCCAAGCCAACGAAAAGGGGCACGAAGCGTTCGCAGAATTGCTCAAGACCATTGACCAACCGCAACCGAGTCTCGATCAGATCAAGATGGTTGACGCGGGCGAGTTCGAGGCGAGTGTCGTCCGAAATAAGGCCACCGTGATCCAGAGCATGCTTCCGCAAATTGAGATCGCGTTTTCCGATTCCAATTTGATTCTGAGAGGATCGGAACAAGACCTGGAGGTCGCGGAATCTCTGTTGGCTCGTCTAACCGAATCGTCCAAGCCGAAACCGGATGCCCGAAATCTAGTGATTGAAGTTCGTTGGCTACGTGAAGATGAGAATGCGAAAGCCGATGAAACCAACGGCGAGTTATCGCAGAAGCTAAGCGCGCGAGGCTTCAAACCTCTCTCCACGGTGGCGCTACTGGAAACCCGCATTCCATCGAGTGGAAAGTTTACGTGCGACTCGAATCAGTCCGGGTCGATCCTAAATATTGAAGGTGACGTTCGTACGGTGGAAGGTGGGTTGGAAGTCGAATTGAAAGCGAATGCTGCGGCACCGCCGTCCGTTGATCTCGCTTTCGCATCTTCGTACTTTGCGAAAACGGATCAGTGGCTCGTCTTCGGCGTCGCTCAAGGGAAAGAGTCCGCCCAATCCAAAACTGGAAGGGACATCATCCTGGTGCGAATCAAGAACGACCTTTCACTCTAGTGCATCGTCAACTTCAAACTTACGGGTTGAGCCGCACGGCGATAGCCGCGGTTGTTCCGAAGAACCGGGGCTATCGCCCATCGGCTCAGATAGCATGGCCCTTAAACTCAAGGATTGACGATGCACTCGTGGTCTACCAACTTCGTTCGTTCGCTTCGCGTTAGAATCGTCGTCTTGCATTGGTAACTCGACATTTCAAGACGCAGAGATGAGCGACCGCAGTGAATGGAGACGCCGAAAGTACGCTGACGGGTCCGCGTCGCTGGGGCTGTCTTCCGGCGGCTCTGTTCGTTCTACACGTCATTCTGTTGACCACGACATCATGGATCGCGGGCTTCCGGTTTGATTTAGATAAGTACTATCGCGGTCGCTACGAGGTTCAAGTCTTTCCCGATGCGGGCCGTTTGCTGGTCAAGACGCTGATTGGGACTCCGTTTTCGCCGGCTCGTGCGCAGTATCACGTGATCGATACGCGAAAGCGGCGGCATGTACATCAGTGGACGGAAACGCACGATCGTTTTTGGTACGAGACAATCTCCGATGATGGTTCGACGGTCCTCTTGCAACATTCTCGTGATCAAGTGGCAGTTCGTCGCGCAGATCCGCAGAAGAGCATCCGCGTTGAATCGGCAATTCCCTATGACCGTTCTTGGCGATTCGCAGACCAGGACACGATCATGCTGGGCACTATTTACGACGACTCCGATTGCACAGTCCCGGTCGTGTACGATATAGCAAGCGAATCATCCTTGACGCTCTCGATCGATCGCAAGATCGACTTTCGGGAACACGGGCGTTGGCTGACTGACAACCTCTTCGTCGTTTACAGAAGACCGGACCGCAGAGATTTCTATCAACGTGATGAAAATCAATTTGTTCGGCTGCAGCTTGACATCGATGTCGATCCGTATGGTTTTGAAGTTCTTCACGGAAAGCCGGTACTTCTCTTTCCAGCGGACGGACTGGTCTTTGACTATTCCACCGGTGTCTCGGCGAATCTGCAGCGGGTAGATCGACGCGGGCTCTTCACCGCCAGGAACAGCGAGGTCATTCTTTTCAAACGCCGCGACCTCTCAGGTGAGAATTGGGAAAGTGTCGCATGGATTAGCGAGAAAGACGGCTTGCCGTATCATTCCGTCGAGTTTGAAAAACCTGTGGATTCAGGTTCCAGCTTGTTCGTCATCGACGAGCATGTTTGGTCCGTCGGTTCGAGTGAGGTGATGTGTTTTGACAGAAGTGGAAAACTGGTCTACGAGTTGATCTCGTTTAAAGGTACTTGGGTTCGGTGGATGATCGTCCTGATGGCTGTCGTCGTCGTCAGTTGGGTCACGTTCACTTGGACGAGTCGTCGCAAAGATGCCCGATGGTCCGGCGTAGTGAGCACGCTGTTGCTACTCGCTTCCGTTTTTGTTCCCGCGACCGTACGTCTGCTAACGGAAAGTGACGGTCTCCTACTAACGGAGCCGGAATCAACCGCTTTTTTCGGAGCCACACTATCGCTGGCGACACTTGTGTCCTTTTGGTTTTTCTTCGGCCGTCTGTCCTGGCCGCATCGTTTTACAACGGCGTTGTTGGTGATTGCTGTGACCGTCGGTGCGTACATTTGGTTGTGGTACGGCCGCGGCGGATTTGGCATGTCGATGCTTGCCCCCGCATTTGTATTGAGCGTTGCGATCTGGAGTGGCCTGACCTATTTGTTCGGATTTCGTCTGGTTCACGCAAGTCACGCATCGCCGGCCTCCGCTTGGACCGGCAAGCGAATTCAGATCAGCCAATTGATCGTTTGGACCTTTGCATTCGCGATTCTCTTTGGCGTCAGCCGACAAGTCGACGAATACAACGTGAACTGGGAGGCGGTTGGGAAGATATCTGTGCAGGGAACTGCAAGTGGCATTGCGGCAGTATTGGTCTTTTGTGCGACGCTATTGCCACGCAAGAGCTGGCTTTGGATCACGTTGTCGATGCTGACGACCGCCGGCTTTTGTTGGGGGTTGAACCAGGGACTTGGCAAGCCGCCCTCTTGGGATGGTGGCGACTTGTTTCATCCTGCAGGCGGCTTTCTGTCATTGTTCATCGGGCAGACCATTTTGCTGTTGGCAGCAGGATGGTCACTGCGCATCAATGGGTATCGCTGGAGTCGCCGGCGTGCAGACGGGCCGGCGCGTGTAGGCAAGTCGACGAGCGCAGGCGAGTCGACGACCATCGCCGAACCGCCCGTGGAATCATTATAAGCAAAGGCTAGCTGAGGATGACCTCGAAATCATCTGACGCGAGCACGGCGTCGAAAGTGTTGGCGTAGAAGCCCCTGCCATTGACGTCGAGTCGATCGTTGCCACCCTGGCCGCCGTCAAGGTCTGCGGTGTTGGCCGAAGACGCGTCGATGCGTAGCGTGTCGTCTCCCTGATCCAGATCGACTTCCAACTCGTCGACGTCGATGCCGAAGAGGCTGACGTAGTCGTCGTGACGGCCGGTCTCGATGTCTAGCTCATCCGCGTCGGTGTAGGAGGCAACGAAAACGTCGTTTCCGTCGCCCATGTCGGCTTCCAGTTTTCGGCCGACATTGACGTTTCGCATCCACCAATAGTCATCTCCGTCCTGCCAGCTATGGTCCCTGAGTTTCATGTCGCGCAAAACGTTCGTGTCCATCATGGTGATGCGATCATCACCCTTTCCGGTTTCGACAATCAGGTCGCTGTGGGAGTGATGTTGCATGTTGACGTCGCGAATGAGAGCGTAGTCATCACCGTCGCCGAGTTTGATGACCAGATCATCAAGCGTTCGCCATGTGCCTCCGCTGAACGACTTGGTGGGAATCAGGACGGCATCTTGGCCGTTGACCGTTGTTGCGGTCCCATCATGTTGAAGGCCTCGGATCTCAAGAATGTCGCTGATCTCTCTGACTTCGATGCCGTTATCGAGGTGATCACCGGTGATCTCCACATCGATGCGGCTGCCCGAGTAGTCGACTTCGACGGTGACATCTCCCGCCATCATCTTGCGAGATTCCAAGGGTTGGACGAACAATCGACGCGAATTCTTTTGGCTCGAACGATTCATCGCTTTTGACTCCGGAAAGAGGTTTTTGGGCGGGGTCACGATCGTTTTGACCGCTGGAATTCTCCCCGACGCTCAACCAAGCGGAGCCCTCACAAAGATGTTTCTAGAAAATCCAGAAGATTTCCTCTGAGCCGTAGAAGTGTCGATTCAACGTGTCGGACGGACGTCCATGAGTGTTTTCTCGAGTTGACGGAGGCTGCGGGAAAGCAAGACGCGCACGGCCGTATCGGATTTGCCCAACCGCTCCGCGATCTCCTTGCTCGACATGCCTTGGTCGTACCTCAAACGTACAGCCGATCTGGCTTCTTCACTCAACTGCTCGATCGCTTCCTGCAGCCGCCGCAACCGAATGTCCTGGCTGAACGCGGCGCTGGCAGAAGTGAAACTTGCAGCGAGCAATCCCTCCAAACCATCATTCGATGAATCAGTCTTTCCGCCAGCAATCGAGACATTGCGGCGAACATCTCGGCGTTTGGCTTCAAAATGAAAACGATGCGCATCGACGACGCGGCGACGCGCGAGATGCTGGAGCCACTGCGTGGGAGAGTACTCATCGAACGGTGCCGTTGGCAGTCCCGTGAGTGCCGCGGTGCAGATCTCTTGGAGCAAATCATCGACTTCGACTGTTTGAAGGAGTCGATCACCGCTGATGGAACGAATAAACTGCGCCAGCGAAGCATTCTCTCGACGCATCCACTCGGCGAGTGCTTCCGGAATTCGCTCGCAGACTTTCGCCAAGAGCTGTTCGGAATCCAAATTGGAAAACTCGCTGGACATACTAGATCGTCATCTGGAGGTTTGCTTGGAGCGCGTTTCCGCTCGATCAACGGACGATCAAACTGAGGAATCGCGTGCATCCGGCCTGCTGCAGTTTCTTCCACCGGGGTTGGCGCCGCAACATCAGGCACTGCTTTTGGTCGAAATGGCCAAGCTGGACATGTCGATAGCCGCCGATGCCGGGCAACTGATTCCCATCGAGACTTATCTGGAGAGGCTCTCACCACCACTGAGTGATTCACAGGTCCCTTTTGACTGGCTGATGGAAGAGCAAGCCATTCGCCAATCATTAGGACTGTCCGCGGGTCAACCAATCGAAGAGCGATTCCCGGAGCTAACGCATCTTCACGGAGTCCCCGAGAAAGGACTCGCGTCGACCATCGAAACTTCAAGAATGTGTCCGCCGCGGCGATTTCAACCGGGAGAACAGATTGATGATTTCAGCATCATCGCCATGCTCGGCAGTGGTAGTTTCGCCGATGTCTATCTCGCGCGACAGATTTCGATGCAGCGGCTGGTAGCCGTGAAGGTGAGCACGATTGGCAATGGTGAACCGTTGACTCTTGCCCAACTTGATCATCCGAACATCGTCCGAGTCTACGATCAGCGGCGTGTCGACGATGGCGAGAATCAACCGTTGCATCTTGTTTACATGCAGCTTGTTCCGGGAGGAACGCTTTTTGATGTGGCTGCGGCCGTGAAGTTGATGCACGGCTACGGGAAATTGAAACAACTCAGCGGGGAGTTGCTTCTCGATTGTGTCGATCAGAATCTGCTTCGGTCTGCGCAACAAACACCCGAGAGATCTTCCTTGCGTCGCTGGCTTCGACACACGACTTGGCCATCGGTGGTGGCTTGGATCGGCGTACAGCTAGCAGACGCGCTTGATCACGCGCATCGTCAAGGAATACTGCATCGAGACATCAAACCGGCCAACGTGCTGATCACGTCGGAGGGAATACCGAGACTCGCCGATTTCAACGTCAGCTTTTCGGCCACAACAACTCATCAAGGTGCCGCGGAAAGCTTGGGCGGATCGCCCGCGTACATGGCACCGGAGCATCTGCGAGCCGCTGGTGCGAAGTACCCGGAATCCGGCGATGCGGTTGGGGTCCAATCGGACCTGTTTTCACTCGCGGTGCTTCTATGGGAACTCTGGGTCGGTCGCCGGCCGTTTCGAGATGGTGACGGTGCGGGATCTTGGTCAGAGATTCTGGATAACCAATTGCGATCGAGGTCGACTCCGCCTGCGGCCCATCAACCAGAACTTCGATTACCCTCGTCGCCCGCCGACCGCGTGCTCGAATCCGTCCTGCGTCAAGGTTTGGATTACGATCCCGCAAAACGTTTTCGAACGAGCCGGCAAATGACGGCTCGTTTGCGAATTGCGATGCATCCGGAAGTCGCCGAACTCTTTGATCCGCCCGCCGATTCGTTCCGGCATCACTTGCTGTCGATGTCACCGTACTGGGTCATGGGCCTATGCATCCTTGTGCCGAACATCGTCGCAGGGATCTTCAACTATCTGTACAACGAGAATCAGATTATCGCAAAGTACTCTGAGGTGACGCCCACCATTCGTGATGTTTTTGACAGGCTCGCATTGGCGATCAACTTGGTTGCGTTTCCGTTGGGCTGTTTTCTGTCCATTCACTTTACGCGCCCGATCGTCCGCGGACTCGAACGAAGTCGTAGTCGTGGGCGGGCGAAATCAAGCGAGTTGGCGTCGCTTCTTCTCTTGGGTACCAGGGCTGCTTGGATCGGCTGTTTGCTATGGATGATTGCCGGGCTTTGCTACTCGGGGACGCTGTACTATCTGATTCCCAGTTTTGACACGCTCGCCGCGCTGCATTTCTTTGCGTCCTTGTTGATCTGTGGCGGAATCGCAGCGGTTTATCCGTTCTTTCCTCTCACTTGGTTGGCGACAAAGATCTACTATCCCTTTTACCAGCGGCAACACTTGATCGATCGATCATTCTCAAAGCGGGCGACGTTCGTTCGAAAGAACGGCCAGTTGTTCTTGTTTGCAGCCGCAGCGATTCCCTTTCTTGGGCTGCTGCTCTTACTTTCGCGTGACGTCGTGGTGAAGGGCACGATGTTGGCCACGGTCATCTCCGGATTGATCGGATTGGGAATCGCTGTCCTGTTGAACTCAGCGATTGACACAAGTTGGCGCAAGATGGCGACGGTGTTTCAAACATCTGATGAGCGTCGGTGAATCCAACCTGCTCCGCGAGACAAGAAAAACCCTTCGCGAATTTCCCGCGAACCCACAAACGCGTGTA
>JBCCOI010000412.1:0-6903 GCA_039025515.1 Planctomycetota bacterium
AGCAACTGGAGTACATCCAAAAAAGGACAGAAAGTTCCGGAGGGCTGAAAAAGTTGCAACGTTTACTCGCAGCTTCGATACCGCAAGAATACCGAGTCGCCACATGAACCAAGGTCCAAAAAGCGCAACTTCAAAACGCGTGAGCGAGGGAACTGCGTGAATTGTCGCCTCGCTGACGCTTCGGGTTAGGATTTTGTCTTCCGAATCAATCAAGGTTATTTCCGCGTTCCACCACTACCGGGCGCGTGTCGCGGCAGGCGTTAAACCGTAACGAGACGGAATAGCTAAACCGCAATCGTCACACGCTGAGTGAGAACCTGACCGTTCGCCCGTATTGATCAAGCTCGCCGACGGCGACCACCGACAACTGAAACTAATGCGAGGGCAAGTGGCAGAGCCATCGAGGGTTCTGGGATCGCGGAAACGCCCGCAATCGTGCCGCCGCGATTAAAGACGAGGCGAGTCCCGGTGAAGTCACCAAAGATCGTACCCACGTCCCGCGTGACGTCCACGTCGAACTGGAATTGGTCGCCCTGGATCTGAAGAGTACCGTCGTAAGTTCCGTCAAACTCAAAGCTTCCTCCGAAACGCGGCAGCACACTCACATCGGCAGTCAAATCGATTGATTGCACCGTGCCATCGAAGAATGAGATTCCGGCTCCAGACACGTCGCTGATCGAAATGACGTAATCCCAACCCGCATTGCCGAAGCCGCCGCCCGCATTGTGAGGCGAGTTCAGCGGTGAGAATGCTGCGCCGTCCACCATCACGGTTAAGTTCGCGATTCCAATGGTCTCGACGCCGACACCCGTGATCAGCGATTCGTCGTACTCAATGGAACCGCTGCTGCGTGTTTGAAAGTCAGGATCCGTAATCGTCTTGTTGAAAACCTCAAACGATGACTCTTCAGCATAAATCGAAGTTGCGGAGAGTGGCTCCGAAACGATCGATGTCCAGAGGTCTGGACCGACTTGGTAGTAGGCGTAGTCCGGAAGCCCGGCAACCGCTGCTGCTTCGGTCTCCCAATTCTTAAATCCACTCGCCGAAAGGTAGCCATGGTGATCATCGCCGACCAATTCCACCACTGCCCCCTGGGTGTTACCGCAGAGAACGGCGAATCCAAGCAGCAATACGACAAGCATACGAGTCATTGCGGTGCCCTCAAACCGAGTGTTGGGAACGGTTGTCTAGCAACTTATCTTCGTCGCCGACGTACAGAGAGAACGCCCGTACAAACGAAAAGGACTGTAGAGAATCCGGGTTCGGGAATTACCGAGACTGCGTTGACCGTTCCGTTCAGAGAAAGCACAAAATTGGATGCGACAACACCCCCAAAGCCTCCCAAATCAAAGTTCTGCGTATCGTTGATGGAAAACGTAATCGTGTCGCCACTCAACGTGAGATCGCCGGTCCACGCGACCCGATTCGCGGCACCATCGAACATGCTGTACTCGATTCCGGTGGTCGCATCCAGCGAGGTGAGAACTCCATTGGTGAACGTGGCCGTATCACCCGCATCAAAGGCTTCAAAATCGAAGTCGTTGGGCGAGCCAAAAAACCACAGATCGAGTGCTTCATCGCTGATGTCTGTCGTGTTCGATTCGGTCATCCAAAATCCAGACGTGTCAAGGCTTGTAATTGCAACCGTTTCGACACCGACGCCAGTGATCATCGCCTCGTCGTACTCGAATGAACCGATCGTGAAATTCCCTTCGTTTGGAAAAACATCAATCGAGCTGAAAAGTTGTCCCGGATCGGCGAGGTTGTAGATCCCATCCGGATCCAAATCGATCCGAGCGAACGCGCCCGTGACTTGATCTTCCGAAATCGTGCCGCTGCCATCGATCTGGCTCACGAGCGACACAGTCGTCGCTGCGGATACCATGGCGTTACACGCCAAGCAAGCGGCGACGGAGAGCAAAAACAAGTAAGGTCGAAAACGCATGAAGTAATCCTCAATCATCGTGGTGAAACAGCATGTTACTAACGCACACCTTTCAGTGATTCGAGATCGACGCGAGGCAGCAAATCGCGTTCTTCGACGTCCAATTCGAATGGTTCAAGAACAGTAGTCTCTTCGGTAACGGTCACTGAAAAATCTGACTCATCGATCGATGCAAAACGGCCTTGGAGACGATCCTCCGAAGCCAGAAATGGGTTGGTCGGCCAGTAAAACGTGGCCACGTAGTTTGCGGCCGCAGCTCCGTCTTTGTTTCCAAAACTGGACATCTTGAAGCGGCCGTTCTCGTCCGCCACCGCCGCAGGTTGAGCGTCCTGTGCCTCCAGCCCTTGTCCCCGGGCGTGAAAACGCACAATCATTCCTGCAGCCGGTTGGCCGTTGACCAATACCGTGCCCTCCACAGGATACTTGGGGGCTCCGGGAGTTCGGGAACATCCGCACAGAAATACGCCAAAGACTGTAGCGAGAACGAATGCCGGATATCTCATCAGAAATCCGCATCCAGGACTTGGTGGTCGTTTCGCAAAATCAATCGCAGGAACAAACGCTGATCGGTGGAATCATTGAGGAACTGGACGCTACCATCGGCGAGCAAGACGTGAGCTCCGCCAGGATGAAAACTGTACGGAGAACCGCCGATGTCGGCGCTGTTGCTGCAATTCACCGTGCAATTTCCCATGCCCCAGTTCAACATGGTAATTTCGCTGTATTGCATTCGCGTGCGCCCGGCCCAAAAGCCGTCAGGGCTGGTAATCCGATTCCGATCGATGAAGAACAGATAAGGCTGTGGGATCTCGGCGCCCTTGCGAATTCGGCGTTCCGGAAGACCCGCCATCTCAGCAATGCCGGCAGTGTTCGAGAGTCCGTCCGTAATGTCGGCGAACTTGCATCCCCGAGGACGATTGCTTTTTGCAATGCCGCTTGACGGAGCAGGTGACCAATCATTCGCCCAAATGAACCCTCCGTCGCAAGTTCGAAATTCTGGTCCCAGCGTTGGTATGAATGGTTGTGTGATGTAGCCAAGATCAGTCCGTGCGACTTCGGTCGATTCCCCGCTCCCGAGCGGATACTCGTAGAAGAAGGTTGGTTGGCCGGGAGTCGACGGACATTGGTACGTCGTGATCACTCGGCCGATCAACTCGCTGTTCGGACCAGAATACAAGGTTTCGGTGGGATGATGGACCGTCGCGCCGAATCGCCATTGATCGTAGATCGAGGATGCTTCGACAAACGGCGTGATCGCCAACATCCAACTCGTGCAGTCCTTCGGAAGTCCAGCGCTGGAACCACCCGCGGTCAATGGAACGGCCATCGAATTGGCTGTCGGGAGGACTTTGTAAGTCGATTCGTAATTATGCAGGGCCAAACCGACTTGCCGGAAATTGTTGCTGCACGACATCCGACGGGCAGCCTCGCGAGCCGCCTGAACGGCGGGCAGCAGCAGCCCCACCAGGACCCCGATGATCGCGATCACCACCAGCAACTCAATCAATGTAAAAGCGGAACTTCTACGGCGATTTGAAGGCTTGTCAGACATCGGATTTCTTGAACGACTCGAATTTACTGATCACGTTCCCGCATGACATTCGCACATCCCTGTTGCCGGCCTTTGGGACTTGACGTTCTTCGCGCCTGGCGCGAACACAATGCCGGAAAGCACAATGCCGACACGCGTCACCCATCGATACGCTACGCGCGACGGCCGGTCGATGCTAGCCCCAGATTGCGGGTTCAGGTCAATTCTTGTTTGCGGCATTTCTCCAGTTGGGTGTAGCAACGTTTCATTCTGGCGTGGTCGTCGAAGCAGTCGAAAAGGAAGATCAACCGCCAAAGACAGCAGGTGCAGGAAAGACGACAGGAGTCTGGCGAAATGACCTGGCATACGGTCTGATACGCTTCCACGATGCGATCCAAGCGGATCAGAAGACTGGAAGCCGTCACGCGGTATGAAGTAGTGTTGGGTTCGAGAGCGATTGCCTTGCGAACCGAATCGAGGCACTGCGCAGGCGACAAGCCAGCGACCGATTGAGCGGCACCCAACTCGTGCCACGTCGCATGCTCGTCGGGGTTGCATTGAACACCCTCCGTCAAAACCTGAATCGCATGGTTTGCATAGCCTTGCCCAAGCAGATCTCTCCCGATCAAGCGGTTGAACGCAGGTTCGCTTGCATGTTCCGAAGCCACATCACGGAGCAGGCGGATGCCATGTTCCTCGCGACCGAGTGCGAGGTAGGCGAAACCCAGCAGTCGCACGGATAGAGGCTCGAGCGGCAGGAACCGTTTGGCAGTCTCCAGATAATGCACCGCCAGATTTGGCCGGCCCGTTTTCGCGGCAAGCAATCCCCTCATCTCGTACGCGCCACCGTCCTCAGGACACACGCGGCAGATTTCTTCGGCATGCTGCAGCGCCTGATCAAACTCTCCCTCAGACAGCGACGCCGAGAGTTGTGCGTAGAGTTCCGTCGGCATGGTATTTTTCATCTCGAGAAACGGTCGAACGAGCATGACATCGACCGCTGAATGAGTTGCTTAGGCGACATCACGATCCGCTGTTCGTCCCTTGTGATCCGCTTGCTTCGGCGATTCCAATACGGATTGCTGATTCCGACTAGGTGTCTGTTCTTCGAGCTCTGCCAGTCGGATCGCACAGAGTCGCGATGTATCGATTCGGTTCCTGTCAAAGAACAGGTTCGCGAATCGTTTCAAGCACGCTTTGCAAGTGATCTCGCTCAGCCGTTGAGGTACGACCAGCGTTAAGACATCCGCAGCTTCGTCCTTGCGACCGAGGCGAATCAACATGGACGCGAGTCCGACACGATAGCTCAGGTTGTAAGGTTCAAGATCGAGAGCTCGACGGATTAATGCCTCAATGGTGGCGTCGGGAACGCCACACTTTTCGGCATAGTGCCCCATCTGGAAATGAATCTCTGCGTGCTCGGGGTCAAGTACACCCGCCCGACGACAAGCTTCCATGGCCAGCCGAGGCTTATCGATGTACTCGAGTCCCGCCGCGATCCGCAAAAGCTGCTCGACCGTCGCATTGCCGCGAGTCGCGATGCTCATCAGTAGGTCGCAGGAAAGTTTGAAGCGACCACTCCAGCCATATGCAATTGCAAGTTCGATGCGAAGATCGTCTTCGAGGGGCGCGATCAACGTCGCTTCCTCCAACGCCTCAATGCCGGCGTCAAGCTGTCCCGTGGCTAAGGAAGCCAGTCCATAGATCTTGAGCGATTCAAAGTCTTCAGGCTCACGCGCGAGTTGGTACTGCGAAAACTTGACAGCCAAGTGGTAGTTCTTAGCGGCAAACTCAAGTTTTGCATCGTCGATTGCTTGACCCATTTACTCGATTCCCCAGTTGGCGTTTTGAAGCTGCGGCGGCTCGGGAATTCCCCAATCGGCCTTTCGGAGGGATCTCGTCTTTCGAGCGGATCCAGTATTGCCATCCATCCATGCACTGCGAGTGATCGCCGAACGATAGATCCAGCGCTGTATCCGCTGCACAACGGCGGCGACGACGAAGGAGGCGGCCAGCACGGCGACAATGACAGTCGCATGCATAAAAATGAGCGAAAGACCACTCATTGCAGATGCTCCGTCGTGAGGCGAGCGCAAGGTCCTTCCGACTCGATACAGTCTTCGAGCCGGAGCCGCACATGATTTACATCGCGGAAGCCATCGCTTGCGATGAATTGCTTGCGGATAGATTCGCGGCGCGATCGACAATCGATACGCTCAATCATTGTCTCGTCGATCCCTCGAAGCACCTCTGCGGCCTCATCTTGTCTTCCGTTGGCAACGAGCATCGAGGCGAGTGCCACTTCGTAATGAAGTCGTAGACTCGGATTCGAAGATGCAAGTTCGATCGCTTTACGAATCAGCGTCTCTACGCGGTAAGTCGGTTCACCGAGGTGAGAAAGGTAGACGCCCAACGTGAAGAACAACCTGGGACTGCTGCTATCGTGGCAGAGCTGTCTCTCGCACAACTGTACGGCTAGGTGTGTCATTCCCAAGCGTGACAGCCCCGCGGTGACTCCGAGCAGCGTTTCGGTCGGCAGCCTGCGCGAGAGAGCTAGCTGCAAGTAGGTCTGATGGGCTTTTTCGCGTTGTCCCAACCTCGATTGGCAGTCTGCAAGGAGTATCAGCGAGTCGTCGGAAATTTGCTCGAACGTGCGGGCTTGCTCCAACGCGACCGAAGAATCGGCATATCGACCCAGCCGATAAAGCTCGCCGCCGATGAACTCAAGCTTGTCGTCTTCTGAATCCGGATTTGCAATCGAAGTCGTCGACTGAACTGAGGTTGTGACGCGGCCGGCTGCGCGAATCGGTTGAAATCCTTCACCGGTCAAAGAGGGAACGCCAGCAGCATCGAATTGACGCGTTTTTCGCATTTTCGAATCCATCAGGCACCTCACGTGTGGGGTCGAGTTCCAGCGAAATGCCGGAACGGCGTGTGAAGCACTTCTGCGTGGCTTGCTCGTTGGTGTCTTGCGGGAATCGGCTCGAGCATCGATCCGGCGCCCGGTGTCACCCTGGCTGGCTGCGTAAAGCACAAATGGTATTGAGAATCAGTGTCAATAAGCTATGGTCCCTCATCGGCTTTTGTCAACCACCTGGCCAGAAATTTACCGGGAACACCCCTCATTCGTCGTTCTTTACCCTTAACACCTCGTTGTGCTTAAGGTTGACCCAGCAATTGGATCATCGGAAATGCCGCCGTCGTTTTGGATTACCGCTTGCCCTCGAGTGCCGGCTTGCGGTAACCCCCCCGGGCCTGTGCCGATTCTGTAAATCCCGGAGTTTGTTGATGATCGATTCCCCGAGAAGTTGGTTTCGAATTCGTGGATCGGTGAGTCGGCGCGAGTATGCGACCGTCGGTTTTTGCCTTGCGGTCTTCAAATATGTCATCGAGTCGATCGGGGCCTTCGCAATGACGGGCCGATGGA
>JBCCOI010000413.1:0-6900 GCA_039025515.1 Planctomycetota bacterium
AAAGGCACGTGCATTGGCACGGATGGCTTCGTCGGTCCACTCTGAACCGACGTTTTGAAAGTCAATGAACGACACGGATCGAATCGTGAATGAGGGATGACTGAAGGAGCGCAAGCAACCCTTCAATGTTAGACTGATCACGCCGTCACGTGAATCGTATCCTTAAACCCGCCTACCAGTGCCGTGATGAAACGATTCTTGATTTGCATGTTCATGTTGTGCTGCGTTGCCTTGATCACGGCTCGTTCCGTCGAGCACTTCTACACTCGAACTGATTCGTATGGACGAAACTATTTTCTTTCAGTGTTACCGGTGACGGTGCAATCAGGAACTGAGAACCCGTCCAACAGCGTGTCGTAGATGAAGAGACCAAAGCTCTCGATTACCGGGCTGCTGATTTGCACGGGGATGGCGGCTTTGGTCTTCGCATTCTGGAATCGCTTTGGCGAATATCTTTTGGCGAGCGTTTTTTTACTCGCAAGCGCAGTTCTTGTCGCCTCTTGCTTTACGTCTCGAATCTCGAGAGCCATGCGGAAACGATGCCTGATCGCAGTATTCGGCATTGCAACGCTTGTTGCCTCGCTTGGGCCGGCCGCAGGCTGTTACGCTCTCTACGATCCCGGCTGGTGGCAAACTCCAAAGACCAAACGCGTTTTCTTAGTCGTCTACAACCCGGTGGGACGATGCTTGGCGTTTCCAACGGGGCCACTTCGAGAAGGCTATCTCGGCTATCTGAGCTTCTGGATGCCAAAGGGTTACGAAGTCAGAGATCAGGGATGGGGCATTTCTTTTCGAGATAACGGCAATCACCTCACCGTTGGTTTGTTCTAGTTCTTCGATGTAGGCCGTCATGAAGGAGCCGTGAGGCGACGAAGATGCGGCAGCGCGTGATGCTGAAACTACAACGTGACGTGAAGCGAAGCGCCTTTGCCGCATTGGCGCTCGCTACGCTCACTGGATGCGGCGTACAGATCTGAGCCGATGGGCGATAGCCCCGGTTTCTGGGTACATCCGCGGCTATCACCGTGCGACTCAATCCTGAAGTTTGACGTTGATGAAGTGTTACCCTCCGTATCGCGATTGAAAGCAGGCAAGATGTGTTTCCGAGAGTGCCGCCAGAGCATGCCGACCACTCTCGTTTGCCGCCGCCGAAAGTCGCTCCAGTAGTTCGCCGTAGACGCTTAACGGTTCGGCCCCGAGGTCCCAACCTGCACGATGCAAATGCCCGTAGGCACCATCGCCGCCGGATGCATCCGCGAGCTTGGTGAAATGCTCGCAGACGCGTGTCCGACGCTCGCTCGCTGACGTCACGTTCAAACAATCCAAGTACGCTGCCTTTGCTTCCACGCGAGGTTTCATCCCATGAAGGATGAGACGTGCAGCCGAAAACTTTTGGCCTTCCTCGGTCATCAGGTGAGTCCTTAAACGCACCGACTGATCCGAAAAACTCGAGCACTCGAGTCCTTGTTCATAAGCGTTGAAAGCTTCCTCGAGCCGATTCCCTCGTTCGTTCGCATACCCGATGACTTCCCAAGCCCATGCGACATCCGATGAGACCATTGTCGTTTCTTGTGCCAGTTGAAACGCCCTCTCCCAATTCTGGTCGCCGTTGATGTGTGCGCGGCCGGTCTCTTCCGCTGGGAGTGATTGATCGAATCGAAGCGGTTGAGGATTTCCGGTCACCGTCTCCAATTGACTCGGGTGAGCGTCTTTTGAAAGACCGAGCGAATCAATGATCAGTTGGCAATTGATGGCGACCTGACTGATTCGGCTATTCATCAAAGTTTCCGTCAGTTCGCTCCCATTGAGCATCCATGGATCCGAAGTGAGCTTTTCGTGCAATTGTTCGGTGGCCCAGTGCTGCAGCCTTGTTGGCGACAAAAGCGATTTGCTTTGCGAAGGAGCACTGCAGCCGGGTTGCTGGTTCAAGCTTGGTGCGGGCACCGCGTGGTCACGACCGCTTCCCGGTAATCGCTCACGAAACGCATCGAACAGCAACGCTTCCGACAAAGACGTACCCCATGGAATCCAGTCTCCGCCGCCGTGGTACCAGTGGACGATGTCGCGAACACAACTGTCCTCTCCGAAACGCAAACACAACCAGTCGCCCATCTGGTTACCCACGACTGGCAGAAAGTCATTCGGCATCAGCGCCGGCCAGATTGGCTCGGGCGATGCAGTGAGCAGGACTTCGGGAGAAACCGGACTGTCAAAAAAAGGAGACTCACCACTTTGCGACGCTTGCCGCCAGACTTCATCATCAAACCATTTGATCAAGTCGCTCGGCAACGTGCATCGGTATCGGTCCGCGATCTGCGCGGACCATGAGAGCGATGAACCGACGCGAAGTGACGGAGCTGACAAGGTCTATCGAATCAAACTCATGTAAAAGCTGAACACTCGCTCATCATCGAATTCGGCCTTGTTCACCGGGAACGCAAAGTCGAAGGCGAGCGGAGCGGGCCCGAGGGCTGGAATCGCCACTCTCAGGCCAAATCCGGGTGCGACCCGGAATGAGTCAGAGTCTAGCCGAACACGGTCCTCGACGGTACCGAAGTCAGTGAAGAGCACGCCGCGAAATGCGTCGTCGGCTGTGATTGGGAACATATATTCCACAGAGTTGAGAAACTGAAACTCTCCGCCGACTTCCACTCCGTTGATGCCGCCCACGACGGGACTGGCGCCTCGGAAGTCGAAGCCTCGAAGTGTGGCGTATCCACCCGCGAAAAAGTGCTCGAAGACCGGCGTGTCGTTGCCGCTAAATCCGACCTGCGTCCGAAACGAAAGCGTTTGCTTGCCGCTGCCATCGGCACGCGATGCGAGTAACCAGTACTTCCGGTACTCGACTTCAATGCGAGAGTAGTCGAAATCGCCGAAGGTCTCTTCGAACTGCAATTCGAAGTAGTGGCCTTGGCTCGGCTGAATCGGGCTGTCACGCGTATTGTGCGTCAATGTGATGCTGCCGCTGTACAGCTCGTTGTTCCCAGCCAATGCGTCAAGCTCCGGAGCGACACCCGGAGCACGAATGTCGTCGATATCAACGTTCTGACCACTTATTCCGACCGCGAGTGAAAGGTCGGGCGTGATTCGGTACCCGAGAGCAAACCTGCCGCCCAACCGGTTCTCATCCCAATCGTTAAAGCGTCGGTCATACAAGAACAGACTGGACGAGAAACTCACCGGCAGATAGCCGAACAGGTTCGGATCAGCGAATTGCAGACTGTAGCGGTCGAACTCACTACCGGGCGCAGCTTCAAGGCGGAACGTTTGTCCTGCACCTCGAAACGCGGTCCCGCTGAACAAATCGCGAAACGAGCGCGGCCACCGTGTGATATCAAAGTTTCGTTCGTCGACGGTGAATTGGCCCGTGACTCCCGCATCACTGTTGACTGCACCACCGAACATCACACGACCGGTTCTCGCAGGAAACCCATTCACAATCAAATCCGCCACACGCACGTTCGGCGTGTAGACGGGGTCGGTACCAAGTGGTGGAAACACCGCACCGGAACCCGGAACGGTTTCACCGGGCAACAAGACGCGTTGTTGAGGCCCGAATTGGTTCGGCGGGAAGGGCCGCGCGGCTGTACTCGCTTGCGGAGCCGCGGCGGTGCCTCCATTCAGACCGGGCTGGTATGCCGGGGCCGAATCGTATGCCTGCTGCGGTCGATAGACCTGATTTTGCTGTGCGAGATTCTGCGGTACCGAAGCACCCGGTTGGGCGTACGTCGGTCGTTGCGGATCAGTTGGTCGACGTTGCGTCGTCGGAGGCGAGACGGCTGCGTTCGTTGCGTAAGGATCAAAGCCCTGCGAAGGATACGGATCGTATCCCTGTGCGTTCGATTGCTGTTTCGGCATGAGGAGAGCTATCGCAACAACGAACGCGACGCCCAGCGAACGTGACACGAAAGAATGCACTGGGAATGACCGACGATTCGACGATTTACCGCTCCCAAGGCGATCCGTTGGCTGGTTCGTCAATTTTAAGACGCTTGCGGGCATTCGAGTCGCTACGTGATGGCTTTGGGAAGACCCACACGTCTTCGTGTGGTGCGCTGCGGATGAGTGGATGGATGAATCGGACATCAGTAGGCGTCCTCCCTGGGCTGGACGATGATGTCGGGAGGATCGGCGAGCTGAGGATTTGTCTCAAGCAGCTGACTCGCATTCATCCGTCGCCGTCCGGTTTCGAGCAAACGACGGTTGATTAAGTCGCCCTCTTGCATCTCAAGCATGTTGAGCATCACGGATTCACGCATCAAATGCGGTTCGCCCTCGATGTTCACGCGAATTTCACCGATCTTCCACTGGTCTCCTTCTTCGATGCGGAACACCAAGTCGACCGTTCCCTCGTCTTCTCGCATGATCGTCTGAGGTTGAACGTCGGCATAGATGAAGCCGAGTTCCCCGTAGCCGTAGACGATTTCACCGACATCCTTTTTCAAGATATTGCCGTCAAACATGTCGCCGGGCTCCAACGTCAGCCTCCGCAACAGTGAAGCTTCGTCGACAAATTGATTTCCGGTGACGCGGATCGAATTGATTTTGAAACGTTTTCCTTCCTGAATCACAAAAGTCACATCCAGCAACTTCCCTGACTCGTCGTACTCAATCCGTCGTCCCACATTCGCGGTCAAGTAGCCGAGGTTGTGGTAAGTCATCTCGAGGATCTTTTCGTCACGATCAATCTTGGTTCGGTCTGCGGTATTGAACGCGTATTTGTAGATTCCCAAAAAGGAACCACGTGTTTTGATGATTTTCTTCAGCCGCGCATCGCTGAGGACGGTGTTTCCAACAATGCGAATGCGATTGACCCTTTCCTTTGGTCCTTCATTGATCCGCAGGATGACCATTCCGGGCTGGTCCTGATATCCGATGGTCGTCGTGATCGCGGCTTGCCCGAACCCTTCCTCTCGATAGTAGTCCAACAAGCGTCGTCTGGCAGATTCGATCGAAAACTGGCTGAGCGGATCGCCGACTTCCAAACCGGCTCGACCCTTCAGGTCTCGATCATTGACCGCGTGGTTCCCGTGATAGACGACGCTTGTAATCAACGGTCGCTCGGTCACGATGAATTGCACAGCAACATCGGTTGCCGATTCATCCGTCTTGAAGGTGACACGATCGAAGGAACGCAACTCATTTAGACGATGGATGTCAGCCAGTAAGACTTCGCGGCTGTAGAACCGGCCTTTCTTGGTCTGCAGTTGCTGAAGGATCGCGTGATCACTGAGGGCTCGATTGCCGATGATCTCAACGCTTCTCACGATCCGATCGCCCTGTTCTCTCCCGATCGGCAGCTCATTCCGAGCGTGAATATGGTCCCTGAATCTTGCGCGTTCCGTCGGGGACGGACCGCCGCCGCCTTGTGGACCTCCCATACCGCCGCCCATTCCACCCATGCCGCCGAGCTGCGCCTGGGCAGTTCCGAACAACACGCTGGAAACCATCAAGCACGTGAGAGCAACACGGCGAAATCGATTACAAATCTCGATTCCTAACCGAATGGACATGATTCGAAGACTGCGCCATGGACGAAGACCTTGACGTCGCCCTGCGTTTTTCGTCGCGGGAACACGATTCACAGGGGTTTGATACATGTGTCGCAAGCAATCCATCACTTTGTCGGCGAACGCAGGTCATCCTTGACGCGCTCGGTTTCGAGTTCGTCGACAGACGTTCGTCTGCAGGATTTCCCTCGATCCCTTCTACGGGCGCAGCTGGAGCACCCTTGTTCAGCCCGTGTTACCAACGTGCGGAAACTCAGGGCAAGCCGAATTTCATCAGGACGGACGGGGACATGCAGAAATACGCTCCTCGACCTAACGTCTTTGCTGAACGTTGTTTGTGTCAAATGCTGAAATGGATAAAATAATGCGGGCGTGGCAAGCAACTTAACAGCGTGTCATTCTCGCAACCCCTCCCACCGCCTTCGGTCCACTCCGCGAAGGCACATTGATGGCATTCGACCCCGCTCCGACGGGAGCTGTCCCACCTCAAAGCCCTCATCCGAATCATGCAAAATCGAAGGCAAATGCTTCGTGGCGTCGCTTCCAGTGTCGGAGCGGCGGTCGGCGGTACGCTCGTTTCTAGACGCGGTACCTTTGCTTCAACCACGGCACCGAGCGCCCCGAAGGCGGCTCCGACAAACGCCAAGCGGATCATCTTCTTTTTGCAAAACCAGGGCTTCGATCCGAAGACCTGCATTCCGCAGGGTATGCATCACAGTGGCTCGCTCGAAGGCGCGACCCTGCCCGAGCCGATTGCACCCCTGGAGGCCTATAAGGATCGACTCCACATCGTGAATGGATTGCACGGTCTTCACACCAGCCCGTCGCACTCAGCGTTCTTCGGCGCCTTGGGCGGTTACCGTGGGAGCGACGGCGTCCCGCCGAGTGCCGCCACGGTTGACTATGAACTGAGCAATGCATTGCCTCAGACGCTGATGCCTCATCTCTGTATCGGAATGGATTCGATCGAGAACATGATGGCAAAACCGACGTTGGCAACGCTTTCGGCCAGCGGCGCGGGACAACCGATCTTCATGCACTCCAATCCGAACCACCTCTACCAAATGCTGTTTGGTGGAATTTCCGGAGGAGACATTCGTCGGCGGCATGACGCAAGAAGCCGCGTGATGGATCAGATTGAGAAAATCGCTGACCGTCAGGGAAGAACATTGCCACAAACGGACCAGCAGCGTTACGGGCAATACGTCCAGGGTTTTAAAGACGCCAATCAACTTCGAATTCGTCTCGATTCCGTTGCGGGTCACCTGCAAAAATTCGCCCCCGTCGTCGATGAGAAATACGCTCGGCCCGAGTTCGAAACGGACTGGCACGATCGCTTACTCGACCTCGGGATTTCGGCACTGACGTCGGGTATCACGAACACACTCAC
>JBCCOI010000414.1:0-6891 GCA_039025515.1 Planctomycetota bacterium
AACCGAGACGCTGGTTGACCGATCGAAAAACCTGGGACCAACGAAACGCTTCTTGGATACAGCAAATTCGAAATCGTCGCAGCAGACCAGTCAGAGTTCCGCACCGTCGGACGCGGCAGAAGCCCGACCGGTCGACCAAGCCACCGAAAGCAAGCTTGGCGGTGAAACTTCGGAGCAGACCGATCAGGATGTTGGCAAGGAGGTTGACTTTGAGCCGTTCGATGAATCCTTGCTCGACATCGATGCAGACTCTCTGCGTTTGAATCGAGAAACCGGCGAGTCAATTGAAGTCACTGAACCACTGGGGAACGCCGAGCGATTTCGAATCGAAACAAACTCCGCTTTGAATGAAGATTCAGGATTTTCAACTCCGCTGGCTCAAAAGGCCGTCGAGCCCGCGTTCACGCTCACTTCCGATGCCTCCGCGCTAGGAGTCTCGATTCATCAGGAGCTCGTCGCCGATGCCGTTGCGGCGGATCGATTCGCGGAAGAAACCATCTTCTTTGAAGAAGCACTTGCCATCGATGAGTTGCTCGCGGACTCGGCCGCAGACGGTTTGGATTCGGCTGCCGATGTACTTCTCCGCGCGGCGGAAACAAGCTTACGACAGGAAGGCCGCACCATTCAGTTGGAGCTCAGCCCCGCTGAACTCGGGACACTGAGAATCCAGGTCTTGCAAACCGAGCACTCGATCGAAACCCAGATCGTTGCGTCGGAAGCAGTCGCATCTGAGCTCTTGAACGCTCACCGAGAACAACTCACAGCCGCACTGCAATCATTGGGCTTTGAAACCAGTGATGTTGAAATCTCGCACCAACCGTCCCAAGACGCCTTCGACGACTTGTCCAATTCTGCTGACCAAGCCGATCGGGATTCCCAGAGACGAGAAGTCTTTTCACAACGACGTTCGGCTCCCTATCTCTCACCCACTCAACCCGGCTCTCAAACCTCCGCCGACGATTCCGCCGGCGGCCTGAACTTGATCGCTTAAATCAATACGACCAACCAAGGAGAACAACGCTATGGAAAGCAGCATCACCTCGCAAGCGGCTTCGTTTGATTACTTCCAACTGTTAACCATTCAGCTTCAAAATCAAGATCCAATCGATCCCGTCGATCAAGAGGGCATCATCAATGACCTCACGCAGTTCTCGATCCTCGAAGGCATCGAAGGACTCAATGCGTCGTTCAGCCAGTACCTGGAACTCCAAGAGCTATCGCACGGCGTGAATTTGATCGGAAAGCAAGTCGACTATACGAATCCGATCGGTGAACTGCAGTCCGGCACCGCAACAGACGTCTTCAACGTCGACGACCAGATCCAAGTCTTGGTTGACGGAGAGACGATCAACCTCGACCAAATCCTACGCGTTACCGCGGCAGCTTAGCGGAAACCCTTAAGACACACTCGCGAAGCAATCCCGCACGCGTCGCGAGCAATCTCGTTCCCGACCCAGCCTTCACACGACACCTCAAGAAGGGGAAACTATGTCACGTTCTTTGATGACCGGAATTACAGGCCTTCGTACGCACCAGCAAAAGCTGGATATTCATGCGAACAACTTGGCCAACATGAACACGATCGCTTTCAAGACTCAGTCCACTGTGTTCAGCGACCTGATGTACAACACGGCTCGCGGTGGATCGGCGGCGTCGGAAGACTCGGGCGGTATCAATCCTCAAACGATCGGCACCGGAGTTCAGACCGCACAAGTCTCACGGGACTTCTCGCAAGGCACGTTTGAAACCACGTCGCAGATCTTTGACTATGCGATTCAAGGTGAAGGTTTCTTCACGCTTCAATCGCCGACCGACGACAGTGTCTACACGCGTGCAGGTGCGTTCGGCTTGGATTCACTGGGGAGGCTCGTCGATCCAGCAACCGGCTACCTGGTCCAACGAATCGGTAACCGTGGTGAAGCGACCGATGGTGGCGTTCAGTTTCAGGAACTCGGCGATTCGTCGATCAGTGTTCCGCTCGGCTCCGCGATTCCGGGTGAGCCCAGCAGTCAAGTCGCCTTTGACGGGAACTTGCCATCCTCTTCATCGCCGCCGGTCCAGGAGGTCTTGGCCACATTTCGTGGTTTCCAATCGGGCGGTGCGGCCGCGACGGGGGCGTCGACCATCAACTCGTTGGGCATCAACACGGCGACGTACATTGCCGGGGATGTGATCAATCTCGATGGCACCAATCCCGACGGAACGGCCTTCAGCACCACCGTTCCTGCCGACACCGGAACGCTGCAGGACATCGTGAACGCACTGAATGCCGCGATGACGGGTGCGACGGCAGCGATCGGCACGGACGGCTCTTTGACGGTGACCGCCGATACTGCCGGCGAATCGTTTTTGACACTCGTCGTTAGCGATGACGCCGGCAACACCGGTAGCTCGAACTGGACCGGAAACGCGTTCTTTGTCAGCACCAACGGTTCCGACGGTGAAGAATTTGACTTGTCCATGGACATCTTCGACGAACGAGGCGAAAGCCACCGAGTGACGTTCAAATTCACGAAGGAAACCGTCAATAGCTGGAACGTCGAAGCGTCCATCAGTCCCGATTCAGGCACGATGATCGATGGCTCAGTTTTCAATCTCGCATTTGCGGAAAATGGGAGCTACGCCCAGGCAGGCCTGAATGGAGTTGGAGACGCGAACATCGAGATCCAACTCAACGGTATCTCGACACCACAAACGTTGGACCTGAACTTTGAAAGCCTGACCCACTTGGCAAGCGACTTTCTCATCACGCAAACGCAGGACGGCATCCCGCCCGGGAATCTCACGTCAGTTTCCGTTTCAACATCCGGCGAATTGACGGGCTTGTCATCCAACGGTCGAGCCCTTCCGCTGGCGCAACTCGCGATCGCGAGTTTCAGCAACCCGTCGGCTCTCGATGCAATCGGCTCCAACTACTTCCTGCGGTCGATTAGTAGCGGTGACGCCGTGGTCGGGACCGGTGCCAGCGGTGGTCGAGGTGAAGTGATGGGGGGACAACTTGAACGATCGAACGTCGACATCGCTCAGGAATTTACGCAGCTGATCGTCGCCCAGCGAGGTTTCTCGGCGAATGCCCGAACGATCACCGTGTCGGATGAGATGCTGGAAGAGCTTACGAACATCATCCGATAATCCGGTATCGCCCGGTCTCTCTCGCTCTGTAGGCGACCTCTCCGAGGTCGCACGGGTTCCCTTTGTAAGGCGACCTCTCCGAGGTCGCACGGGTTCCTTCTGTAGGCGACCTCTCCGAGGTCGCACCGGGCTCCTTTTGTAGGCGACCTCTCCGAGGTCGCACGGGTTCCCTTTGTAGGCGACCTCTCCGAGGTCGCACGGGTTCCTTCTGTAGGCGACTTCTCCGAGGTCGCACGGGGTTCCTTCTGTAGGCGACCTCTCCGAGGTCGCACGGGCGGAAACAAAACCCCGGGTTCAAAGAACCCAGCTACAGTGATTGACTCGCTCTCTCCGGGTTCGCAGAACCCGGCTACAGCGTTTGACTCTCTACGTACCGGCTCCCAACAAGTACCGCTTCAGAAACTCAGCTTTGGAGATCTTTGCGGGATGCCCTTTGTACGCCATGAAACATGGGACACCGCGTTCTTCTAATTCCTCGCACAAATACGCACCGAACCTTGGATGGTGAATCGAAATATTCGAATCCACGGTTTCAGGTAGCGGCGTCTCCGTCATGGGTAGTTGGTAACTCAAGTAGGTCGGCGGATCATCTGGTGTGAGATGAGTGATCGGTGTTGCTTCGATGACCTGCGAGAGTTTCGGTTCAATTGCCAGTTCATCAAGATTTTGGATTCGAAAGAGCGGATAGGTTGCGAGGTGAATCTTCTTCGGCCCCCCGACATGCTTCAAAATCCAGTCGCGGTCGAACGTGGTGGGTGTATCACTGGGCAGCACGCAGGCAACACGCGTACTCTGTCGAGCCACCGGATCCTCTGAATCGGGCTTGGACAGATCGTCTTGATAACCGACCCACATCGCCATCACCGCTCCGGCGGAACTGCCCGCGAGCGCGATCCTCTTGGCGTCCAAGTTCCAATCCGCTGCCCGGTGACGAACGTATTGAACCACCCTGGCCGCATCCAACATCGGAGCGGGATAAGGCGCCGCATTCGGCGAACCAACCGTGAAACGGTAGTTTGCGGATACGACCGCAAAACCTTGACGTAGCAGCCCTTGCACGTTGACTGCTTTCTTATCGCCTGCCATCCAGCCGCCACCATGCAGAAAGATAAAGACAGGCACCGCGTTTTTTCGATCTCGATCGGTCGACTCCAGATCGGCCGGCAAATACACGTCCAGAATGTTCCGAGCGTACTTGCCGTACCGAACGTCTGACCAAGTCGGCGTCGTCTTGGAATCAGCCTGAACGATTTCAGCAAGCGATGGCTTACTCGAAACGACAAGACATAAAAGAAACAGCCCGCTCAAGATGAACGGGCTTGGAAGTTGATTTCTCATCGGTAACCGGTATCAGTCCGTTTGGGGTTCGGCACGAAGCGTAAAGAATCCGAAATGAATTCCGTCCGCCTCATCGTATCCGAACATGCCAGTTGGAGCGAAGTACTTTTCGAACTCCGAAAACGGCGGCAGCTCATTTTGGTCCAGCAGTTGCGAAAACTGCCGTGCCACGACGTTGTTTTCACCTGCTTGTCTTAGAAAGTTCTGTGAATTGTCATCCTTCATCAGGTCATAGATCAAACGCAACCCCTGTGCTCCATCGATGAAGGACAGCAAGAAGGGTTTTTCACCATTGAGTTTTCCGCCAAGCTCGGACGCGACCAAGTCGTACTCCGGCAGTTCGATCAAACGCGGCAGATTACCTGCAGCCGCCAGTGAGGCCTTTTCCATGAACGTCTTGCTATCGGAATAGATGAGCCATTTGTCGATCACGACGAAGCCTGGTTCGGGGCGTCGAAACTGCTTGGGGAAGTTGTCGCCGCCTGGGCTGCGAAATCGATACCAAACGCGTCCGCTCACGCTGTCGGCCATCAATTGATTGGGCATGCGTTCACGCAGCTTCGCGATGGTCGACTTTGCTTTCGTCGCATCTTTCAGCTCCAGCGCAAAAACGCTCACACTACTATTGAGCTTGATCGGCTTTTGCATCCACACCACACGCACCAGCCGTCCCGTCAGGTTCTCCAGAACGTCCTGCTGCAGGTCCATTCCCAGCCGAGTCTTGATCGGCTCTTCGACGAATCGCTTGAGCGAATCGGCACCTTGAAAGCGATCAATGACTTTTCCGACGTTCTCGTAAGTCTGCGCTATATCCCAGTGAACGCTCGTGTAGCCGGCGACCGATTCCGGAACCCAGTCCGGCGGAGTCGTTTCGCCGGTCTCGGGACGCAGGACACCGAGCACACCATCGCGAGGTGGATCGATCTTGATGTGATAGTGGGCGATTCCTTCAAAGATGTCGCCACCGGTGAACGAGCTGCCGCCGATCCCGCCAAACCGTGACGCCCCCATTTCTTCGATCAAAGGCCAGACGAAACCCGCCGTCATGGAACCGCTGCGTTTGACGACGCGGTCGATAATGGCATGCGGATCGACAAAGAATGTGAACTGAGGACGCGTCGTTTCCGCGCCGACGCAACGCGACATTGTCGTTCCGAAGGTCGCATTGTCTGCCAACGTGGGATCTTCGCTTTCGCCCAACCAATGATCTAGCACATCTTGTGCGGATCGATTGCCGACTCCGATGACGAGTGTGTTGTCCTTTTCAAAGTACTCGATCGGCTCGCGTCCCGGACGACTGGGAAGAAACCGCACGACATCCGTACCGTCGATCTCGCGGATGCGACGTCGTAACCCTTCATTGACCAGTGTTTGATCGAAGCGATCGATGATTCGCATCAGATCGTCAATCCGGTCACCCGCGTCGACAATCAGCGTCACACCAAACCCGTATGCTTCTCGCCGACGCTCCCTATCGCGTCGCCTGGCCGCCCGATCCTCGTCTTCATCACTGTCGATCTCGACCTTCGGCTTCTCTTTCTCGTCGAGCGGTTTGCTCGGGTGGATGGCGAACGCGACTTGGCCATTCGGGATCGATAACAGCTCATCCAAGTTGACGCCGACTTCGTCGCTAATCATATCGAAAAGGTCGCGTGCGGTTGCGTAAAACTGATCTGCGAAAGGTCGAAGCTTCGGATCATTGATCATCTGGCCGATCGAAGACTTTCCCAGATCTTGGCGAAGCTGTTCCGCATCATCCAAATGCAGATAGACCATCGTGTCGGTCGGAATGAGCCTGGTGGCAGCCGGAAGTGAGGACTCCTTTTCACTTCCGCGGTCGGCCGCGTGGGAACAGATCGAATCGGAGGGTGCAAAAACACCGAGCGGCGTGCAGGCAAGGAGCGCCCCGGCAAGCGTGACACGCGCCAACGCGAACAGGGGACGATTGTTGGAAAGGAGCGACATCGGGGAGGTTCCGTGGATCGGAAGTGGATTGGAAACGGATGATCAACACAAAACGATGATCCGAAGAATCGACGTTAGCCGCTAATTCGGCTCGACCGGTCGATCTTGGTTGCCGGACACAGAGTGTAATGGGCAAAATGCAAAACGTTGCGGGGCGCGCGGGGTTAAACTCATGAACAATTCGATTCCAATCCGCCTTTTCACGGACCGACGGCCATGAATTCGATCCGAAATCTCTCCACCGCCTTCATTTTGGTGCTCCTTTCGACCGCATACGCGGCGGCTCAGACGGGCACGGATGCGGGAACCGGCGCGACCGGCGATCAAGCCGCCGGTGGGACCGGTGCGGCGGCGGGCGCGACCGGAGACTCGCTTTTCCAACCGGAAGAAGTAGAGTCCAGCGCGTTCAGCCAAATCGAGCGAGGAAGCTCCATCGGATCCTCTTCAACCCAAGGG
>JBCCOI010000415.1:0-6866 GCA_039025515.1 Planctomycetota bacterium
CGACGGTGCCGAAGTTCCCTCTGTTTGCACGGTCTACTACCAAACCGACGACGGTATGTGGGGCCAATCCAACATGCGCCGCGTCGGCAGGGAAAGGGACGGCTATCAAGCGTTCGTGCTGGATGGACCGCCGCTGAGCAATCTGAACGAGTCCTTTAAATTTAGCGTGCTGGGTTTAGACGATCGGTTGAACGACTTCAGGGTCGAAGCGGTGGATCCCCCCGCGCTCACGAGAATGGATGTCCAAGTTCGCTATCCGAATTACTTACGTGCCGGTTCGGCAACGGCCGGGTTGGCGGACGGGTTTGATTCCGAAACGGAGTATCAAGCCGGTCTGCGGATCAGCGAGGGGAGCAACGTCAATCTCAAGTTGCAGTCATCGATTCCCGTCGGAGAAATCGAAGCTGTCGCGGAAACCAGTGGGGCCGAGATGCCGATCGCTGCGATCACTTATTCGGAAGATCGGCAAGTCATCGACTTGGCGTTGCGTGACTTTCGAACGCCCACCGCCATTCGGATCGTCCCAAAAACTGGCGATGGTATCAGCGCCCAATCACCCTTTCGGTACTTCCTGGGTGCCATCATTGATGAACCGCCGACAGTGACGATGTCGATTCGAGGGATTCAGTCCGCGGTGACGCCGGTCGCGATGCTACCTCTCGAGACTCTGAGCGAGGACGATTACGAGGTGACCGCGCTGGAGGCTTTTATCGCCGGAGTGCCCAACGCCAACTTGACCAGCGATGTCGACGGCAATGACGAGTTAGCCGAGGGTGCCGAACCCGACGGCGTGGATCGAAAGCCGCAAGAGCTCTATCGAGAATTCATGAGACCCGATCGGAGCGGCGAAGCGAATTCATTGTTGGACCTTCGAGAGCTGGCCAACGACAAGATCATGCAATCTCTTAAGCCGGGAGACGTCATTCAGGTCTACGTGGAAGCAAGAGACGGTTTCAATCTGGACGGAGACGTGCATGTCACTCGTAGTCAGATCTATCGACTCGAAGTGGTGACCGCGGAAGAACTCCTAGCACTCCTCGAACGACGTGAACTCGGATTAAGAACACGCTTGGAACAAACGGTGACGGAAACACAGGGGCTCCGTGATCAGCTTGCACGATTCCTAAGCGATGGCTTTCAGCTAGAGGTTTCGGACGACGAAGAAGAAAACGAACAAGAAGTCAGCCGCCAACTTCAGATCATGCGACTGCGAGTTCAGCAGTCGTCGCTTCAGGTCAACAAGACAACCGAGGAATTGACCGGGATCGCCGAGTCTCTCGACGACCTTTTGCAAGAGATGATCAATAACCGAATCGATTCCAAGGACCGTCAGGAACGGCTCGGCTCGGGCGTACGTGATCCACTCCGTCAAATCGTTGAATCCTCCATGCCGCTGCTCCGCGAACAGGTTCTGGCGATTGAACCGTCCGTCGAAAAACCGGATGAAGCGGTCACAAAGACACGTACCGCTCTCGCGACCGCTGATAAAGTCCTATTGGAGCTTACGGCGGTTTTGGACAAGATGCTTGACTTGGAAAGCTACAATGAGTTGCTCGATCTGGTGCGTGGGCTGATCCAGGACCAGGAAAAGTTGAAAGAAGATACGCAACAAGAACGCAAACAACGCGTCAAAGACTTGTTCCGCTGATTCCGAGGTATTCACGGTGTTGACGCTGCTCCGACTCTCAACCGCCACTCGCTCGTTTCTTTTTGGGACGGTCGTTTTGCTGGCATCAGGCGGAGACTTCACCACTGCCGTCGGCCAGGATGGGAATTCACCAGAAGCGCAAGCTGAAGATGAGCTGGTGCTGCGCCAAACTGGTATCGCGCAGCGCTATCAAAAGCTGGAAGAGTTACTCCTTCGACTCGCCGACGTCGAGGCTGTGGAGAACCCGGAGCGTGCATCGCTTCTCCGCCAAGCTGCGAAGCAGTCTCGCGATAAGTTCGTCTTGCAACAGCTGCGTAACGCCGGTGACGCTCTCCGCAACGAAAAGTTTGCAGATGCGGTCAACAATCAAGACTCGGCGGGGAAAGGTCTCGTCGAGATTCTGAAGCTTCTCACCAGTGAGGATCGTGCGAATCGAATTCGCGATGAGAAGAAACGCATCGCCGAAATGATCAAGGATCTGAAGCGTGTCGAACGATTACAACGACGTACGCGTGCAAGGACCGAAAACGGAAGTGATCTCGAACAGGTTGAGAAGGAACAGGAAGCGATAGGCGACCGAAGCGACCGGCTTCGGCAGAAGTTCAAGGATGAGGATCCGAACGCGCCGGAGCCGTCCGAAGATAATCCAGACGTTCAATCAGAGGATGCCGAACGGCAGGATTCAGAAAGCGACGATTCTTCGGACCGTTCGCAGAACAAAGACGCGGAATCAAAGAACGGGAGCGATCAAGCCGACGCGAAAGATTCGGGTGAACCATCGGAACCAAAGCAAGCATCTGAGAATGAATCGCCTGATTCAAAGAGCGAGGATGAGCCCGCAGAGTCTAAGGAAGGCTCACAAAGCCAAGACGATGCGGCACAAAAGAGCGATCAGAGCCAACCCTCACAACAGCAGGGCAACTCGCAACAGGGCGAGTCCTCCCAGGAAGAATCACAATCATCACCGCCGCAGCCGAAATCACCTGAACAGCAGGCTCAAGATCAGCTCAAGCAGGCGATCGAGAGAATGCGTCAGGCGCAAGATGATTTAGAGCAGTCAAAACGCGACGAAGCGATCGAACAACAACTGGCCGCCGAGGAAAATCTTCGCCGTGCGATCGATGAGCTGGAGCAGATCCTCCGGCAGCTGCGCGAAGAAGAGATGCAGCGCGAACTCGCGCGACTGGAAAGTCGTTTAAAGAAGATGCTCGAAATGCAGTCGCGCGTTCTCGACGAAACAATGGAGCTCGCGACGACTCCGACAAGTCAACGTAGTCGTCAAACTGATTTGCGTGCCGGTGAAATCTCTTTCGAACAGAAGAAGATCACCGTGGAGGCTGATCGGGCGATGCTGTTGCTGAGGGAAGAAGGCTCCAGCGTTGCGTTTCCCGAGGTGGTCGCCCAGATTCGCGACGATAGTGATCGCATTGCTGAAAGACTGAGCAAGTCGCAAATTGATGCCATTACGCAAGGCATCCAGCAAGATGTTTTGGCAGCGATCGAAGAAATGATCCAGGCGCTTCAGCAAGCTCAGCGTGATCTTGAAAAGCAGAAACAACAGGGGCAGGCCCAGCAGGGGCAGCCGGGCCAACCCGATGAACAGCCGCTAGTTGGGCAGATTTCCGAGTTGAAGCTGATTCGGACGATGGAAACGAGAATCAAGAAAACGACCGAACGTTATGCCGAGCTGTTACAATCGGATGATAGTTCGGCACAAGACTTGCTTCCCCTGTTGAAAAATTTGTCGAACAGGCAGGCAAAGTTGTACAAAATCACTCGAGACTTGGTGCTCAAGCGAAATCAGTGACCTCACCCAGCTAGGCGGATGTTGTGATGCGGAATCGATTAGGAGCTCATCGAAGGACCACCGCAACCCTTTCAGACCGACTCTGGCGTCTTTGCCTTTCTTTGATGGCCTCGATAGCCTTCGCGACTTTCAGCAGTCCTATCTTTGCCGAAGATCAGGTCGTTGCTTCCGACACGTCTTGGCAACCTCTGACGGACCAGCAGCGAATTGCAAGTCTGCAAACGGCCCTCGATCAGTCCGGATTGTCCGCCAGCAAAGTTCGACTCATCGTCGAAACATTCGAGGATGATCTCCAGACGCTTCGTCGCGATCCACTTGATGCATTTGTCGACGCCGTCGCCTCCGCTTCAAAGGCAGTGGATGCGTTGGTCGACTTGACCGTGCGGGATCCCCTCGCGGCAGCCATCAGCGTTGACCCGAGTGAAAGCAATTATGCTGAACTCGAGTCCCTGCCAAAAGCGGTGCGTATGTCGCTGCGAACTTGGCTGGGCCGGGAGCTCGTTCGGGCTCGCTTTTATGACGAGGCGTTGCCGGTTCTTGCGGAAGTCGATGCACTTGAATCGATCGACGCGGCGAGCACACTCTTTTATCGCGGCGTTTGCTATCACGCACTCCTGATGAAAAAGGAAGCTCTCCGAGACCTTCGCGCGTTGATGGAGAATGAATCCTCCTGCCCGACGAGATACTCTCGTGTGGCAGCTTTGATGATTGCTGACATCAAACCACTGAAGGAGGATTCGCTCGATGAGATCTCTCGTCTCATGACGGACGTCTCACGGCGCCTTGATCTCGGTCGAAGTAACGATCGCGTGGAAGAACAAGAACAGAAAATCATCGACAAGCTCACGAAGCTGATCGACAAGCTTGAGCAACAACAGCAACAACAACAGCAGCAGCAACAACAAGGTGGAGGCGGCAGCAACGGTGGACAGTCTGGTCAGGATACTCCCATGGACGACAGTCGGATTGCAGGTGCCAACGGCCAAGGCAACGTAGAAAAGAAGGATTTGGACGATGATCCCGGTTGGGGCAATCTACCACCGGCAGAACGAAAAGAGACGCTGCAGAAAATTAGCCGCGACCTCCCCACCCATTATCGTGATGCCATCGAAGCCTATTTCCGCAAACAGGCGACCGAGAAGAAATAGCGCTCTCTTCGCCTGGGATGGTGACAGTCATTCCAGGTGAGCCGACGGCGATAGCCGCGGGCCGAAGGCCATAAATTCACATCAAACATTCGTTGCTGGCGTGGGCTCATTAACTACGGCAGGGACTGATTGACCGTTCCAAGTTCGACTACTCCATTTCAAACGCTTCACCCAGACCCTGGACGATGCGGTAGCGTCGATTTGCGGACAACTGAAAGGATTCTTCTGTATCATCGGGCCATCGAATGGTCACATCGATTTCGTCTTGGTCTGATCCGGATTCACCCAATCCAAAATGGACGACGCGCTGACTCGCGCAGTAAAAACCGTCTCCCGATAGCAGCGGTTTGAGACGCGATTCCCCATCAAACTCGGCCGTGACCGTGGCGCCAATAGCATCTCGTGCATCGGAGAGCCCGACAAGAGATAACTCGATCCAACCATTGTCAGAGGGCGTATGGTTGACCAACAAGGCAACTGGCTCCGTTTGATGCGTGACAGCCAAGTCCTGCTTCCCGTCTCGATTCACATCGACTGTCCACATCGCTCGACCGACATGCGATTTGCCCACGTAATCATCTCCCTGCGGTATTTCGTAGGCTGCAAATCCTTTCGACGAGTTTCGATACAGAATCTGCATTTGCTGTTCATACGTCGAAGGCGGTTCTGCGTCCTGATAAACATGCCCGTTTGCGACCGCGATTTCGAGCTGTGAATCATTATCGAAGTCGATCGCTTGCGTTCCAAACCCGAGTTGCGAAAAGCTGGTCTTCATCAGACCGAACTGAACGGTACGGTCAGCCCAAATGCCCGCGTCCTGCTGTTCGTAGATTGTGTTGTGTTCTTGTTCGAAGTTGGTGACGAAGAGATCGATGTCACCGTCCGTATCAAAGTCGGCCGTCGCAATTCCCATGCAAGCCTGCGGCCGAAATCGTCCATCGACACCTAAGCCGCGGAGCGTTGCAGAATCGGTGAGGCGTGAAGCATTCTCCATCGACCAAAACTGATTGGTCGTCATGTCATTGGCCACGAATAGATCATTCCCGGGCCGTCCATCGAGGTTGCCGACGACGACACCCAGCCCTCTCCCAAGCTGCGATGGAATGGCGTGCCATTGATCGGTCACACGCTCGAGCCGCCCATCCTGGTTGCCGCGATAGAACTCATCGCGTGCCGCGGCGAATTTCGTCGGTAAGCAAGGGTTCTCGATATCGTTTTCGTCAAAACACGCGACGTCCACGGCGTCCATGCCATCGGTGTACTTGGCACAGAAAAAGTCGCTGATCCCATCACCATCAATGTCCGCAATGGCGGCGCTTGTCGACCATGGTGCCGTTGCCGGCTGTCCCTCTCGGTCGCCTCCCTCGAACCAATCATTCCGTTTTGTGAACGTGCCGTCTCCGTTGTTCAGAAACAGACAGTCGACGCCGTAGTTCAATACGACTAAATCGGGAAAGCCATCCTCATTCACATCGCCGAACGTCACGCCTTGTGCAAAGCCGTCATCTCGAGTTCCACTTGCGGTTGTTTCAACAAACGTCCCCCGCAAGTTGCGAAAAAGATGATTCTTACCGGAGTTTCCCCGGCCTGGTGTTCCGCCCGCTTCCGCAACATACAAGTCCTGCCAGCCATCAAGATCGAAATCCAGGGCGCATCCTCCCGATTCCATCTGTGCGTAGAGAGGGATACCCTGAAACTGTGCCGCATCGGCCGCATTATTCAGATGGGCACGGATGCCACGCTTGACGGCTTCGTCGACCAGCTTTGGCATGACCGATGGCCGAATCGCATCACGCTCGACAGTCCCCGCTATGACGTCCAGTCGTTCAAGCTTTGGCAAACGGAATTGCTTCCAATCCATCGTTTCGATGGTATCCCCCAGCGAAAGCTGCCAAGGCGTTTCCGACCGGAGCGCTCCCACGATTTGCTCGCGCACTTTCTTCACGTCACCCAGATCGTCATCGGGCATAGTAAAAGCCAGTGCCGCCCATGCCTCGGCCTCCCAAAGCCTGCCGAGCTCGAACAGGGTTTTCGCCATCATCGCCAGGACTTTGTTGGATCGGTTGCCAAGCTTGTAAAAGCGTTCTTTTTCTTGTCCAAAGCGATTGAGCAGCTCAGCGCGACGGGTCACGGCTTCCAAGAGTCCTTCCGGTGCAGACTGATCGCCGCGTAATTGCATTTGTTTCAGCGAACGCGCGAGCTTGGCCATCACTTCGCCGACATCGCTGTTGATCTCAACCGCCTCGGCATAGCCCCTAACGGC
>JBCCOI010000416.1:0-6853 GCA_039025515.1 Planctomycetota bacterium
AGGATCTTCGGGGTTCCGTTTGCACAACTCAACCATCGATTGTGCCTCGAGGTCTCGTTGTTCATAGGTGCAAAGAGAAAACAACAAGACCCTATCGAACTGACGTTCTCGAACAAGAATCCTGCCATGTGGTAGTGCGCGCTGCTGATCCTCGACGTTGACCAAGAAATCAAACAGCAATCGTCTTGATTCATGCCTTTCGGGAAATGATTCGACGACTTGCTCAAGGAACTCAATCAGTTGAAAGAGCCGCCCAGTTCCGATGCAACCGAGCACCGCACGTTCGACCAAAGCCTCATCACGAAAGCCGTCTGCTTCGGATGCCTGGACTGTAAAGAGTGCAGCGTCGGCGGGCTTTTGATTTGCAAACGAAACGTCTGCGGCAAGACGCAGGATTGCGGGATCGCCTGGGTTTTCGATCAAGGCAGAACGAACATGCTCCGCTGCCACTTTCCAACGTTGCAGTCGAACAGCCGCTCGCAACTGATCCGTTGCGGACACGGAGACATCCGTCGCTTCTCGCTCGTTCTCAATCCCCGCGTCACGAGTGCCGTCACAACCTGCAAGAAGCGTCGCCAGCAGTCCGGCCAACAAAATTGCTTGGTGAGATTTCATGCCACATCGCTTTCACGAGATTCGCCATCAATCAGATGGTTGCGAAGGTCGAAATGAACGAGCTCTGATTCCAGCGATGAATGAACGCAAAGACTTCATGATCGCCGACGTAACATGAAGTCTTCTAACGTTTACGGTAACCGATGTCCGGAAAGCAGCGCACTCAGTAGTTTTTGACGCCCGCTTTTTTTGCGGCATCCGCACCTTCTTGCATGGAGGCTTGCGACTCCTCAAGTGCTTTGTTGTACGCCTCGATTTCGGACATCTCAACACCTTCAACGACGGACGTCGGTTCACCCGGTCCGCAGCCGATGATGCAAAGGAATGCGAGTGCGAAAGTCGCAACGGTGAGAATCTTGTTCATGATTGAATTTAGGGAGTAAGGGTAGGGTAATGAAAAACGCCGCAAACCCATCGAAAGGACTTGCGGCGTTTTGATTTCAGCATCAGCAACTATTGATTCAGCTGCTCTTCAATCACTTCGCGGTTTGCCCGCGTTCCCAAGGCACCCCACAATCCGTAAGGGCTCGCCTCGCCAACGCCCCGGTAAGCGTTCCGACCGCCAGCAACGGCAAGCGTTTGAGCCGCAAACGCACCCGCCTCAATTGATTCGGTGACAAAGATCACTGCGCCGTCCGCCATCAACACGTGCACACCACCCTGGTGACGGCTCGAAGCCGTGTAGAAACCTGAGTTACCAGCATTTTGCTCCGTACAAATCTCGCGGTTCGGCGGAAGAACCGTGAAGAACGCACTGAAGTTTGGTCGGTGCTCGGCCCAGCGAAATCCACGACCGTCCACAGAGCCGACGACAGCTTGTCCGGGAGCCCAGAAACCAGGCCGCTCGGGATCGACCAATGGCTCACACTCTGTCGGCAACATGTTACGTGCGAAGGACCAACCGCGATTCGTTGCGATGGTTCGCTTGTCGCGGTCGCCGAGGTCCGTTGCAATCTCTGCTGCGGCGACTGTATTGGACAACCCGTCGAGAATGTCGCGGAACCGCATCTCTTGGTGCGTCACGAAAACACCTCGGCCGGCGGCGCGAATCTCAATCGACAAAGTGTTGTTGGTCCGGCCAAGCGGAGCGGAGCCGTTGATCCATGCACCTTGGTGGGCCCGTTCCGGGGAATCACCCAAGCATGCCGCGTAGTTGGTTCGGCCAAGTGCGGGCAGCCCGACGCCGGGGTCGCTGGGACATCGGAGCGTTGGAATCTCTGTTGCCCATGGCGTGTAGAGGATTTCGCTCGGATCAGGACCCATCGCTGGGAATGGCCCGCCGTTTCGGAATGCCTGAACTGCTCCATTACCGCTCGCATTCGGAGGCTGATTTCCGAGAGCATCAACGTTGAGCGGATTTGAAATGGTTTCCCAGAGTGCTTGCTGCTCGAAGAACGGCGTCAGCCCAACGAGATAGCTCAACCGCCCCACGTTGGAAACTTCGGAGGGTCGCCAAATGTGTTGCGTGATCGGATCGACCGTTCCGCCGCCGTGTACCGGCAATTGCTTGTAGGCGGAGTGGTAGTTGTGGATCGCAAGCCCGATCTGTTTGAAGTTGTTACTGCAGCTCATCCGGCGGGCGGCTTCGCGAGCAGCTTGAACGGCAGGCAAAAGAAGCCCCACCAGAATGCCAATGATGGCGATGACCACCAGCAGCTCCACAAGCGTGAAGCCTTGGCGTGCCCTGACACGATTCTTCATATTCTGAACCTTGTGAAAAGAAAAAGAGAACTGTTGCGGCGGACCGATGGAGGGTCGCTGTAACAATCAACTTAGCTCGCTATTGCCCCCATGTTGAAAGAGGCTCTGCAACCGTCGTTAATTAATGCCACGGTGAAAAAGATAGCCGCAATGTCCACGCGCCAAATAGCCAAACAAAAACTTGCATGTGTATTATAAAACTAATTGGTTTTAGTCCCTTGCCTTGTTTCTAGTCGTTGCTGATTCTGTTGGCGAAGCTTTGAGCAGCATATCGTCGCACTTGAGCAGGCAATCGTGTCCACCGAACCCGACTTCATCTCCCAACAGACACGGGAATCGAAGCGCTTTTATTTAAATTTGGATCCTTCGCCGGGCGAGTCTCTGGTCGTCGTGTGTGGCGGAGTTGAACGAACAAGTATCGATTACATCGTCGAACGTTCCGATTTTCCCTTTTTTGGCGTCGAACTAGTCGCTGAGGGGAACGGCAGTTTGACACTTGGGCGGCGAAATTTTCGCATCGCAACGGGATCTGTCTTTGCGTACGGGCCCGGAATCCCCCATCGGATCGAGAATCACACGCCCTCCGGCATGCGAAAGTACTTCCTTGACCTTCATGGCGAACAAGCCAAGACGCTTCTCCAAGATGCCGGATTGCTCAAAAACGAACCGATCGTTGCTGGCGGAATTGCCGAACTAACGGATCTCTGGGAGGGCATCTCTCGAGAAGCGAGGGAGGGGACCGACTTTGCCCCCGAGATCTGTCAGCTGCTGTCCCGCTTGCTCCTTCTAAAAGTCAAGCAACGACGCTTGGCCACCGGCGAACAACGAATCCCGAAGGCTTACCGTACATACGAGAGCATTCGCCGACATATCGAAGACAACTATCTTCGCACCACGTCGATCGAACAAGTCGCGGACGAATGCGATATCACGCCTGTCTACATTTCGCGTCTGTTCAAGAAGTATTCGACGACCGGGGCTTATCAGTTCCTTCTGCGTCTTCGTATGAATCATGCGGCAGAGCTCTTGATGCACGAACGCTTGAAAGTTCAAGACATCGCGAAGCGGATGGGCTTTGCCGACCCATTTCAGTTCTCACGAGCCTTCAAACGAGTCTACGGCTTCGCGCCGTCCAAGTTGGTCAATCGAGACGAATCGAGAACACGCTGAGACCAACAGTCCACACAAAATCAACTTCGCAACCCCCAGATAACTTTCCAAGAGGAACCAATGCTTCTGATTGAGCGTTTTACTTTCGGCGTCGGAGACCGTTTCGCGCACCAAGCTGCGGCACAACTTTCCGCCTTCATCAAACTGTCCGAACGCGGTGTCGAAGTGACGCCGGTGTGGAACAAATCCAACCGAGAACATACGTTCGTTGGCTCGGTTCCCCAAAGCGTGTTTGACGCGGCAGAAGTGGCGGTGAAGAAGCTCGGTTGGGAGAAGGCATGGCACGTCGATGCCGACCATATTCAGCTCGCGACTGTCGAACCGTTTTTGGCTTGCAGCGACTTCTTCACGATCGATGTCGCTGATTCGATCGGCAAACCGGCACCCGATGATCAAATCGATTCGTTCGTTTCAAAACATCCGGAGTTGGTGGGGACGCTTGAACTGCCCGGGCTTTCGGCACCGATCGAAATCACGGCCGAATCGCTACGCAGCGTCGCTTCAAAATATTTGTTGGCTGTCAAAGAAGCGGGAGAGATCTACAGGCACATCGCTGATAAGAAGGGCGCCGATGCGTTAATCACCGAAGTCTCCATGGACGAGACCGACCTGCCGCAGACTCCGCCAGAGTTGTTGATCATTCTGACCGCAATTGCGGACGAACAGATCCCCGTACAGACGATCGCGCCCAAGTTTACGGGACGATTCAACAAAGGCGTCGACTACGTCGGTGATCTTGAACAGTTCGAAAAAGAGTTCAATGACGATGTCGCTGTGATTGCCCATGCCGTGGCGAAGTACGGTTTGCCTCCGACGTTGAAACTGAGTGTCCACAGCGGCAGTGACAAATTCAGTTTGTACCCGATCATCAGGCGTTGCCTTCAAAAGACGGGCGCCGGATTGCATTTGAAAACCGCGGGTACGACTTGGCTCGAGGAAATCATCGGCTTGGCCGAAGCCGGCGGTGACGGCTTGGCAATGGCCAAAGAAATCTACACATACGCACTCGAGCACGTCGAAGAATTCTGTGCGCCGTACGCCAGCGTGATCGATATCGATCGAAGCCAGCTGTCCGACGCGAGCACGATCGAATCTTGGGATGGACCGAGGTTCGCAAGTGCGATCCGCCACGATCAGCAACACGAACACTTCAATCCCCACATGCGGCAACTGCTCCACGTGAGCTTCAAAGTTGCCGCGAAGTACGGTGATCGGTACACGGACATGTTGAAGTCGAACGAAGCGATCGTTGGTGCCGAGGTGACGAAGAACATCTATGAAAGGCACCTCAAACCGCTTTTCCTTGGTGAGTAACTCTCAATCGAATCGCTATCCCAACCTTCCAAAGATAGTTTCCATGAACAAGCTGATCACACCATTCGTTTTGCTTTTTCTGGCGGTCCAAATCGCCCGAGGCGAGGAACCACACCCGGCGACGAAGCCGCATCCCGCGGTTCGACCTGCCTTGGAATCGATCGACGAAGTGATCTCAAAAGGTCCATTCCGAGCCGAGTGGACATCGTTAGAAGCTTATGAGATTCCGCAGTGGTACCGTGACGCCAAGTTCGGAATCTTCATCCACTGGGGTGCGTATAGCGTGCCCGCGTACGGAAGCGAATGGTATCCCCGCCAAATGTATATCGACCGCGACCGTCGTGGAGACAACTTCTTCCAGCATCACGTCGACACCTACGGCCCGCAAAAGAAGTTTGGCTACAAGGATTTTATTCCTAAGTTCAAGGCGGAGCGTTTCGATGCGACCCGGTGGGCAAAACTTTTCAAGGAAGCGGGGGCGCGATATGTGATCCCCGTCGCAGAACACCATGACGGGTTTCCCATGTACGACTGCACGTACACTCGCTGGGATGCGTCCGAAATGGGACCCAAGCGGGACGTGATTCAAGAGCTTTCGCAAGCCGTACGCGCCGAAGGTCTGAAGTTCGGTGTCAGCAGCCACCGCGCGTTCAACTGGATGTTTTACGTACGGGACGAATCTTACGATAACGCCGATCCGTCGTTGGCGGATCTTTACGGTCGCCCCATGCCATTCCTCTTTGCCGATGACGCTTGGAACTACCGCGAGAACTTTGTCCCGCAAGATAAACAGTTCAAGGACGACTGGCTTGCGCGGTCGTGTGAATTGGTCGACAAGTATCAGCCGGATGTCTTCTGGTTCGATTTCGGAATCACTCCCGGACTGCAAGAAGATGACCACCTGTCGAATCCATTCGCGAAGCACCTGCAGCAGTTTGCAGCTTATTACTACAACGCGACCGCGGGACGGTCGCATGGGATGGGGATCATCAACTACAAGTGGAAAGCATTCCCGGAAAAGGCTGCGGTACTCGATAAAGAACGCTCCAAGATGGCAGGAATCCGCAAGCCCTTCTGGCAAACCGACACGGCCGTCAGTTCCAGCTCGTGGGGGTATACCGAAAACCAACGCTACAAGACGGCGGATCGTTTGGTCGACGACCTCATCGACATCGTCAGTAAAAATGGCTGCTTGCTTCTCAATGTCGGTCCCCGCGCAGATGGAACGATCCCAAAAGAGGATCAACAAATCCTGCTGGCGATCGGGAAATGGCTGGACATCAATGGCAGTGCAATCTACTCGACCACCTACTGGAAGACCTTCGGCGAAGGACCAACGACGGTGTCAACAGGGCACGTTTCGGAGTCAAAAGACAAGCCGTTTACCGCCGAAGATTTTCGATTCACCACGCGCGACGGAACCCTCTTCGCGATCGGGATGAAATGGCCGAAGGGCTCAACGACGACGATTAAGACTTTGGCTTCCGGCAGCAAGTACGAGTTCGGGGAGATCGCGTCCATTGAGATGCTCGGAATCAAACAGCCTCTGAAGTGGCAGCGCGATGAAAGTGGACTTACGGTCACGCTACCCACCGAACGTCCCTCGGACTTTGCGTACGTTCTCAAAATCACTCCAAAATCCTGAGGGAACTGCGTCGTGGATTCGCATACCACGGAACGTCGTGTCCGTCCCGGGAAGTCGGCCGCAGTGTCGAACCCGACACTGACGCTTCCACCAATCGTTTTCGGAACGAGTGCGCTTGGAAATCTGTTCCAAGCACTCGACATGGCCACCAAACGCGCGATCGTCGCGGAGTGGTTCAAGAGTTCCGACGGAATCGTCGCGGCAGATTCCGCCGGAAAATATGGCGCAGGTTTGGCGCTTGAAGTGATGTCTCAAACCCTTCAAGAGTTGGGCATCAAACCTTCGCAGTTGCTAATCAGCAACAAGCTGGGCTGGCGACGAGTCCCGCTCACGACCCCCGAGCCAACCTTCGAACCCGGAGCTTGGATCGACATCGAGCACGACGCGATTCAAGACATCAGCTACGAC
>JBCCOI010000417.1:0-6843 GCA_039025515.1 Planctomycetota bacterium
ACTGACACGGTCGAAAGTACCGTCTTGGCGATGCTGAACGCGATCAACCGCATTGCTGCCGAATCGGAGCAGGCCGACGTTGTTTCGACCTCGGCTTCTTAACCGAGCCCGCTTACTTATCGTCTTGTTCCTCTTTGACCGGAAAATGGAGTTCTCCGGTCATGGGGTCCGGACGCAAGACTACAGATTCGCCATCGGGAGTAAACTCGCCATCACCGGTGAGCATATGAATGTTTGAACCTGGTTGATCCGGACCCGGCGGGATTTCTTCTGCTTCTCCGAGGATGTTGCCGACATCCAGTGGGACGTCGTCGATCTCTTCTTCCAGCGAGGTTTCACTGACGCTTTGACCCAGCATCACATCGGCCAGGTCTGTTGCTTCGATTTCGGAGTCGGTCGGAACGGCGTCGAGGTCGTCTGCGCGACGCTGAGTCGCCTCTTCACCGGCAACGGTAACGGCACCGGCAATCGCGGGTGTTTCTGCGTCAGCTTTTGACTCAGTTGTCGTGACGCTGGGATCACGAAAGATCTCGTCGACATTTCCACGCAGCACCTGTCGTCCCAGTGCGATCGCCTTTTCTTCGTCCCAGCCGTTCTCTCCAACGAATTCTTCGGCAAGGATTCGCGAAAGCACACGCCGATACATATCGAACTTGGGAAGGACAAACTCGAGCTTGTAGGCATCGCTGTAGTAGGCAACTTGCTTGTTGCGCGGAACGGCCTCAAGCCTGGCCGCCGCATCGCGGTGAATGAAGGACGGTGTGTTGCTGTACCACCAATGCCCGTTCGTGTAGACGTTTGGGAAAATCCAACTGTAGCTGACGAGTTCTTGATTGGTCACGCTGGCCAAGACCGAGATCGGAAACTTGACTCGGGGGAATGCATTGAAGAGTTCACCGTACTGGATCAATGACACTCGGCTGTCATAGAGATCTTGGCCTTGATAAACACCGGCCGGGTAGACGCCTCGGTTGACGCCAATCATCAAGTCGAACGGTAATCGATATTGCTCGCAGAGTTCGGCCAAAGTCCAAAAGACCTTACGAGACATCGCGTCGCGATTGGCCGGGTCGGCTCCCGTTCCCTTTGCGAGGATGTCATCCATGGCAACGACCGCGCGACCTTCACTGACATCAGTTGGAATAAACGTCGGCGGTATTGAGATCGCACAGGCTCGAGCTCCCCGCGAGACGAAATGTTGAAAACGCTGCTCAAGCGCGTCACGAAGCGATTGCAAAGAATCGAGCTCGATGCCGCTGCAGTCACGCAAGCGATCTCGAACACTCTCCTTCGCAAGGTGAAATACCAAGTCGTCGGTGCGCAAGCAGGGAATGTACGTCGAGACGTCGAAACCTGCTAAGTCGTCATCGAAGTCATTGGTGAGAAACACCGCCTCGACATTACTTTGATCGAGGATGGATTGAGCCCAACCGGGTGATGACATCGCAGACTCCGCAGCGTCATAGAGCGCTTCCCAGTTGTCACGAGTGATTTCGTCGAATCCGAAGCCGAAGAATTGTTGACAGATCTGAATCAGCCAGTGGTAGTTCGCGGTGTTCGTGATGCGTCCGAGGCCACCGACCATTCGCCCGACGAGTTCTCGGGGCGACAGGTTCGGTTCCTCGATTTCTTCGCGAGGCATGCCCGCAGAGTGGACGAGTTCGGTGTAGTAGTGATAGCCGAGGATGTCCGCCAGCGTCGTTGATGCAGCGGCGTGTGGATTGATGTGGGTGTGGGGATCGATCAAGCGAATCTCGGAAATGGCTTGATAGATGGTCTCGCGGACCCCGGTGAGATCGCGTGGCGAGTGGCTGCCCATGGTGAGACGTGCGCGTTGGAGTTGGGAATAATTTAGGCCTGGGAAGAATCGGACACCTTGTGATTGTCTTCCAACCGGTCTCGCGACGCGAGGTGTCCAGCGGATTTTGCCGGCTGCCGGCGACGAAATGGATTCGATTGGCGAGAAAAAACTTGCGAATGCGTATTCCTGTCGCGCTACAATAGGGCCATCCGCTCATTTCACTTCCCGCCGACGGGCGTCAATGGACTCCGATTCCTCTCCACGCGACCAAACGCATTCCCCCCGGCGAATCACGCCGCCGGAGTCGGGTGAGCGAGAGTTCGGCGAGATGAGAGAACCGGATTTTTTTGAAACGCCGCCTCCAGAATCGCAAGTCGAAGAAGAGAGCGAGAACAGGCGGCTCTTCTTTGTCCGAATCGATCCGGCGGACTCGGCGGTCCCGACTGACGAGGTCGAATTACCGCAGAGTGTTGGCTCCGGAGCATTTCCTGTTGAACGCGTCGATGACTTTTCTGCGGATGACGTGGAATCGAATTCGATGTTGCCGCCGGAACCGCCGCCGACAAACGTCATCGAAGTGCGAACACCGGTGGATCATTCACGGCGTGGTGAACCGCTGCGGCACGCAATGGTCATGCTCATGACCGTTGGGTTAATGTTGGCCGCCGCGCGATTCGTGCTGCCCGGCATCGTTGAAGAGATCCGGTACGCACAGTTTAAGGGGCAATTGCGCGCCGAGTCCGAAGAGGCTCGTCAAGGTCTCAAAGACGTCTCTTTGGATATGCTCAGTTACGCCTATCAGAATGTCAGCGCGGCGGCCAAGCCCAGCGTCGTCCACATCGACATTAAGCGTTCCACTCGTGAACTACCCGATCATCCGGAAGTTCCCGGCGCGCCATCGATTCTGATCTCTGATCAGGGCAGCGGAGTCGTCGTTGATGAAGAAGGTTACATACTCACCAATCGGCACGTGATTGCTTCCAGTGACGAAATATCGGTCACGCTTTCCGACGGTCGACGCTTGCAAGGTTTCGTTGTGGGGACCGATGAGCGAACGGATCTGGCCGTATTGAAGGTTGAGGCCGAAGATCTCATACCCATTCCGTGGGGAGACAGCGATCGGTTGCGCGTCGGTTCTCCAGTTTGGGCGATCGGCAGCCCGTTCGGACTCGATCGGACGGTCACGTTTGGCATCCTCAGTGGCAAGCACCGTGTCGTTAGAGCGAAGGACCGATTCCAAGACTTCATGCAAAGTGACGTCGCCGTCAATCCTGGAAACAGCGGCGGTCCCCTGGTGGATTCACGTGGAACGTTGATCGGGATCAACACCGCCATTGTCGGGGACACTTACCAGGGTGTGAGTTTCTCGATCCCAAGTACGGTCGCGAGAAAGATCTACGAGGAGCTTCGCCGGACCGGTGAATTTGTACGAGGATGGCTGGGCGTCAGGCTGGTCGATGTACCCGACTCGGAGCTCAAGGGGGACGATCATCGAACCCGGGGCGCGATGATCAGTTCGATTGCGAGCGGAGAATCCGGGGCCGCAAAGGCCGGTTTGCTAGCGGGCGACATCATTCTCAGCATCGACGAAGAACCGATACGAGATGTCTTCCATCTGATGCAAGTGGTTGGGAATTCCGTCGCCGGGTCTCAATTGCAGCTCGGCATTGCGCGAGGCGAGGAGGAGTTTGACGTGGAAGTCCGGCTTTCTCGAGCACCGTCGAACCTGTAATTTTTCAGCATTTGCTCTACAATGCTGGAGACAGTCGCCCGTGATTTCCTCCAAATGTGAAGCAATATCAATCGTGAATCGTTTCCACGTCTTAACGCTGTTGGGATTCGTTTTTTTACTCTGCATCACGCTGCCGCAGGTTTCATCAGCGGAGCAGCCCTCCGCAAAGGATTTCGGGCTGGCGACGGAGCAACCCACGGAGGGACCGTTCGTCAAGGTCGACGCAGGATACATGGTCCCGTACACCTTGCGAGTTCCCGGTTCCGATGAATTGGTCGAAATGATCCCGGTGCCCGGCGGCGAATTCATGTTGGGCAGCCCCGAGGATGAATTGGACCGCCGCGATGACGAGGGGCCCCAAATTCGTGTCACCGTCGATCCAATGTGGGTCGGCAAAGAAGAGGTCTCTTGGGGACTCTACAAGGAGTACATGAAGCTTTACGCGGTTTTCAAAGAATTCGAATCGGCGGGGACTCGGCCCGTCACTGAAGACAACCGCGGTGACGCGATCACGGCCCCCACGGAGCTGTACGACCCGACGCACACTTATGAGTACGGCGAAGAAGATGACCAGCCGGCCGTGACGATGACGCAGTACTCTGCCCAACAGTTTACGAAGTGGCTTAGCAAGATCACCGGTCACCAATATCGGTTGCCGACCGAAGCGGAGTGGGAATACGCAGCTCGCGCGGGCTCCACGACGGCTTATCCTTGGGGCGACGAGGGCGATGACGTGGATACCTTCGCCTGGTACTTCGACAATGCCGATGCCGGACAGGTGCCGGGGGCTCAAAAAGAGCCGAACGCTTGGGGGCTGTTCGATATGTTCGGCAACGTCGGTGAACTGACCGTCAACGCCTACACCGAGGATGGATACGCGCGATTTGCGGACCAACCGGGCATCAATGCCGTGGATGTGGTCGTTTGGCCGACCAGTTTCGAACCGTGTGTCGTTCGCGGCGGAACGTGGGAGTCGGACGCCGAAGATCTTCGAAGCGCGGCCAGAATGCCGACCAACGAAGAAGAGTGGAAGGATGCCGATCCCAACCTTCCGCTCAGTCCGTGGTGGTACACCAGCGATCCCGCTCGCGGCGTCGGCTTTCGCCTGTTTCGTTCCTACAAACCGCTTTCCGAAGAGAAGCTATCCAAGTTTTGGGATACGACCAGCGAAGACGTTTTGCTGGACGTGAAATCTCGGATGGATAGCGGACGTGGCGGGATGGGGGTCGTCGATGCTGAATTGCCAAAAGCGATTGAAGCGATGAAAAAGTAGTGAAGGTGAACCTTGTAGGGAGGTTCGTTCACTCTTTCATGTCGAGCTTCGCGATACCTGGCATGTGATCGCCTGGAACATCTTCACCCCAAACACTCTCATAATTCCGTGCTTGAAACTCTCGCCGTTGTAGGTGCCACCGGAGCGGTCGGCCGAATCGTCTTGGATCAGCTTGTCGAACGTGAGTTTCCCTTCAAGAAACTGAAGTTGTTGGCGTCAAAGCGTTCCGCGGGAAAGGTGGTCGACGTCGGCGGGGTTTCGATCACGATCGAAGAGCTTGCGCCCGGCGCTTTTGAAGACGTTGACCTGGTGATCGCCAGTACGCCGGATGAAATTAGTGCTGACTTTGCCCCCTATGCCGTCAAAGAAGGTGCGGTGGTTGTCGACGAAAGTGGTTATTGGCGGATGGATCCGAACGTGCCGTTGGTGATTCCCGAAGTCAATCCCGATGCCGTTCGTGATCATCAAGGAATCATTGCGAGTCCGAACTGCAGCACGACGCAGATGGTCGTGGCACTTGCTCCGTTGCACCGTGAGGCGCGAGTCAAACGAGTCGTGGTGAGCACCTACCAGGCGACGAGTGGCGCGGGCTTGGCGGGAAACGTCGAGTTGGAGGAGAGTTCTCGATCGTCGCTTGATGGAAAAGAGACGGCGTGTGAAACGTTTCAGCACCCGATCGCGTTTAACTTGATTCCACAGATCGGAAGCGAAAAGTTCGAAGGCTACACCAGCGAAGAGATGAAGATGGTGTACGAGACGCGTAAGATTCTCGGCGATGACTCGATACAGGTTTGTCCGACCGCCGTGCGGGTGCCCGTCGCGGTAGGTCATAGCGAGTCCATCTTGGTTGAGACCGAAAAGCCACTTTCGGTTCCGCAAGTGCGGGAGCTCTTCGCGTCCGCTCCCGGTGTGGCGGTCGTTGATGATCTCACGAGCCGTCGATACCCCATGCCTCGGGACTGTGAGGGGAGCGATGAAGTCTTCGTTGGGCGAATCCGCAGCGACATCAGTTCTGGTGGTAACGGGATCGCGTTTTGGTGCGTGAGCGATAACCTTCGAAAGGGTGCGGCGACCAACGCCGTTCAGATCGCCGAGCTCCTGCAAAAATCGATGGCATCGGCGGTCTAGGTCGTGCGGCGGACGTTCGCACTCACGATCGCCTATGACGGAACCGACTTCGCCGGCTGGCAGATTCAGCCAGACCTTCCGACGATCCAAGGAACACTCCAGCAGGCCATCCGAAAGTCCACCGGACAGTCAATTGTGGTGACCGGGAGTGGACGCACCGATGCGGGCGTTCATGCGGTGGGGCAGGTCGCCAGCTGCAGGTTTGACGACTGGACGGCTTCGGATGACGCATTGCTCAAAGCAGTGAACTCCCGCCTTCCTGATTCGATCGTTGTACGTGAAGTGGTCGAAGCGCATCCCGATTTTCATGCGATTCGAGATGCTTTGGGGAAGCGATATCGATACCAGTTGCAAGCCAGACACCAACGCAATCCTTTTGAACACCGCTATCGGTGGCGACTTCGTCGCAATCTCGACGTAACGGCGATGCAACAAGCGGCGGAGAGGATCGTCGGTCATCGAGATTTTTCATCTTTCGAATCGGCGGGCGCGGAGCGAAAATCCAACGTTCGCAACGTCACGGATTGCGTGGTGTTGCCGTCGTCAGACTTTGACCAAACGGGGCATCTGGCCGTCGAAGTGGAAGCGAACGGGTTTCTCTACAACATGGTTCGAAACATTGTCGGGACGTTGGTCGAAGTCGGGTTTGGGAAGCAGGAGCCGAGTTGGATAGACGAGGTTCTGGAGCGAAAAAATCGCATCCATGCCGGCCCAACGGCACCGCCTCGTGGCCTTTTCCTCAAGCAAGTGGACTATCGTCCGGGCTTTGAGCCGGCACCTACACCGGATCGACATTCCCAATTAACCAATCCTTAACAAAACTTTGTTTGCCATACGGAATAATGTTGGTCGAGCGGTTGCGATTCGAAATGCGAACGGCAGTAGTTTGCTTTGATCGGTCGACGAATC
>JBCCOI010000418.1:0-6835 GCA_039025515.1 Planctomycetota bacterium
AAAACACGAGGAGCAAAATGGCTGCCAGGAGCGATGGACGAGTGGGGATTACCATGATTCTCACGTTTCGCAATATGGATGTGTATCTTGAGATGATTGTCAGTGATTGAGTTCTCGCCGCTTCGCCGCGATCACCTCATTCTAACAAAACGAGCCGTTCGTGAATCTATTCGCACGTCAGCTCTCCATTCCAGACTCCAGCTGGGCGGCCAGGCCCTCGCAACGTGCTCTTGGAGGCACTTGAAACATGGCCGGTCACCCCGAGTGCAGAGCGGATGCTACTCAATCCTGCATTTGACGCGGAGGTAGACTCGAGAACGAGCGCACGGCGAATCCGCGTAAGCCGCCACTCAGACCCGAAGAACGACTGTCCTAGCCCCGACATGCTGGAAATCTTTGCACTCCCGTACTTTGTTGTGTCCGGAGTGATCGGATGGGCCGTCTTTGGACCGTTTATCCGCATCGAAGATTCGGAAGCGCTCTCTCGCGCGGATATTGCGATTAGCGACCTGCTGGCTGTCTCGTTGCCGGTCGGAGTCGTTTTCGCATCTGCCTGTTGGATGATGCCCGTCAGCATCCTGTCGGTGGCGGTTCAAGCGATCGTTCTATTCACAGCTCTGTTGTTTGGAGTCACGGCACTGGCGGTCGGACTCTTTCTGGTGCCGAAGAAGATTAACGTCACGTTCTTCAAACGCATGACTGTCGTGGGTGTCATTGCCCCTCTTGGGATTCTTTTAACCGTCGGATGGGTTGGATTTCCCGTGTGGGCTTGTCTCTATTCGATCTCTTACTTTGTTCCGTCGATGTTTGCGATAGCGGCGGCAACGATGGGATTGCGATTCCTTGGCCAGTGGGTTTGCAAAACCGATTCAGAGTCAGCCAAAAACGCGGTAGAAGCGACGCATTGAGAGGCAGTTTCAACGAACTCGCTACTTCTGTACGAAGCGGACTGCCACGATTTTACCTTTCTCGATCGTGTAAATCGCGATGGCTTCGATGACGGAATCCACGCCAGCCGCCGACGTCGTAACCCTTTCCTGGTCGATCACCACGTTGCCCATCACCATCCTCGAGACGATTTCACAGTTCAGGCGATCAAGTCCCTCAAAGAACTTGGTGTATCGCTCACGCATCTTTTCGATCCCCTGATACCGAAGCGTCTCCGGGTAGGAGTAAACTCGAACGTCGTTGCTGTAGGCCGCCAGAAAAGCGTCGATATCGCGTGCGTTGTAGGCGTTCAACTGCTGAAGAACAGGCTTAACAACCTCGGAATCTACCAGTGTCTGATTTCGCGACTCGGGGGCGTCTTGGCCCCATGAGAGACTCGTGAAGAGCAAGATGGAGAATACGAACGTGAGAGTTTCTTTCATGTGGATCACTTCCTGATGATGCAGGTTATCTTCGCACCTCTATGAGCGACGACTTATGTGCGTTGCTTCCTGTGCGACTTATAGAGCCCACGCTGAAGAATCCGGCGCAGCGTGCCCAACGTGGAACGTAGCTTCCCCTGAAAGCTCAACGCCCGCCAAGGTGTGAACAGATCCAAGTCCTTGAAGTTGGTATTGGGTATCCCCGTTAGACGGTGAGCCAGACGGCGTCCCCAGACCGCGCCCTTCTTATCCAAAAGGCCCTTCTGAGACTTATCAAGCTTCCACGTCTCCGCCGGAGTCGCCTTCAAATAGCCCTTTGCGATGGCATCCTCGATGATCTCATGGCCCAGCTTGGTACGCGTTACGATCAGCGAGAAGCCGGGATTCTTGCCGTCAGGCTCTTCGTACCACGGATCGCCAAATGAGATATCAGCAAGCTCACCTGAACCATCGGGCCACAGTTGTGCTGACCACGGTCGAAATCCTTGCAAGAACGCCCAGGCGTCGTAGTAGATCAAATGCTCCTTCTCGTCCTCTTTGCCACTACGCGTCGCAAAATAGCCTGGCCAACCGTAGCCTCGGTAACGCAGGCTGGTGAGGTTGGACTCGTCCACCTCGTATTTCGCCATCAGTTCCCGCGTGGCTTTTGTCGGAGGGGTTTCGGCACAGAAAAAGGACAGGACGACGCCAACCTTTTCAGCGAGCTTCGGTCGTAACTCCATGGCGTTACGCGTTGCCGAGACTTCGACCGGTTTGCCCACCACCGCACATAGCCCCGGTGCGGCTTCCACTTCGCCAAGGCCTTCACAAATCGAAGCCGGCGAATAGCGGGAGCCCACCGCTGCCATCAATTCATCGCGGGTGCGTGACAAGCGTGTTTTGTTTCGGAGCGGATCGTCCCGATTTTCGCCAGTTTGTAATACTCCGTGAAAGCCGCGCTGTTCCAAACAATAAATTGAAATCGCCGTGAGCGCGCCGCCCGAGCTGGCTTTGAACCGCAACTCTTCGTCACCGGCATAGCCCTCATAAATCCCGGTAATCGCGCCCCAATTGATCTCGGTCTTTTTGTCAACGCTTGAGACATAGTCGCTGCGACGTTTGAGCTGGCCGAAGTCTGACGAGACGGTGGGACAGACAGCTAGTGCCTCCCTAATTTGCTCTGTGCTGATGTCCTCCGCGAACTTGGGGCGATTCCCCACATGATCCACATCGACCATGGTCACTTTCTCCGGCGTGCAGATGTACGAACACGCACCACAACCAAGACATAGTCGCGGATCAGCGACGCGAGCGAGATCGGATTTAGAACTCATGGACTGAAAGCTTATGGCACTGGTACGTGAGACACTGGTATGCGAGGCACTATGGAAAGGCAGATCCGCACGCATCACACCGCTGGCATGCTTGCGGCCAGGAGTTTAATCAAATGACTTGCGATGGCCAAAGTGGCATGCGGCGGTCAATCGCGCGCGAGGTTGCAAAACGCTCATTGTTCCTTTGTGTCGGCGAAATCGTGGTCCCCGCTCGCACCTCCCGTCTTCCGTTCTAGCCGAACCGGCCCGATCGTCATTCGACGATCAACGGACTTGAGCATGTCATAAACAGTCAACGCGGCGACAGAAGCACCCGTCATCGCCTCCATCTCGATTCCCGTCTTGAAGGTTGTTTCGCAAGTAACGCGGCACATCAAAGCGGGGGCAGCAGCGCTGGATTCGAGAAATTCGAAGCTGACCGACGCCGACTCGATTGGGATCGCATGGCAAAGCGGAATCAACTGCGAAGTGAGCTTGGTTGCTGTAATGGCTGCAATCCTCGCCACGGCCAAGACGTCGCCCTTCGCGGCATTTCCGTCGCGAACCATCTGCAATGCCTCGATGCTCATTGAAACTTGAGCCGCCGCGGTCGCGCTGCGTTTGGTGAGGGCCTTTGCCGAGACGTCCACCATCCGCGCCTCGCCATCAGAATTGAAGTGTGTCGAAGCCATACCTGTCCCTCCAAAGAAAAAACGCCACATGTCCTGCGGGTGACATGTGGCGTTTGTTTCATCGAAAGGACGCTTTGATGCAAGTGAGGGGCTGGCGCTACCACCAATCCGATTCCCTTACACGAGCTCCTTCTTATTTCCGACGAGCGTTCGAAGTCGTTCGGCGAGCAAATGTGCGTCGAACGGTTTCTTGAACGTCTCGTTGATGCTGCTGCGATCGAAACTCATCGGCTGCCCGTCATCGGGAAGCAGTGCGATCAGGATGATGTCGGTGAAGTCTGCGTTCTTACGCAGGTTCTGACAAATCTGAACGGCTTCGATTTTTCCGATCGAGAAGTCGACGATGATGCAATCTGGGGTGAAGCTCTCCGCTTGAATACCAGCTTCGAAGCCGCTCGCCGCAACTGCGACCTTGAACGACTTTTCAGGCGGCAACTCTCGCTTGAGATTTTCGATCAAAACTTGATCCTGGGCGACGATCAGGCACTTGGCCATCGCTTCGTCTTCCAGGTCACCCAACGGCATACCGTGTTCCTTCAGGAACTTGATCAGGTATTCACGAGGAATACGACGATCTTGCGATCCTGGAATACGGTAGCCTTTCAAACGCCCCGAATCGAACCATTTAGAAACGGTTCGGGGTGCGACTTTGCAAATCTTGGCGACCTGTCCAGTCGTAAAGACCTTCATATCAGGCTCTCCATAACGCCTCGTTGATTATTCCCTCGAACACTGGTGCGTCTGTACCCAATGTTCTCATGGCCCTATCGATCAAACGCCAGTTCCGACTGTCGTGCGGTCTTCGGTCGACCCGGTCCTGAACGGGCCAGCTCGTCAACAACGCAATAACAGCCTGGTTGGAACCGTCATCCGAAAGCTGGGTCAGGCCACCCGGCTTACATCCTGTGACGCGTACCGAACGGGATCACTTGCTAGGTTTCAAACGGTCACAAGCGAAGGCACTCCGCTTGCTGGAGAGATGCTGAAGCTTCCGGCGACCAACGCCCAACGTTCCATTGGTGAAAGCAGAAGCACATGCGATGGGTGTAGTCGCATGGAAACGCTTTTCAGGAACGTTCGGCTATAGTCGCCGTTGGCATTCGACGGAACGATCCTGCCAAAGTCGGTACGTATCCCGACCATGAACCGGACCATCACTCGACGGCTTTCCCAGAATCCCCCCTGGGTGAATCAAGGCTCGATTGCCACCAGCCACTTCGCCGTCTGCCCACACGCGAACGTGATGGGCGGCGAGGCAACCCAACCGAAAATCCTCGATCCGAAGATTACTGTCGAGCAAAACCGCCCCAATTCTTTAGGGCGTTTAGACGGGAACAGCCGTCATTGCCGCTGCTCCCGGCCTTGACCGATGGATCCGCGCGAAACCAAATGGAGCGAAGAAAGCAAATCCCCCGTGTTTCCGTTGTTTTTGACGTGAATCGTGCGGTGATCGTTTCGTTCAAAGCAATGATTTGTAGAAAAAAAAATCTTTGGCTCAAGCCGGAAAACGGTCGAATCAGCCTTGCATTCACGGCAATAACACGGACGTTTGCGACACCGATTTTATCAGGCTTCGTATAAACCAACCACACACTTCCAGACGCAACACAAAACAACCATGCAAGAATCCGCGCTTCAGTTCTTCCGCAAAGCCATCGCGACGCCAAGTCCATCCGGATACGAAGAAAGGATGCAAGCCCTCGTGGGGAATTACATTCAGCCTCATGCCGATAGCGTCCGCATCGATGTACATGGAAACCTTGTTGCGGAGTTGATGCCACACGGTGATGCAGAGGGTTGCCCTCGACTTATGTACGCGGGGCACTGCGATCAAATCGGGATGCTCGTTTCGCACATCGATGAAAACGGATTCGTCTATGCGCAAACGATCGGCGGTTGGGACCCTCAACAACTGATCGGACAAGCAATGTCGATCTGGACGGAAACGGGAGAAGTCCCTGCGGTGATTAGCCGCAAACCGATTCACCTGCTCAATGATCGTGAGCGCAAACAAGTGGTCGGGCTGGATGAAATGTGGCTGGATATCGGTGCTGCCAATCGCGAGGAAGCTGTCGAGAGAATCCGCATCGGCGATCCAATAACGCTTCGTCTCGGACTGCGAGAAATGCTCAACTCGATCGTCACCGGCCCAGGCATGGATAACCGGACCGGTATGTGGACGGTCATCGATGCGCTAAGGCGGGCCAAAGAGAAAGCGAGTAACTCGCTTGCGTGCCACCTCCACAGCGTCTCCACGGTTCAGGAAGAAATTGGCTTGCGAGGCGCCAAGACGGCCGCCGGTGGTATCAATCCCGACGTGGCGATCGCGGTCGACGTGACGCACGCCTCCGATTGTCCAACCATCGATAAGAACAAACAGGGTGATATCAAAGTCGGCGGCGGGCCGGTGATTTTCCGCGGCCCAAACATCAATCCGATCGTGGCTTCCAAACTGACTCAATTGGCTGAGGAAGCGGAAATCCCTTACCAACTCGCCGCAATCGGCCGCGCGACACCCAACGACGCAAATGTCCTTCAGCTACACGGTTCCGGAGTCGCAACCGGCTTGGTGGCGATTCCAAATCGCTACATGCACTCGGCGGTTGAAGCGATCTCGCTGACGGATATCGACCACGTGGCGGAGTTGCTCGCCGCATTTGCACTCAATCTCTCGGCAGAAGATGACTTTACGCCACGCCACGGGTAACGACCGGCGCCGGCAATTGAGCATCATGCCGTCCTAATACCACTGCATCGCATAGTCTTGGAATCGCTGTATCTCTCGGTGCCGGAGAATGGGATCGTCCAGATAGACCTGCCATTTGCTCTGTCTCTCCGACATCGATCGTATGAGCAGATCCGTCGAAAGTTGGTAGCGAGTCCAGTTCCACGGTCCCTCATCGACTTCGGCGGTGGCTGCAAGCTGATGCTCGGCCAACATCGCTCGAACGCCATTGCGAATGACACGGTCGCGACAATCGATCAACGCAATCAATGGTAAGTAGCCCGAGTCATCCTTTTCCTTCACGGCAATCATGACCGATGGCCTTGGATCGCCGACCAGCACACGCGCGGTGTTGTAACGATGAACGACGTAGTCGACCGGAAAAATCGAGTAGACGATCACGCAAAGGCCCAACGACGTTAGTTGTGATCGAATCAGCCACCAGAAGCCGAAGTGACGCCTGATCTTGATCACGACCATTGTGAAACCCAGCACCACAGCGGTCGTACCGAAGAGCCCGACCACTCGCATCGTGGTCAGTCCGTTGTAGCCGATGTAAATCGTTAAACGGTGGTAAACGGCAAGAGCGAGAATGTAATTCAGTGCCGCCCATACCCAAGCAAGCAGTTTGAGTGATGGAAGCCGGCTGTCACGGAACGTTGCTCCGCGAAACATGAAAGACAGGACGGCTGTGGCGAGAGCCAATGCGACGGTCAGCCACGCGGCACCTTCATGGGCGTAGCCCGCGTAGTAGAA
>JBCCOI010000419.1:0-6829 GCA_039025515.1 Planctomycetota bacterium
CGGGACACTTCGTTAGGAAAACAGAGCATTCGCAGCAAACGCAAGATCGCCGGCTGGAACAATGATGCCATGAAGTCCATTCTTGCCGGGAATTAGGTACATTCCAAATGCGATTGCCCTGTATCGTCCCTTCGGGACTTGTTCAAGTGTATCGACTTAACCGTACGCAAAGACGTGAAACGCAACTCAATACTTGACAGCAAATCACTGTAGACAAAAGAGGGCGGAGCCGATGGGCGACTTTCAAAAACACGCCAGTTAATGATGGGCCGTTCCTGACTTCGGCATTTCCATCGAATCGGCGGAAGCAAGTAGTGGCCCAGAAACGAAGCACTACCGACGGTCGCCCCTCGTAATGCACTTCGCGTCCAAGCGCGGCTCCTACCGAATCAAAATCCCAAGACAACCCGGGCATGGATTGACGCCATCCATTCCTTGGAGAGGCGCGGGTACTCGTCTTACGACGGTTTGAAGGTTGGGTGTTTGTTTTGATTGACGATGGACACGCGGCTGATTGCAAAGGCGACTGATGCTAGCTCGGAATCGTTCCTGGTCTAACCAGGACTGCCTGGACCGAAGACTTCGCAGTGCTTTCTTAACCAATAATGCGTCAGCTCATGATCAGTTTTCGGATGGCGGCTGCATCGCTCGACGCCGAATCGAATTTGGCAGAGTCCACAAATCCAAGACAACAAACTCAAGACCGAAGCCACCGAGCGTTGTATCCGGAGTCGGCGACCGGTGCACGCCGCAGCGACGCGAAAGTCGCGCTGGTGCCCAACCGAGGCTTACTCCCGAATCGTCAATTCTTCCCTCGTTTTGTAGAGCGAATGAACTTCTCGCCAACCTCATGCAACATTTCAAAGAGGTCGATGTATGGAACATCGAATTCAACGCACACGTTCGGAATCGGCACCTTGCGCTTCACGTCCGGCGCGTACTCCTCATGCGTGACCACCGCGCAGTCGTTCACCTTCGCAAATGCGACCAGCCAACCGTCCGCGACGGAAGCGAACTCCGTGCGGGCGGCGCTGGTAAACTGGGGTTCTGAGTAGACCCACGTTAGCATGGCTTGGAATTCATTTACAACTGCTTGATCTTGCGTCTTCTTAAAAAACGTCGTCGGGGCTCTATCGACGATCCAAGCTTTGATTTCATCGTCCTGTGCCTTTAGTTCTGTCTCGATTCGATCAATGCTCAACACAACTCCCGCTTGATGTTGCCGTAACAACGCTTTCCAGTATCCCGGGCAAAGGTCGAACCCATAGTATCGATCCTTGGGTTCAATAAAGGCGTTCGCGTCGAGTACGAAGTGTCTACTCACGATTGGCGATCATCCTCTCGCGAACCTTCTCTGAAAATCGCCTGAAAGTTTGACTTTTCATCCCCGTGAGTCGATACGCCTCTTGATAGGTGGCTCGACCTTCGCGCGTTGCGCGAACCAATGCTGATGCGAAGCGGTGACCTAGTCGAGCACCCTCTGTGTTGTAGAAGTTACCGCTCGTAGACTTGTCCTTGCGACGTTCCGACCGAATCTTCTGCCATCGACGTTGATCCTCATTGTAGAATTCGAAAAACTCGAGCCGAGAGATGAATCTCAAATCGAGGGCTCGTCTGGCAACGACAAGAGGGCTTACCTTGAACTGTTTACCCAGAAGGCCAAAACGCTGATTGCTTCTCTTGACCTCATCCCAAACTGACTTCATTTGGTCGGTAGGAACAAGAAACTCCGCTGCAACACGATTGCAGAATCGCTCGCTCGCCTCCTTCGCGGGCAGTAAGCTATCGAGATTAAAGACTGCGTCTTGCCCAATCCAGACGTGAGCCAGTTCGTGCACCAACGTAAAGATACGCGCGGACTTGGTGTCAGCATCGTTCAAGAAAACGACAGGGGCGTAGTCATCGCAAAGAACAAAGCCTCGGAATTCTTCCGGATCCAACGGTCTTGAATTGTTCATGCCGACCACGCTGTTGCTAAACACGATCACACCAGTACGCTCCGCGGCTCCTCGAAGCGTCTGCAAAGCAATCTCCCAGCTCCTGAGCCCGCCAGCCCAGTTGACATCAAGGTCCAGGTCTTGGCGAATCCGCTGTGCCGCGGACTGTACATTTCGCTGAGTGCTCAAGCTGCCAACAATTTCGAGCGGTTCAGCACCCTGCTCAAGCAGCCATTCCCGCATCCATGCTTGGCGCCGCTGCATCGTTTGGAGTGTGTCGATCAAATTTGGGCTGAAAGTGCCAATGGGCTTATCATCACGCGTCCGAAAGTCCGGAATCTGAAATTCCTCGATAGGTGGGGCATCCAGAAACATCAGCCCGAACGGCGTCATCGTCGCGCGGGCAAAGTCTTCAAGCTGCCGGAACGTTGGCGATTTCTCACCGCTCACCCATGCATCGAGTTTTGGAAACCGCTCGTGCAATTGCTCAGGCGGCAGACCACTTCGAGTGATTGCCCATTCGAGAAGCACAGGATTGACGGAAACGGAAGGCATGGAATCTAGCCGAGGTCACGAGCAGCACACGTCCCATTCTAACGTCGGTCGAACCATCGTTCATCGGCATCGATTCTCCATTCGTTGTGCAAATCCCTCTGGCAGATCGCCGATTTCGGCTAATTCTGTCGATTGGCGTAAGCAAGGCACGATTTCGCGTTAATCTCCGATCGTTGACTGGCCCCGGTTTCATCGACCGCGGAATTATTCCCCTGCGAACTTCCGGCGACAGCACGGACACTCGCCCTCGATTCCGCGCGGCAGAGCCATGAAAGCGGAAGGCTGGGGCATCGTCGTGATTGCTTTGAACGCCAGAGGATCGCGATGGGCATAGTGCCGATAAGTGACTCCGTCGACCGAGTGACCGAGAACCTCGATAGCGGACTCGGCATGTGCTCGTCGTGGTAGGTCGCACATGTTTTGCGGAGATCCTTCAGCAACCAATCTCTTACCGCTCCTGTTTCGACATCGGCCTTTTCTCTAATCCCCGAGAGCGCGACAAGCCGCTTGAAGACATCGTTGGGTCTTGCAGTTCCTCCAGCAAATATCGGTTCCTCCGGAAGGCAGATCGGGGACTGGAGCCATGAATCGCCCGATCGTCAATCGAAGCTCCGATGCCAAAAGGCTACGAACTCTTGTTGTTCGGAACTCTCTGCGAACTCGATGTCGGCAGCTTCTTCGGCCGGAGCTTTGGTAGCGTAGGGGTTTTGGCCGTGGAATTTCGCTGCCGCCTGTTCAACTTCATTCACTTTCGACCTCATTAGTTGAAATGAGCGACAACAACCAATCTCGTAACTGCGCCCCGTTACGAAGCGTCAACTTTTCAGGAACGAACGCCTCGAACTCATCTCCGTTGCAAATGGTTGGAGCGAAGTTCGATGTGGTCGTGATGGATCCGCTGTAGGCATATCGTTCAATTGCCATGACCCCGATCATGGCCCGCACTTCCTGGTGCGTTACTAAGTTGCATTCTCGATACGCCTTGGCCTGCTCGAGGATTCTCACCGAACGATTCCCTTTTCGCTGTGCAATTACATCGCGGCCCCGATCATTGGAGTGTGGTGTTACGATCACCTCGTCGAATCCATCCATCCTGTAGGTTGCCGCCAAGAACAGCTCAAAAGCACGGGAGGCAGTGGTGAACTCGAATAGGAAGTCGGACTGCGACTGTACCTGCCTTGCGATTTCTCGCCAAGTTTCGCGAACGGACTTGACGCATTCCCCTTCCTCGGTCTTCTCTCCAAGCGTCACAATGGGAGCTTGCAAAAGAACGCTTGGTGTCACGAGGGCGGACAATTGCTCGTCGGCGTGAACGGCTTCGTAGCGACCATCCGGCAGGATGTTCAGATACCAGCCATTCGCCTTTCGATTATAAATTGGCAAACGAATTGGCACGTCGCCAGCGACCATGAAGGAGCTTCCCTTGTGAAGCCAAAGCAGGTCAAGGTCATAGTCCGTCTTTAATTGCTGCATCGTGATGGATTCCAGTCTTGTCGCCGCTACAACCGCTGCGCCATGTCTTACCGTCTGCGGTGATTAGCCGCCACTTAACGATTCGCAGCGGTAAGGCTAACGGAGCGATGAGGATGCATTGCCGCGTGCCGAGGACTCGCAGTAGCCTTGGTCGTCCGACACACCAACGGCGAGAGAACCGCCGCTTAAGCCGCTTCGGATTCATCGACCGACGTGAGTTGCGTCTCGGCCGAACCGAATGAAGTTGGACAACCCGAACGCTATGCGTCGGCACGCAAATCCACCTCAGTCTCTGCCACCGATGCGACTTTCGACCATCTTATTCGATACTCCGGTAGCCGACTCCGGTGAGTGGCTTTGGTCTTTCATTTGTCGTCTCAACATTGTGGATGCTGCCGGAGTGGGATCGGTGAGAGTTTTCCATGGGCGTTGATCGAGTTCTGACGAGGGTTCTCACGCGCTGGGGAGTTTTTCTGGGAGAGATGCGCACCTTGTAATCAGTGAGCGTCCGCGATTCCTCCCGTAGCCCCGCTATAGCTGCCTCCGCCAATCATGGTGGGGGCTTACTGGAGCCCCGGTCCCCAAAGCGGTCATTGCGGTGAGTAAAATCGTTTCTTCCCGTGGGTGATACTCGACACGTGAAAGCCTTCATATCGGGAAGTGGTTCTGCTTTGAAACCTACAGGATGCCAAGATGCCTTTCGCTCTCCAGGGACGTCGCAAAGCCGGCGCGGTCACTGTCTGTTGTCTTGCCATTGCAGGAAGCTTTCTCTCCGTTGCTGCGAGTTCGGCTTTCGCAGAAGAGGGTGAGTTCCCGGACAGTTGGTATTTCGAGAGCATGCAAGCGATGCGGGACAGCTTGGAGGGCAGGCCCGCACCGGAGATTTCGACGGACACCTGGATCGGTGACGAAACAACCCTGGAGGACTCGCGCGGCAAGGTCGTTGTGCTTGACTTTTGGGCCACCTGGTGTGGTCCATGCATCGCTTCCATTCCGAAGAACATTTCGCTCGTCGAAGAACATCCAGACGATCTTGTCTTTATCGGCATGCACTCCGCAACTTCGGGTTGGGACAAAGCCGACAAGATTGTTCAAGACCGCGAGATCAACTATCCCGTCACGCTCGACACAGGTGAGACCGCCGACGCCTATCAGATCACCGGCTTTCCGACGTACATCATCATCGATGCCGAAGGAATGGTTCGCGCGGCGGGAGTTCTGCCCAGCCACGTCGGTAAAGTTGTCGAGCGACTGCTCGAGGAATCTGGACCATCCGGTGGAGCCGTGATCTTGGCTTCGCTCAATCGTGACTGGTTCTACAGCGGCGCGACATGGATGCGTCCCTGGCAAGAACAGTTTGGTCAACCGGCCGAGCCCGTGCGTGGTCAAGCTTGGTGGCTGCCGGGCGAGGAGGCGACCGAGGCCGATCAGGATGTGACAGAGGACTCAAGCCAACCCGAGACAATCGCCGGCGTCGACACACCGGATGGATACACCGAGGCGGAACTTCTGGGGTCCGTTCGCGTGTTGCACTTCACTCGGCCGGGCATGTCCATCACCGACCAGCAACTCGCGCGTCTAAACGACACTGCAAAAAAGTATTCGCCCCAAGGCGTTGTCTTCACCGCCATCTGCGATCACGAAAGCGACTGGGAACGATCCAAGGAACTCGCTTCAACGATCGGGCTCGAAATGCCGATGGTGTTGGATCGAACCGCCGTCGAGAAGGAAGCCAGCGAACAGCTCGTCAAAGACGCTGAATCCGACGAACCAAAAGAAACTGTCAACCAAGAGCCGGCAGACGACGAATCGGCCGACAAACCTTCGCCCCGAGAAGCCGGCGAAACGGCACGCAGCTACAACATCCGAATTGCCCCCGTCACCGTCTTGATCGATCGACAGGGACGAATCCGAGCGACCGGCTTGCGGGTGGAGCAGCTTGGAGATGCCCTCGAGATGCTACTCGCGGAGCAGGCCGGATAGACGCTCCACATGGATAGCCGCCCGCCGCTTGTCGCAACCCTTTGAATTCTTGCTTTACTTGCTGAGTGACTTAAACGATGTCCGGAACAATCGAACAACCCACAACGGCTGAGGACGATAGCGAGAACGACTTGCCGATGATCGCTCAACCGGTTGCGCCCTTCGCCACATCGGTCATGCAGCAAGTGGGTGAAACCGTTGTTGGCCAAAAGGAAGTGGTGGAGCGAGTCCTAATCGCACTCCTCACCGGCGGCCATTTGTTGTTGGAAGGTGTTCCGGGGATCGCCAAAACGCTTCTCGTCCAATCCGTCGGCAAAGCAATCGACCTGCAATTCAAACGCGTGCAGTTTACGATCGACTTGCTTCCATCCGACATTCTCGGCTCCGAGATTCTCGATCAGAAGACGGGACAGTTTCATATCCACAAGGGCCCTGTTTTCACCAACCTGTTGCTAGCTGACGAAATCAACCGGGCTTCGCCGAAGGTCCAATCAGCCTTGTTGGAAGCGATGCAGGAACGCAAGGTTTCGATCGGTGACGAAACTCACACCCTGCCCGCACCGTTCTTGGTCATCGCGACGCAAAACCCCGTGGAACAAGCGGGGACGTTTGAACTTCCGGAAGCACAGCTGGACCGTTTCATGATGTGCCACCGCCTGCGTTACCCGACGCCCGACGAAGAAACCGAGGTGGTCCGCCGGCAATTGAAGCTGAAACTCCAGCGCCAAGGCGACGGAGCCGTGCCACAGTCGCTGTTCGATGCAATCGAAGACGGACGGCAGCTGGAAACTCGCGATTTGACCGAAGCGATGGAGCAAGTCCAAGCCGTGCACGTGAGCGAGGTGTTCATCCATGATTGCGTCAAACTCATCGATTCGACA
>JBCCOI010000420.1:0-6829 GCA_039025515.1 Planctomycetota bacterium
AGTTACGAGCCGACGAAGGTTAAGAAGGTGATGACCGGCAACGGCCATGCCCCCAAGCACCAGATGCAACAAGCCGTCAAACTGCAACTCGGACTCCATGAAGTTCCCGAGCCGGCGGATGTCGCCGATGCCTTGGCCATCGCGATCTGCAGTCATTTCCTCAGTCAGAATCCACTTGCGGCCTGAACCATTCAGACGCATCCATTGAAGGCGGTAGCGAAGCGTGTTTCTTTCGATCGAAGGTGTCGTCACTCAAGTTTCCGAGACAGCCGTTGCGATTCGGTTTGACCCATTCGAATACGAAGTCTTGGTCGGAGACTACACGCGGCGGCAGTTGCAGACTCAAGTCGGACAGCCGGTCCGTTTGCACACGATGGACTACATCGAAGGCAACGCGCAGGGCGGCGGTCGACTCACTCCTCGGCTTGTCGGTTTTTCGACGGAGCCGGAACGGCAGTTCTTTGATCTCTTTTGCAGCGTCGACGGCGTCGGTGTGAAGAAGGCGCTTCGTGCAATGGTTCGGCCGGTGAAGGAACTTGCCGTTTTAATCGAACAACAAGACGCAAAAGCGCTTTCGGCGTTGCCGGGAATCGGCCCCGCCACCAGCGAGCGAATCATCGCGAAGTTGCGTCGCAAAATGCCCAGGTTCGCATTGATGGTCGAAACAACCGGCGTCGCCAGCGACGATGCCGATGCCAACAGCCAAGTCGTCAGTGAGACGTTTGACGCGCTCATCACACTCGGGCACAGTGAAGCCGACGCGCGGCGGTTGATCGATGAGGCTCTCGAAACGAAGTCCAAGTACAAAGATACCGAAGCCATGTTGACCGCGATTTACAAGCGATCGGGATGAACCGTCGCTGAAGCAATTTGATGCGTGACACTCGGCGCGACGGCCTACTTCTTTCGCGTGAAATTTGAAATCCACTTTGGGCCTTCGCCCGACTCTTCGTACCGCATCGAGTCTTTCTTCACCGAGAAGGACGCCGGCTTCCCCGAGGCAGTGCCGATCCACTTTTCACCCTCGACGGTTTTCCAATCGCCGTCCCACGTGATTCCCTCCGAAGTGCCTCCGAGGACGCGCATCAGCTTCTTCTCTTCATCCCAGCACGAAAGAATCGTGTATCGCTCTTTCTCTCCTTCACCGAGGTCAAAGAATCCCTGTTGCAGAAGTGCCGTGCCCGCATTGATCATTCGCACGGTCTCTTCGCCAGAAAACCCGCGATCCCCGTCTTTGCCTTCGAACGTCCAATCGCCGATCATCCTCAGCATCTGCGCCTTCACCTCGGTGGGGATCGCTGGGCTCTCAGCGGAGACGACACAGCAAGCGAGGAAAACGGAAGCAAGCATCGGTAGGATTCGATTCATGTCGATTGCTGTTGTCGGAGAAACGACGGATCACTTGTCAAAAACCGTATTTTACCAAGTGGCGTATCGCGATGGTGAAGCGAACGCTATTTCCAGTTCGGAATCGGCCGACCGGGCGTCCAGCGCGATCCGGCCTTCTCAAGTTCTTCGTTGAGTCTCGGCAAGTCATCTTCGACCAATGGCTTGAGAAATTCCAACGCTTCTTCGAACTCTTCTTCGGCGATCTCATAGCTCCGTCTGTGCGAACTGGTCGGTGCCATCTCCGTGCTCCAATGACCGCGAACGACCGTTGAAATTCGGCTGAGGATTCCTGGGTAGCCGGGTTCCTGCAGGCTCGGACGCAGGCGATCGCCCGTGAACTTCTCGAGGATGTCTTCCATTTTCAGTTCCAGCTCACGTGTTTCCTTGCGAACAGAATCGGCCAAGCCCGGCGTCACGTCAGCGGCAGCCTTGATGTACGCCAAGCGATCCTTTGCGTCGTTGGCAACTTGCATCGCGGCCATGATTGCGTGTTGAAGTTTGGCAGTCTGTTTCTGAAACTCCAGAATCTCTGAGCGGTCTTGGATCTCCACGCCTTCCATGCCCAGTGGCTCCACTTCGAATTCGACCGGTTCAACGATGGTGGAGAGCTCGCCATCAATTTTGTTAACCAACTCGATCGTGTATTTCCCCGGCAGTGCCATCGGACCGCGACCGGAGTTTCCGCTGGGCGAGATCAATCCCATGCCGTGGTACCGATAATCCCAAGTGACGCGGTGCATGCCTTTGGATGTGGAAGCGACAAGTGTGTTGACGATCGCGCCATCGCTATCACGAATGATGAACATCCGCTTGAGAGCCTCTTCGCGATTTTCAGCCTTCAAGTCATCCCACGACGGGTAGAACACATCGCCACCCGCCTTCTTGGCTTTGCCCTCTTTGCTCTTTCGTTCGGCCTTTTTGGTCTTCAGGCTCTCCTTGACGTGATACGTAATGGTTACGCCGAACGGAGGATTGGGTGCCGTGTAAAAGCCTGCACCCTGATAAGCTTTGTCGCGACCGGACATCGGGGCGGCTTGGATGTACATCTTGCCGGTCTTGATCGGAAGAATCGCCGCTTCTCGATCGAGCAACTCTTTGTTGACGTGGCGTAATGGATCGTAGTTGTCCAGGATGTACATTCCGCGACCGAACGTTCCCACCACAAGGTCATTCTCTTCACGTTGGATCTCCAAGTCGCGAACGGCAATCACCGGCAAACCGTTCTTAAGCGGCAACCATTTTTTGCCGCCATCGAGCGTGAAAAACAGACCGAACTCTGTCCCGCAAAAGAGCAGGTCCGGATTCACATGATCTTGAACCAGCGTGTAAACCGATCCGCGTTCCGGAAGTGACTTGCTGATCTCAACCCAAGTTTTGCCACGATCAATACTCTTGACGATGTAGGGCGTGAAATCGCCTCGCTTGTGGTTGTTGACCGCTACGTAGACAGTGTCCGCGTCGTGCAAACAAGGTTCGATGTCATGGATGTATCCGAATTCGGGAACATCCGTGTTCTCGAATTTGCTAACCGGTGTCCACGTTTCTCCGCCGTCTTCGCTGACCTGCAGCATGCCGTCATCGGTGCCGGTGTAGAGCAGTCCGCTCAGCACGGGAGACTCTGCCGCACACACGATGGTTCCGTAGAAAGATGTCGACATGTTCTTGGCAACGGTATCGATGCCCCAGACTCGGTCCATCACCTTCAGTTTGTTTCGGTCCAAGTCTCGAGATAGGTCGGGGCTGATTGTTTCCCATGTGTCGCCACGATCGGTGCTGCGATGTAGAAACTGTGACCCGTAGTAGACCGTCTTGGAGTCGTGCGGGCTGAGTGCTAACGCGGAGTCCCAATTGAATCGAAGCGGTGGCCCACCCTTCTCCGCCTGCGGCTTGATATCAATCCGCTGGCCCGTTCGTTTGTCAAACCGAACCAAGCCGCCGTATTGCCACTGCGAGTAGATCGTATCCGGATCTGAAGGATCTACTGCGGGATCGAATCCATCGCCGAACACGGTTGTGAACCAATCGCTGTTGCGAATGCCGTGAATGTTGTTGGTTTGCGATGGTCCGCCCTGCGTCGCATTGTCTTGAGTCCCACCATACACGTAGTAGAACGGTTTGTCCGTACCAACGGCGATCTTATAAAACTGGCACAGCGGCAGGTTTGAAGTGTAGCGATAATTCTTGCCGCGATCCCAAGTCTCGTACAAACCGCCGTCGCAACCGATGATGAGATGGTTTTCGTCATCGGGGTCGATGTGGATTGCGTGATTGTCGACGTGCTTGAAAGACTCGCCGAGTCCGGAAAACATCTTGCCTCCGTCTTCGGAGACTTGCATGTAGGTATCGAGTGAATAGATGCGGTCAAACTTGTGAGGGCAAGCAACGATTTCTTGGTAGTACTGGGGACTACTTGAGACATAGCTGCTTTGCTTTGACCACGACTCACCTCGGTTGGCGGAACGATAGAAGCCGCTGTTGCCGCTGGCCGCTTCGACGATCGCATAAAGCACATCAGGATTGATCGGTGAAATAGCAAGTCCGATTCTGCCAAGATCAACACCGGGCAATCCGCTCGTGATTTTCTTCCACGTTTTCCCGCCATCCGTTGACTTGTGAATCGCGGATTCGGGGCCACCGTCAATGAGCGTCCAGACATGACGCCGGCGTTGGTAGGACGCGGCGTACATCGTCTCGGGGTCACGCGGATCCAGGATCAAATCGGTAACACCGGTGTTCTCGCTGATCTCGAGGATGTTTTCCCAGGACTTGCCACCATCGGTTGTTTTGAAGAGTCCTCGATCACCACCGGAGGACCAAAGCGGTCCTTGCGAGGCGACAAAGACGGTGTCCGAATCATGCGGGTGAACGATGATCTTTGCGATGTGTTCGGAGTTCTCGAGGCCGACCTTTTTAAAGGAGCGGCCTCCGTCGAGCGATTTGTACAGACCATCGCCATAGCCGACACTGCGTTGGCTATTGTTTTCGCCGGTACCCAGCCATACCGTGAATCGGTTGCGTGGATCGACGGTGATGCAACCGGTCGAGTAAGAGCCGTAATTGTCAAAGATAGGCTTCCACGTCGTCCCGGCGTTTGTGGTTTTCCAGGCACCACCCGATGCCGTCGCGATGTACCAAGTGCTGGGCACTTCCGGATCCACCGAGATGTCCACGATCCGGCCGGACATAAAAGCCGGACCGATGCTGCGGAGCTTGAGGGGCGAGGCGATGCTCGACTTGATTTCGGGCGAGTCATCTTTTGGCACGTCACTGTCTTGAGCGTTCGCGAGGGAGAACATCCCAAGCGTGAAAGTCAATGTGATGACGGCTTGAAAGGAGGCCAGCGAGGGAACGTATTTGCGAAACCGCTGCCATGTCATAATGCAAAAATCCGAGTCGGGGTGTGCTGTCGTCGATTGAGACCAAATATTACTTGCGCAGAGACATCCCGGGTGAAAACGATGCCAATTCTCTGGCGTGGCACTCAGTCGCTTCATCAGACGGAGGCAAATTGGAGTCCGATCTGAAAACTATCGGTAGAAATGACGAATTTGCCCGCCAAAGGCAGTGTCAATATGTACACATCTTGTAAGTGTATTCGTCACAAATCCATTCGTCCGAGCTGGTGCTCTCAGAAGCTAAACGGATGGTCTCGTCAGCACGGTCTTGATCGTTGCTGCGGTCTTGTTCGGCCTGGCCGTCCTTGGAGTGCACAATGCCCATGAGCGGCTTTGGCAACGAGCAATCGAGCGACGTCTTACACAGTCTTCTGAACCTGCTCGATCTGCAGCCGCCGAAGCGGACGGGACTGGCAATTCTGAATAACGATTGCAGAGCCTCGAAGTCTGTTCCAAGTTCACTTTGGTTACACTCTGCCCAGATTGATTCCGGCAAAGAATCTGTTCGGAAATAACTTCGGCCTTTCTATCGTAGCCGGCACGCTCCTCCGTGCTGATTTGCAAAAACGCGGCGAAGTTGTTTTCGAACAGGTCCAAAGAAAGCTGTGTCTCAAGTGAGAAGGTCGGTCGCAGCGAGAGATTTCCAGTGAGATCGCGAGTTTGAACGGAGAGAATCAACGCCGGTGCATTCGATGCGGTCGCGAACTGGGCAATGTTGACCCAGAGAGCTCCACACAAGGATGTGCGGCGTGCATGGAGACGGAAGCGACGTCCTCAGAATCGCCGATCGATGAATCAGACGCATTGGATGCGGCGACAATCGTCGGCCCGATCGAAATGGACGCATCGGAGTCGGGGCTCGCCCATCCGATCGATGAACGTTCAACGCAACGTGATCGCCGCCAATTCGGTGAGTACGAGCTGCTGGAAGAGATCGCCCGAGGTGGAATGGGCGTGGTCTATCGGGCAAGACATCGACGACTCGATCGTATTGTCGCGTTGAAGATGATACTCGGCGGACGGTTTTCCGGAGCGGATGAAGTCCAACGCTTTTACGTCGAGGCAAAGGCGGCAAGTCGTCTCGATCATCCTGGGATCGTGCCGCTCTACGAGATCGGTGAAGTCAATGATCAGCCTTTCTACGCAATGAAGTTCATTGAGGGCGGTTCACTGTCGGATCATCTTCCCGAGATAAGGAAAGATACACGTCGCGCCGTTTCGTTACTGCGTGAGGTCGCGGAAGCCGTTCATCATGCGCATCAGCGTGGCATCCTCCATCGCGATCTGAAGCCGGCAAACATTCTGCTCGATGATCAAGACCACCCCCTTTTGACGGATTTGGGGCTCGCGAAGCAGGCCGGGGAGGATAGCGGGTTGACGCAAACGGGAGCGCTGCTGGGCACGCCCAGTTACATGCCACCAGAGCAGGCTCAGTCTGGGGCCACGGTGACAACCGCTTGCGATATTTATTCGCTGGGTGCGATCTTCTATGAAATTCTGACCGGAAGGCCACCGTTCGTCGGGGCTACGCCGATCGAGACCGTCATGCAGGTCTTGGAGAGTTCCGTGACTCCGCCAAGGGAGACAAATCGTGGGATCGACCAAGGGCTTGAGTTGATTTGCTTGAAATGTTTGAGTCGTGAGCCAAGCGATCGATACGCGACGGCTGCTGAGTTCGCCGACGACTTGGACCGATGGCTCGCGGGACGTCCGATCAGTGTTCGTCCGCCGTCTCTATTCGCATCGACAAGGCAATGGATTCGCGATAACCGTCCGTTGCTAGTGACCTCTGCCGTAACGCTCGCGGCATTCGTGCTCGCGCTCCCCATTATATTCTCGTTGCTCGGTTCACTTCGAGACCCGGGAAGTCTCTACGCCGGCGATGCAGATGATCCGCGGCCCTGGGTTTTCATGCTCAGTCGTGTTCCGAGTTTCGTATCCAACATTGCAGCGGCTCTCGTGTTACTGCTTTGGCCGAGCCTCGGCTTGCTTGTCGCGACCGAATCGCGGAAGCCTTCGATCGGGCGCGCATTGCGGAGGGCCGC
>JBCCOI010000421.1:0-6827 GCA_039025515.1 Planctomycetota bacterium
AAGGAATCGTCGTCATCATCACAGTCTCTGCGGCGTCGAGATCGACGTCTCTCGCGTTCTCTCGATTTCTCGCGATCTCGCGACTCTGACTTGGAGGAAGCATTCGGATCGCGTACTTCCAAGCGTACAGACGCCAGGTCACCGGAGAAGCCGGAGCATGGTGAAGCGAGCATCGCAAGCACGAGCAGGTAGCGTAACCAGGAGCCATCCATGACGGCGGGGGTACCAAAAACACCCTCAGGCAAACAAGCCGAAATCACTGTTTAGGCCGGAGTCTCCACCGCCGCAGTTGATTTCACCAATGCAATGATGGTCTGGTCCGTTGACGGTTTTGCCGTCGTATCGCCCGTCGTGAGCGTCAGTTTCCCGTCGCCGTCGATCATCGCGAGCACGAAAAGTTCGGGGTATTGATCTTGAAAGTCGGAGAACTTGAATTCCTCCGAAATCTTCGTCGATTTGAACTCCATGCCTTCGGCAACCAGTTCGCGGATTCGGCTGTACTTCAAGTCTTTAGAGAACAGCTCTCGTCCCATCATGTTCCGAGTCAGCCCGCGACGCGAATCCGTTTTGAATGTCAGCTGATAGGAATGCGATCGACCGAACATGCTGCGGCATTCGCGAACGGCGAGGCTGTTGACATGATCGTTTTGGGTCATGGCCGCGAAGTGACCGATTCCCGAAAGCGGTAGTTCCTCGCGAGCGTGCTCGTTGATGATGTTCGCACAAACGGCTTCCAGATGTGCAAGCTTCGCTTTTGTGACTTTGCGATAGTTGGTGTCGATCAAAAGGACTCGGCAACCGGCTTTCTGCAGCAGCTTTGCAAATTGAATCACCCAGTCGTCGGCTCCTGCGATCAAGATGCCGTTTCGGCTCGGGTTGGACAGCCCCAGCAACCTAGCGAATGGAGATGCCAGCAGTCCGTAGACGGTGACGGTACCGATGATGACCAAGAAAGTCATCGTCGCCAGTTGGTCCGAGCCGACCGCTTGAACGCCGCCGGCCTGTTCGATCTCAAGAGCGAAAACACTGCTCACTGCGGCCGCAACGATTCCCCGTGGCGCGAGCGAGGCCACGAAAGCCTGCTCGTTCCAATCCAAACCGCTGCCCAGGAGAGAGACGAAAACCGATAGGGGGCGAATCAGCAAGATCAGAATCAGCAGGAAGATTGATCCGGGTACGGCGATTTCTGCCAAAATCGAGAGCTCGATCCGTGAAGCGAGCAGAATAAAGAGGCAACCGATCAAGAGCGTTGTCAGATGTTCTTTGAACTCGATGATGTGCTCGATGTCCAGATCACGTTGGTTGGTCAACCAGACGCCGAAAATCGTCACCGCAATCAGTCCAGATTCGTGAGCCGTTTGGTCGCAAATCGCAAACAACAGCACCGCGCAACCCAACGCTCCGACACCGTGAAGATGGTCGGGCATCAGGAACCGCTTGATCGTGTAGGACATCAAGATGCCGCATAGGACTCCGCCGATTGTTCCCACGGCGATGGTTTTGCCGAGCAGCAGCGCGCCTTGCGTGAAACCATCTTGGTCCGGATGGTTCAGCGCAACTTCGAAGACCAGCACGGCCAGCACGGCGCCGATCGGATCGATGACGATGCCTTCCCATTTCAACGTGTTGGCGACACGACTGCTCGGCTGCACTTGACGTAGTAGTGGACCAATCACCGTCGGACCGGTGACGACCAGAATGGCACCCAGCAACAGGCTAACTCGCCAGTCAAAGCCAAGCACATAGTGAGCCGCAGTGGCGCTTCCCGCCATCGTGATCATTGCGCCCAGCGTGCACAGTCGTAACGCCGCCCCGCCGGCTTCACCCAGATCCGAAAGCTTGAGCGATAAGCCGCCTTCAAACATCACGATTGCAACCGCAAGTGAAACCAACGGAAACAAGATGCGAGCCGCGGTGTCTTCGGTGGGCATGCCGATCAAGCCGTCGATCAAGTCTTGCAAGTTGACAAACTGGCCGAGAATCAACCCGATCACAAGCAACACGAGAATGCCTGGCAGCCGGGTCTTGTAGGCAAGCCACTGCGATGCGAACGCGAGCGCGGGAACAAGAGCGAGGTAAAGAAGGAAACTCATAAATGTTCCAAAGGCATCACGCGGCGGCGCGATCAACGGGTGCGGGCATCGACGCGATAGTGTATCTCTCCCGTTGCCGAGACGCGGCACTGTGTGCGGAAAGTCATCATTGCCGCCCGTGAAGTGCTGCTGGGTGAACCCACTGTTCCCGTCATGCGGCCTGGAACGCCGTTTCATGTGCGCAGAGGCAGCATCGTTGTCCGGGTCGCGACATCTTGCCGCCAATCTTCAGAGATCGTCGCCCGTGGATTTAGAGGCTAGCGGCGCCATGGGCCCAAAACGATGCATCGACTACCTGGACAGAACCACGTTACACCCAAACTTAACCGAAAGCGTAAGCGAGTGAACGAGTTGCGGGAATCGCCTCGCTTACGTTTTTGAAGTTGCGCTTTTGCTTCAGGCATTGGTTTTTCACAACCCGACGCGTCAGCGAGGCGCGAGTCAAAATCGATTTTTCCTCGCTTACGCGTCGGGTTGTGATTTTGCAGCGCTCTCAACGAAAGTGGCGCTGTCCAGCTACGCGACCGACTTTGTTGCGGCGAAGGCATCGTTTCGAAATGCGACCACCGTGATTCGGTGCTTCTTGGCCATCGCCAACGTCTGTTCGCGGCGTACCATGATCGTCTTGTCGGCCTCGATGACGATCGCGCATCCACCATTTTCAGCCACATTTTCAATGGTTTGCGGACCGATCGTCGGCACATCGAAACGCATGTCTTGGTTGGGCTTGCTGACTTTGACTAACGTCCAGCCTCCCTTACGACAAAGTGCTCCCGTTCGCTTGATGCATTCATCCGTTCCTTCGACGGCTTCAACCGCGATCACGCTGCCGTCCTTGATTGTGATGGATTGGCCGATGTCCATGCCGCCCATTTGCTTCGCGACCTCCCATCCGATCTCGGCGTCGCGAGCGAGCTTGTTTCCCAGCGGTTGGCCGACAAGGTGTCCTTCACCGACGAGGAGTTCCGGGGCGAAATCGGTTGCCGGGCAAACGGACATGTCGTTTCTCGCGTACGTTTCAGTGACGGCGGTGAGGAGTCGGTCATCGCGGCTGTCCCGCTTGCGACCAAACAAACAGGGGCCGAAAGTTCGAACGGCGGTCCAATCGGGGAAGTGCTTCAGCCAAACACTGCCCTGAAATAGCAAATCGGACTTAAACAGTTTGCCAGCCATCGTAACTTGGCGAACGCCCTGCTTTCGAAAGTACTTGACGTGAGCGCCAATCTTGCCGACACCGGACCACTTAACGTGATCGCAGATTGATTCGAGAGACTGGCAAGCGTGGTCGGTGATTGCAATGCAACACACCTTCCTTCCATTCCTAATCAGTTGTTCGGCGACTTCGATCGGGAAGCTTCCCCAGCCGGCGATCAATCCCACTGGCGAATCACCTGGTTGCAGTTGTTCGCCGACCAGCCATGGGACATGCGTGCGGAGAAGCTCACGCCCGTATCCGCGGCGCTTAATCATGCCGCCCGCTCCGAATCATGCACATTCGATCGGCTCTCTTCGGATTCGAGCCTCTGCGTGAGTTCGACCATCTGCTTTCGCAGCATCTTCAGCTCGCGACGCATGTCCGGTAGCTTTCGTTGCAACGCGAAGATTTGCATTTGCTCTCGCTGCGGCATCGCGGGGGCACCCAGGTAGACTTGGTTTCCTTCACAGTCATCCATGACGCCCGCTTTCGCGCCGACGATGGTGTGGTCCGCCAAATGAATGTGGTCCTTGAGCCCCACTTGTCCGGCCAAGATGACGTAGTCACCGGTCGTGCAGGAACCGGCGATTCCGACTTGGCTGCAAATCAGGTTGTGTCGCCCGATCTGACAGTTGTGGGCGATCATCACTTGATTATCGATCTTGGTCCCTTCGCCGATCGTGGTCGCTCCGTAGGAGCCTCGATCAATGGTGACGCATGCACCGATCTCGACGTCGTGATGAATGTGCACATAGCCCAACTGTGCGAGCGGCAAATGACGCCCGTTGTTCTGTCGATAACCAAATCCATTCGCACCGATGACGCTTCCGGCGTGAACAACGACGCGGTCGTCGATTTGGGTCAGCGGGTAGACCGTGACGCCGGGGTAGATGATGCAGTCTTCACCGATGGTCGAACCCTCCATGATCACAACACCGGGCATGACCAGCGAACGCTCACCGATGGTCACATGGGAGCAGATCGTTGCCGACGGATGGACCTTTGCGGAGTTCGCGATTTCGACGGAGGAGTCGGCACCTACGCCCGGCAATGACGGAGCGACGGGCGGACGGTATTTTGCTACGACTACCGCGAATGCGGCATGTGGATCCGCGACGACGATCTGGGCCGTCGTTGACGATTCACAGTACTCGGGCGTGAGAACGGCGATCGCTCGATGTTTTTGGTCAAACGACACAACATCGCCGTCGACGACCATGCTCAACTGGGACTCCGTGGAGAGTCCCGGTGGGTTCGTTCCATCACAACGCTTCGAAGCGTCCCCATAAAGTTTCCCGCCGACTAATTCGGCGAGTTCGTCGAGTCGAAATTCCATTGCGAGATCCTTTTCGCAGTCGAGGGTCAACCCGTGCGGACGAGTTTCACAACGTGGTATAGCGAGGTTGCCTTCGCGCGTGCAAGAGAGAACGCAGATCGGAGTCGAGAACGCACTGGCTGCGACTGAACCGTCTCGCTAAGATTCGCAGGCAATCGGCAGAGAGCGAACACTGTCTCCCCCCCCGCGTTTTCAACTTGCTCAGCAGCGCCAAGGACGGTACTGATGAACCCCTTCTCCCGCGTCCTGAGACTCGCGTTTCGTCGCTACATTGCGGTCGCGGGGATCGTTGTCACGTCGCTCGCCATCGCCGTCCTCTGGAGCGCGAACATCAGCGCCGTTCTACCGATGGTCGACATCGTCTTCGCCGGTGACTCACTCGTTGAGTACGTCGATGAAAACCTGCAAGATTCGAGGGAAGCACTCGCATCCCTGGAGGCTTCACGCGATCAGACGACGGACTCCACGACCGCGTCGAACCGCGAAGTCCAGCATCAACACCACGAATCTCGCGTCGAATGGTTTTCCGCAGCGAAACCGTGGGCTGATGCGTATGCGCCCACCACACCCTTCAAGACGCTTTTGGCGATTCTGCTCTTCCTGCTCATTGGGACGGCGCTCAAGTTGGTCGCTCTGACGGCCAACATGATGTGGGTGCAATACGTCGCCGGCCGAACCGCAATCGACTTGCGACAACAGTTTTTTCGAAAAGCGCTGCGATTGGACCTGGATCGCTTTGGCGAGAACGGATCGGCGGACCTGACGGCCAGACTCACAAATGATGTCGCGTTGGTAACCGCGGGGGTCTCCACGCTACTCGGTCGCATGGTTCGGGAACCTCTCAAGATGATTGCGTGCTTGGCGGGAGCAGCGATCATTTGCCCACGCCTGTTGTTTCTGGTGCTTGTGGTGTGTCCGATTCTTGGTGTCGTCATCCAGCGACTCAGTAAAGCCATCCGCCGAGCCAGTCGACGGGCGATGGAGGAGATGAGTCAGCTCTACGGCATGCTGAACGACTCATTTGCGGGCATTCGCATGGTCAAGGCCTCCAGCACTGAGGCGCACGAGCGTGCCAAGCTGCGGAAGTCGACATATGCGTACTTCAATAAATCGATGAAGATGGCGTTCTACAACACGCTTGCACGTGGAACGACTGAGATGATGGGAATGACGACGGTTGTCCTCGCGATTCTCGCGGGCGGCTACTTGGTTCTCAATCAGGAGACCCATCTCTTCGGAGTTCGCATTACGTCAGAGCCACTCCAGCAAGGACAGATTTTCCTCTTCTTCAGCTTTCTCATCGGCGCTTCGGATCCGGCGAGAAAACTGGCGGATGTGTGGAGTGGATTGCAGCGAGGAATCGCCGCTTCAACACGAGTGATGGAGATCATCGACCAACCGACACGTGTGAATGAACCCACCGACCCGAAAACTCCACCGCGCCCACACTCGCGGCTGACGTTTCGTGACGTTCACTACCAGTATCCGTCCGGTCCGCGCGTGCTGCAGGGGATCAACATGGAAATCCCGCATGGTGAAACTGTCGCGATTGTCGGACCGAACGGGTGCGGCAAAAGCACGTTGGTCAGTTTGCTCTGTCGTTTCGATGACCCCCAAGCCGGCGCCGTTCTTCTCGATGACATTTCGACATCCCAGATGCGGACGAGAGATCTAAGGCGGCGGATGGCATTGGTCACGCAGCGTACAGTGTTGTTCGACGAAACCATCGAAAACAACATTCGCTACGGTAGTCCCTGGGCCGACTCACACGATGTCGTCCGTGCGGCGAAGCTCGCCTTCGCCGATGACTTTATCCGACGCAAGACGCCCAACGGATATGAGACGAAACTTGGAGCCGGTGGAATGCGACTTTCTGGCGGGCAAATGCAACGGATCGCGCTTGCCCGAGCGTTCCTGCGCGACCCAGAAATTTTGGTTCTCGATGAAGCGACCAGCCAGATCGACCTCGAAAGCGAGCGTCTCATTCATCAAGCACTCGAAAAGTTCCTTGTCGGACGGACGGGCATCATGATCACCCATCGTCCCAGCACTCTCGCGCTGGCGGACCGAATCATCGTGATCGAACAGGGCCGTGTCGCGGCCGAAGGAACGCATGAAACGCTCGAGGGGACAAGCCGCTTCTACGAAAGCCTGTGCGGATCCAGTTTGGCTGGGACGAGTCAGCGCGGAGCTGAATCTTCGG
>JBCCOI010000422.1:0-6797 GCA_039025515.1 Planctomycetota bacterium
CAAGAGGCTGCGAGTCCATTCGGGGACAAAGAGATCGAGAATGTTTGTGCGGCGATATTGTTGGCGTTTCCACCGAATCGCTTCTCGCAGGAGATCCAAAGATCGACAATCAAATTCGAATTCGACCATTCCCTGTTCTCGCGCGAGCTTGCGAGTTTTCTGTGGCTGACGGCCAATTGTCTTGTGCGCCCGGCCAAGGGTCTCCAAGTACTTGCCGGGATCGTTTCCCAACTCGCAACGAAAGGAACGGACCGATTCGTGACACGTGTGTTTGGGAAACGAAGTGGCGTCGAGCCCGACCATCGCATGAAAGTCGAATGCCGATACGTTCAATTGTCGAAGCAACCAGAACCAATCGACCATCTCGCCGGGCTTGATGATGAGGCTGTGTGCGTCGTTCAAGAACCGACCGACGGGATACGCATGCCGACCTTTGAGATGCATCGGCAGAAACCCGATCGCGGAATCACCTCGTTGCACGAGGCCGACCACAACATCTCTTCGAGCCCGCTGAACCGCGTCGGCGAAACGGACGGAGAAAAACGGTGATCTCAACAGTGGATTCTGACTCCGAATCGCTTCCCACGTTTCGAGCTCAATCGTCGAGAGATCGGAAAAAGGCTTTAGCCCAGCACTCAACTCTCCGCCTGTGCGGGAGGCTTTTTCCGGAAGTGTCCGCCCCGCGAATGCGTCTCCAGACATGAAGAGAAGCGGCTGAGTCGGTGTGTTGATGGATCGAGTCACGTGAAGAAGAAAAGAGAGCTCAAAAGGGCCCGCACTGGGAACTTTCGCACAGGGAACTTTCGCACTGAATTTTAGTCTCGCCGCAAGGCGAATCGACTCCCCAGCGCGAGGTTTCCGGCGGAAGTCCACCCAAAGACCGCAAACATCCGGTAATCGTAATCGTCCTGGTTCGTTTGCCGGGCTCGCCGATTTTTGACACCGTGCCTAGACTTAAATGTGTTGCTGATTGGAGGGCGCAGGTTTGGAAACGGAGAAGATGCCAGGCGAAGAAGACATCTACGAAGATCATGTGCTCGACCACTATGAAGATCCCTACCACCGGGGAGAACTCGATGCGGCGACACACGGCGATGAGGGTAGGAGCCCGCTCTGTGGAGACGTCGTCAGGGTGTCCTTGCGGCTCTCCCAGACCGGAATAATCGAAGAGGCTTGGTTTGATGGCGAGGGTTGTGTGGTAAGTCAAGCGTCCGCATCGATGCTGACCGAACGGATCGAAGGAATGTCCGTAGAAGAAGTAGAAAATTTTTCCGCCGACGAAATGTTGCGACTCTTCGGCCCCAAGTTGGCGCCTAATCGACAAAAGTGCTGCCTCCTGGGTTGGCGTGTCCTACAGTCGGCCCTGCATTCGCCGCTCGATCCCGACGATGACGATGATGATTTTGGACCAAACTTTGGCGGTCCGAGCCTAAGCGAGGAAGCTTGAGATGTTAGATACTGATCGAATCCGCGAAGATTTCCCCATCTTGAATCGTGAAGTGGCAAGTGGGCGACCACTCGCGTTTCTTGACAATGCGGCGAGTGCCCAGCGACCGAACTGCGTTATCGATGCGGTCTCTGATTGTTATCGACGCTACTACGCGAATGTGCATCGCGGCATTCATACACTGAGCGAAGAATCAACGTCCGCCTATGAGGCGGCCCGCGAAACGGTGCAACACTTTCTGTCAGCTGCATCGCAACGAGAGATCATTTTCACCGCTGGCACGACGGCTGCGATTAACCTGGTCGCGAATTCCTGGGGCGCTGCAAACTTGAGCGACGGCGATGTCATCCTGCTCACCATTGCAGAGCATCACGCCAACATCTGCCCATGGCATCAACTTGCGGAACGAGTTGGTTGCCGCGTTGAGTTCATCTCTCTCGATGATGACGGAATGGTTTCGGAAGAGACGGTTCATGCGGCGCTCGAACGATTCAGTCCAAAACTATTTTGTTTCGTATCGGCAAGCAACGTGCTTGGTACCACGGTGCCCGTAAAGCAGTGGGTTTCGATGGCACATCAGGCCGGTGCGACCGTACTCGTTGATGCTGCACAGTCAGCTCCTCACCAGACCGTGGACGTGCAAGATTGGGCTGCCGATTTTGTCGTCTTCAGTGGCCATAAAGTCTGCGGACCTTCGGGGATCGGTGTGCTTTATGGTCGAGAGTCGCTGTTGGAAGAGATGCCACCTTTTCTTGTCGGTGGCGGGATGATCGATCGCGTCACCACTGATGGATTTACGAACGCTGCACTGCCGGAGAAGTTTGAGGCGGGCACTCCGCCGATCGCGCAAGCCATCGGCTTGGCGGAAGCGGTTCGTTATCTCAGCTCGATCGGCCTGGATGAAATTGAACGACATGAGACAGGGCTTTGCAAAGCGGCATACGCCGGACTCATGCAGATCGAGGGCATCCGAATCCTTGGACCTGACGCGGAACATCGGAGTGGGATTCTGAGTTTCGTTTTGGATGGGGTGCACGCGCACGACATCTCCCAATGGCTCGATCGAAGTGGCGTTGCGGTACGAGCCGGTCACCATTGCACGATGCCCTTGCATGATGCGCTCGGTGTCTCCGCGTCCACGCGGGCAAGCTTTTTCCTCTACAACACGATGTCAGAGGTCGAACGTTTGATCGACGGCGTTAAAGATGCGCAGTCAAAGTTCACGCGAAACGGAAGGCGTCGGCGACGGCCCGCGACGGCTTAATCTGCCCGTGCGCCCGCCACGAGTTTGAATTAGGCTGCAACAACTCATTCGAAACATCGTCATGTTCAAGCAAGCACTCCTGCTCTCACTGCTCGTCTTTGCCGGAACATCCGTTGGAGCTGAAGAGGAATCCAAAGACGAGAAGCCGAAGGAGGAGGCCCGGAAGAGTTATCTCGGCCGGGTTGTCGCGCAGCCAATGAGCCATCTTGGTGCTTCTTGGCTCACCCGACCCGAACGTGACCGGGAAGAGAATGCATCGGAGTCGTTTGACTTGCTGGGTTTAAAGCCGGGCATGGCAGTCTGTGACCTCGGCTGTGGAAATGGATATTGGACGCTACCGATGGCTCGCGATGTTGCCCCAGATGGCGTCATCTACGCCGTCGATATTCAACGCGAGATGCTGCAGAAGTTGAGTCAGCGTGCCGACCGATATGGCCTGAAGAATATCAAACCCGTGCTGGGAACAATCGACGATCCCAAGTTACCCAAAGGCGAACTTGATCTGCTCTTGATGGTAGACGTCTATCATGAGTTCTCTCACCCACAATCGATGCTTTGGGAGATACGTCGTGCGTTAAAGCCGACGGGGGTGATTGCGCTCTTGGAGTACCGGCTGGAAGACGAGTCCGTTCCGATCAAGCTGTTACACAAAATGTCGAAGCGGCAAATCATGAAGGAGTACGAAGCGAACGGATTCAAGCTTGTCCGCGAGTTCAATGAGCTTCCTTGGCAACACCTCATGTTCTTCGCGCGAGACGATAGTCCACTCGAAGAGATCAAACCCGTACCGACGAAAGAAGTGCTGAAAGAGTTGGGTCGCTGAGAAAGCTTCTGTGGCGGATGGCGAGCGAAGGCAATCCGGTCGCCTACAAGACGAACGGCCGTACCCTAAACCCACTCTGGGCTGAGCTCACTTCAGCCTGACTCACCCTGGTCCGCTCGGTCCGGCTTAAAAGAAAGTCGGTCCTTGCTCGTCGTCATCGTCACGAAGCGGTGAATCGTTCCCTGTGCGAGCGAAGTGCGCCGAGCGATCGCTGCCGACGAATTCGCCCTCTGCGTCGCTATCAAGCGTCAGGCCGCTTCCACTGGTCGCGGAGCCTTCACCTTCGCCAGCCGGACCACCCGCGACAGTTTCTTTCTCAACGGACGGGTCTTCGGTGCCGACGATTCCGCCACCGGTTTGCTGGGTGTTGAGATAGTTGATGATCAGCAGTGCATCTAAGGTCGTCACTTGACCATCCCCATTGACGTCATAACCGTAATTGGGAAGGCCGTGCCCCACTGGTCCTAAGCCGTAGTAATTGATGTAGTTGATTACAACAAGCGCGTCCTGCGGTGAGACGCTTTCGTCGTTATTCACATCGTACGGATTCTCGTCATTGTGGAACGGATTGTCGTTCGCGGCCACTCGAATGAAGAAACGCTGCGTTCTCGCTTCGAAGACGCCACCAACATCCCTGGCGGTCAGGCTGAGTTCGATTTCGGGTTCGAACTCACGTCTCACATATTCATCATCAACCAGCTTGAGCTCGGAATCCACAATTTCAAATCTGGGATCATCAACGCTCACTGAGTAGCTATCGCCGACGGGCAGGCCATCAACGAGCACGGTTCCAACGGGAGCACCGTACTCCAGCTCCTCAACAGATTCGCCAGTAAGTCCGACGCTGGCGACCGGCTCGGCAACGTCATTGACCGCAAGTTGGAGTTCGGTCGACTGCGACGTGCCCGTCGTGTCCACCGCCGTGACGTTCATCACGACAAGATTCTCCGACTCGTAATCGAGCGTCTGGTCGGGACGTAATAACAGTTGATTTCCGATGACCACAAAACGGTCATCATCGACGGAGAAATTGACAATGTCTCCGCCGTCCTCGTCGACGTAATCCAATTCGGCAACGATGCCGCCAGGGACGTTCTCGGTAACGCCATATCCGTAAGCGATCACATCGGTGATCGGATCGTTTTGGTCACGCACGCGGACTACGAACGTGTGCGTCAGAAAGACTCCGGCGGCCACGTCGTAACCGTTGATTGTCAACTCAACTTCTGGCTCGACTTCGAAGTTGATGCTGTCGCCTTCCAGCGTCAGCATTCCATCCCGGACAGTGAAACGCGAATCCGAGACGACGAATCCATAGTCGTCGTCTCCGTCGGCATCTTGGACGAAAATCTCGCCGATTTCGTAAGGCCCACTCACGTTCTCTGGCAATTCACCGCCCAAGAAATTGATGGCGGTGGGCGGGTCGGGCGTTCCGGCAACGGTGATCACAAACTCGACGGCTTCCGAGATGCTCTGTCCGTCAGAGAACGCAACGCGGAACCGGTCGACGCCGCTGTAGTTCGCATCGGGTTGGTAAGTGATGCCTCCGGTTTCATTTACCGAAACGCTCCCGTGGGAGGGTTGTTGTGAAATGAACGCGACCGCTTGATCGCCATCAGCATCCGCGACGAGTTGATCGACTTGCTCGGGGCTGAAGGACCAATCTTCGTCCTCCATAGCATTCTCATTGACGCTCCCCGACACAGCAGGGGGCTGATTCGATCCAACAACCTGGACTCCAAACTCCAGTCCCGTCACCGGCTGTTCATCGGTGACTTCCACCGCAATGCCGCCGGCGCCTGTCATCTGAACACGCTTCGCACCATGGCTTCCGACGACGACGAATTCGGGTAGCGATTGGTCCTCTGAGTTGGAGGTGTGCAAAGAAAGAGGTTCGCCCACGGCAGAAAGGTCGATGGCTGCGTCGACGACCGCTTCGCCATCGGTCAACCGATTCAGCGTCAAGTGGTGTCCTAAATCGTCAGCCACCAGCCGTGCAAGGAACTCCGTGCCGGGGACCAATGCAGCCTGATCGGCATGATCGAATCGGTAGAGTTCCGCGAAGTTGGCGTCGACATCGAGAACTCCAATTGCGTCCGAGGAAAACCGTACGGCTACTAGACCTGAAGCCTCGTCGAAACTGAGGAGCTCTGTTGCTCCTTCGATGGTCGCCTGACTTCCCCCAATCAATTGGGATGCCGAATTGCTCCAAAGCGAAACTTCCAAAGCGTCAGACTCAGGCCAAGCAATCAACGATCGACTAGCCAGCGTCGTGTCGGCTCCTGAGACCGACCCAATTACTTGAGCTTCTGCTGGGACGGTGACAGAAGTGGGTAAGACTTGAACGCCGGATGGTGATGATTGGTCCGCGCGAATCGCGTAAATGATTCCGCCATCGCGCCCCGTTGTCACCACCAAGCCGTTGCCGTCGGAACCGATCGAGCCCGCCAGCGTCGACTCGGGTTGAAACACGGGGTCGGTGTAGACACGAATGCTCTCATCGCCGACGACGGACCATAAGCCCCAACGCGGCTGGCCACCGTCCAGTTGCTCGCCGGCCACCAACGTCGCATCACCGATGGAGCCCAGTAGACTCTTCGCATCGAAGTCCAGCGGGTGTTCACTTGGCGTTTGCCGTGACTGAAGTGGTAACTGAACGAGCGAGTTCTCACTCAACAGCTTGAGGATACCCGCTTCCACATTTGCGTCGGTCGCTTCCGTCCAAGCGAGCGGCAGCAGTGAATCCTGGGGAGCCAGCGGAAGAGTTTGGTTCTGCGTCGAAGTGCCGTCGAACAAGCGAACGGAATGGATTCCTGGCTCGACGTTTTCGAACTGAAATTGCCCGCTCGCGTTCGTCGTCGCGGTAGGCTCCCCGGCATCGAGCTGGGAGTTTTGATTCACGTCCAAGAAGGCGAGTCGACCCTCGAGGCCTTGTTCATCCGGCCCGACGGAAAGCGAGGCGTCCGCATCTCCAAAAACGGTTCCGGCGATGACGGCTAGCACACGGCGGTGCCCAAGATTCTCGAAGAGCAGCCGGCGTTTCCGTCCTCTGGAGCGACTCGTCGCCCGAACGAGTTGCCGCCGCAGGGCTCGAAGACGGGAAGCAGCCGAAGTCTGCTCGTCATTTCGATCGTTCGAATGCGGCATTCGTCCCATCGTGCTCTGCCAACTCCTCTCGGTGCACTTGCTACATCAGACGCCGGGATGTCACGAACTACAGCCCAAATAATTCAGTCTGATGGGCGGTCTGTCCAGTATTCCCC
>JBCCOI010000423.1:0-6780 GCA_039025515.1 Planctomycetota bacterium
CGATTCATTGTACGCCACCAGCGCGTGCGACTCTGCTTTGGACGTCTCTTTGTTGTCTTGAGGTCGCGTGGCGAGAAACGAAGATCGATCAAATCGCATGGCTTTCAATTCCTTGAGGTGCTCCGTCCAGACAGCGGAGTTCGCCTTGAAGTCCAATTCCCTACCGCGGAACTCTTGCATGATCACTCGCAAATCGGAGCGATCACGTTGTGGAATACGCAGAAACAACTGGTACGCCAACGTCTCAGGCAAACCACGTTTGAACAACACGACCTGGTGATTCGTCGGAAAATCGCACGACGCCACAAGCCCACGGAAGTGAATCAAGTAGTCCGAGAATCGGATGTCCTGATACTTTTCCTTGGCGTCACGCATGCTGATCCGAGAAGCACGTTCGATTCGCGTCTGCTGGTTCTCCTGCACGACCGATTCGTCTAGTAAGTCGCACATCATGTTGTACGTCGCTCGTTGGAGATCCTGGATTTGTTGGCATAGCCTCTTGCGGTCTGCTCTTTGATTCCGGGAACCACCGCGAGTCGGCAGAAGACTCAGCTGTTCCAAGAGTTCAGCTCGGTCTGCATCGGCTGCGTGCTTGATCGGAATGGCATCTCCGTGGTACGACGTCGGCTGCAGCAACGCCTCCAACTTGGTCGTATCGAAGTTCTCCGTCATCAACGCGAACTGCTTGAGCTGCAACTTGAGGCCCTTCAAATCCTGATCAGTCATGTTGTCCTCCAACTTCGGAAACGTCTTTGGCATGGAGAAGCCTTTGGCCCTTCTCTTGACTTCTTTGTCACTGCTGCTGCTGCTCGAACTACCGTCCGAGTCGTAGCCGTCGGATTCACCGCCACCACCACCGTCACCCGACTTGGAGGCACGTCGTTTAGATCGTGCACTAGTCGAAGTCGGCACCATCTTGTTGGTCGGCGTACTCGAACTGGGTTCGTCCGCGTGCTTCTTCGCTATCAGCTCCCGCACCAGCAACGTTAGTGACGAGAGGTTGTCCTTGATCGTTCCGAGTTGTCGCTCGAGATTGTCGACGCGTTCCCCCGCGTCCGCTTGTTGCTCCTGAGTTTCCTCTTCCACTTCATTATCATCTTCCCATGCACCGAACGGAGTGCGTGGTTCATCACGAGGTACGTCCTCTCCTCCTACACTTCCTTCGTTTTCTTCTCCTTCTCCACCAGTTTCATGGTTCCTGCCTGCCGCAGGTTCCATCGTCGTCGCTTGGTACGCGTTCAACTAGTACACGAACGCGTCACCACCAGAAGGCTCAGTTATGCGGCGCCAACACCCGCACGTACGCGGCGCGTACGATTTTTCGTTGTTGTACTGCTCGTTCCTCTCGAACAGCACCCGCGCTCGTCGCGATTCGAGCGCTCCCTTCACTACTTGCAGCAGAACACGGTTCGCACCAAGTTGTCCACGCCTTTCGGAGACGAGACCAGGTCGTTCACAACTGCGAAGGACCCGGTGATCTCCACCACCTGTGACGGAACAGACAAAATGCTGGGGGGGTTGTGAACCGCCACACAATCAAGGTACTCCTTGTTACCGATGCGATGAGCCCGAAGCCACACCGGTTCTTGGAAATGTCCTTACTCAGCGTCGACGAGTGGTTCTTGACCGACTTGTGCTGCTTTGCTTGCAAGTTCTTTTAATGAAGGGGCGAGTTAGGCTACGTTGGCTACGTATCTTCCTACTACTGTACTACGATCTATTCTAAGCGAAGGTTTCCCCGACGAATGAGGTCGGGAAATTTCCTACTTTTCTAACGCCGCTGCTTTTCGGGTTACATGGCCAAATCCGAAAGTGAGGTCAGTGCGTTAGACCTTGATCTAGTTCTCGGAACGCGTCCGTTCACGAGAGTGCATTCGCCGGTGATCAAGTCGGCGAGTGGTTTGCGCCACAGGGCCTTCCTCCTATGATTGAAACCGTCCTCGGTTTCACATGACAGAACATGATCTCATGGATTCTTCTTACGTGCATCAGCACGTTCTTGACGATCACGTTCTTCGAGAACCCTGTACGCGGACTTCACCACTTGGGGTGGGATCTTGTTGCCAGCCAGATGAAAGTTACCAACGAGAATGTCCATCTCGCTATCGTGATAATCATTAATCACTGGCTCGGACTTAGATGTCTTCTTCTTGGGATCAGTAAATGATCTGCCGTTCACGTCTTTGAACACGGGACGCAAGCGCAGTGAAGCGAGTGGATGTGTGCGATCATACACGCGGAAATCATCCTTTGGACCAAAGTCCGCATAGTGATGGATGCAGTTCCAGTCATGCTCGGCATCGTAATCTTCATAGACTTCACCAACGTACAACTCCTTCCGCCACCCACGTCGTTTCCATGACTTGGTGCGAAAGATGACGAAGGTGTTCTTGATCAATCGCTGACTCTTCCTGTTGAGTGGCACTTCGAGAGGCAATGGCTGTTCGACTGGAACGATCTTGACGATGTTCCGAATGGATTCCAATCTCGTCTTGGCGTGCGGATCGAAGGCGTCTCTGATCACGTACGCGGCCGGATTACGTTTCTCCACAATAACGTAGGGTCCGCGCCAGAGGTAGCAGAGCTTGTTCTTCCGATTCGGCATCCACGCCAACACTTGATCTCCCACATCATACTCAATGTCGATGTGTCGCGCATCATATTCGATTTTCTGCTTGGATTGCGCAAGCGCGTGAGCGTTGGAGACGAGTTCATGATACCGTTGCTGTCGTTCGATGAATTGATCGAGATGCTGAGCCATCGAAACGTTCATCTGAGGTCGATCACTGACCCGGGACCAATCTTGAGGAATTAGCGGCGTGCGCCCGAATCTCAACTTGAAAGGAGAGATGGCCGTGCCCGGTATACACTTCCGGTTATACACGAATTCCACGTGCTTGGCGAAGGTGGGCCAGTCCGAGAAGCTCGCGCCCATCTCATTCACGCAGGTCGACAGCATGGCTTTAATGAAGCGGTTGATGCGCTCGACTGGATTCTGCTGGGGTGAGTACACAGCGACGAAGACGTGCTTCAGGTAATCGCGTGAGCCTTCACCGTTCAGGTTGTACGTCTGACGCAATTGGCGAATGAACTCGCGGAACAGCTGGTTTGCGAATTCACTACCATTGTCACTGATGATCACCTTGGTGGGCAAAAAACCTTTGAGCAAGATGTTGTCGACGAATGCGTCCATGATGGACGTGGCTTCCTTGGTCGAGATAACGACTAGTACGAGGTAGTGCGAGAACACGTCGAACATGACCAACAGATACCGATCGTCCTTGCTATTGGGAAGTGGGCCGAAGAGATCAATTGACAATCGCTGTAAGTCGCCACCTCGAACCGCTTGCTGAAGAAGTCCGTACCTCTCAGGTCGAGTTCGTTTGGCCTTTTGGCATGGCAAGCAACGTTTGATGTACTCGCCCACGTCGCGTTGCAGGTTCGGCCAGTAGTACCGTTCTTGCAGAACTGCGACGGTTGCGGCAAACCCAGCATGGCCGTGGAGTGGATCATCATGATGTTGACGAATTAGATGGCGACGCAACTCGAGCGGCACTACGACGAGCTTGTCGTCGTTCTTGATCCGTAGCAACACGTCTCGCTCCAACAGGTACTGCGATCGCACATCCTTGCCCCGCTTGTCCGTTTCCGGTAACTGCAAGCGCCAAATCAAATCCTTGCACTGCGCACACTCCTTTTGCTTGGCCACGATCATCGTGTAAGTCACGTACGGCATCGCCTCGGTTGTCGGCTTCGGATCCTCAGTACCGACCGAGGGCTCTTCAGGTACGTCATCGGCCTCGTAGCGCAAGGTCTCTGGAATTGCCGCGACCAAGTGGATCTCGTACTCCGAGCGTTCAGGTCGACGATTCGATACGACGCGACTCATCACCATGGCGTACTGATCGTACTGCAGATTCTCGGAATCTTCATCGTGGCCGTGGTTGATTGGCATGCACCAACGTCCTCGTACCATGGTTTCCATCGCCACGAACGCCGCACTCAGAGGCTCACCATCATCGTTCAACTCCACCTCTTGATCGATCGGGTTCCGAGACAAACAGTCGGATACTGGTTGATCCTTTCCTGGCCGATAGTTGAGCTCGTGGTTGAACTCCTCGAGACGCATCGCCCAACGTCCGAGCTGTCCTTGCACGTGACGTTGGCTCCGCAGGTACATGAGATTGCGGTGGTCCGATTCCAATTTCACACGACGGCCTTCGAAGATGGGTTGAAAGTGCTCGAGGGCTTCCAGGACCGCGAGGAGTTCCAGCCGTCGCGTGTCGTAGTTGCGGATCGGTTTGGGCAAGCTCCGACTGAAGTACTCGATCACGTGCTCGTCCGTCACCTTCCGTCCATTTTCGTCCACTGACTCGTACTTCTGGAACAAATACCCACCGATGCCGTCCTTGGAGGCGTCGACGCGCAGATAGAAGGGTCGGTCGTAGTCCGGATGGTACACGCCTTTGGATTCCGTGATCGCCTTGATGATCGTGTCCCACGCCACTTGGCATTCCGACGTCCACACCAGAGGTGCCTCCTTCTCCAGAAGGCGATTCAGAGGCGCCGCCACCTTGGAGAACGAGCGAACATAGCGCCGGTTAAAGCTGGCCAAGCCAAGGAAGGAACGGATCTGCTTCTGCACACGATCGCGAGGCACCGAGCCGTCGCACTTCGGTACAGGCATTGCCGTCAACGCTTCCATGCCGGTCTTGGTGGGCTCGAATCCAGTGGGCGTACTTTCGTGTCCTAGGAATTTGTGCTTCTCTGGCAGGATCTTGACCTTCTTCGGCTTCATGCTGTACCCCTTGGTGGCTAGACGCACGAAGATCTCGACCAACGACCGCACGTGCTCGTACTTGGTCTTGGTCGCGATACACATGTCGTCCACGAACTTGAACACTACCCGGTACAGGAAATCCGCGACGTCGGAATCCGACTGTCGATTGAAGAACTGACCGGCGGGTGCCACACCTAGCGGTATTCGCAAGTACGATCGAGTGCCGAGCGGAGACGTAAACGTGACGACGTCCGAGGAAGACCATGATCGTTCACGCCCGTGTTCGTCGACGTAGTCGTCCTGCGCGAGGGACACATTGTGATAGCCCAGGCGAAGATCCAGGGATGATCTGTAGGCCTTGCCCGAGAGAAAGGTCACGGCGTCTTCAATACACGGGAGTGCGTACGAGTCGTCTGCGAGTAACTCGTTCAACTTGCGAAAATCCACGCACGTGCGATACGCGTCCGAAGTGCCTGGGGTGCCGTTGGCTTTTTTGAGCATTAAGCAGGGAAACGCCCAGGGGCTGGAGCTGCTGCCCTTCTTGATGATGCCATCGCGTTCCCATTCGACGATCTGCTTCCGCAAGCACTCCAACTTCTCCGGCGTCAATCGATACGGTGGCAGCTTGATGGGTTGCTGGTGGCTTGCCTTGAAGCGCAGCGATACCGGTGGTCCATCAACTGGTCGTACAGGATCGTCGAACGATGCCCAGCAATACGAAATGAGATGCTTCAAGAGTAATCGTTCGTTCTCGGTGAAGTTCTCGTTGGTCGCCACGCCCACCGTGTCCACCACGGCGCTCAAGCTCGCGTCAGATGGCGGTATCACCACGTACGCGTCCGTCTTGGCCAGATGCGGTGGATGCAGAGGCGTCGGGTTGTTGTTCTCGTCGCAGGTACCAGTGATCCACGGCAAGTTCGGGTACTCGTCCTCGTAGGGCTGCCGTGTCCACGGGCTTCTGGTCGAAGAAGAAGACGTTCCACCGTCAGGTGGATCCCCAAGGGGTGGTTTCAGGGCCGCTTCTTGGCCCTGTTGTCGCACCGGCTCCGCCGTACCGGCCACCGTGGACGCGTCAGCGTCCGACGATGCCACCGTCGCAGCCGTCGACGAGTCCAGACCTTCGTCCAGACCACTGCGCAAGATGTCGCGCAGTGCGTGCGTCCCCCCCAAAAAATTTGGGGTGTCGTCCTCGACACCGCTCAGGGCAGCCGCCAACCGGTCGGCGCTGCTGGTCGTATGAATCTGGTCCTCGGAGAGCCAGTAGACGGAGAGGGTGTCGGGGTCGAGGTACGCACGTTTGAAGTTCACGTCGTACTCGTGGCCTAACGTCTTGAGGTACAAGTCCGGGTTCCAACGCGGAACTACGACATCGTCACCCAATAGAGTGTGGTCGCGCGGTCGTTCCTCTTCTGCAATCGAATTGTGGAGGACGACGCCGATGTGCGCCATGGCCCGTGGCGGCACAATTTGGGCGAGATGACGACGTTTCTGGGCGATCGGCATGTTCTCGGGGTATTTGAACGTGCCGGTCGCACCGAGGATGCGCTCGACCAGTGCCAGCGGAATGGCCTGCGCGTTGTGACGATGGGGCCCTACACGAAGAGGGTTGGTGGTAATCGTCGGAGTTTTCAGGGCGCAGGAGCGCGCGTGTCCAAACGGGCTGACGACGATCAGATCACGGCCCTTGCTGAGACCGGTTTGATCGAGGTAGTCCTGGAGAGACGTGCGCTTGCCCGTGAAGTTTTGAAGAGGAAGAGGATGGCTCGACGCAAGGACACGTCGACGCTCGCACATGATGTCACAGCAATCATGGAAGTCAACGACGCGCATGTGAGGTACCTCGGCAACGATATGAGGTTGAACGCGTGGAATTTGCTCGATGAGCCACCGCAGCGGCGATGCTCGGACAAATAATCGCGCCGTCCAACGAGTGAGCTTCACGAACGAGGTCAAGTCCTGATGACGGAAGTTCGCCGTGCTGCCCTTCTTGCAGTCGACCG
>JBCCOI010000424.1:0-6775 GCA_039025515.1 Planctomycetota bacterium
AGCGAACGAAAACATCTTCGCGACTATCTCGGACGTTGGAGTGAATTGGCTCAGGAACTCAACATCGTGTTCGCATTGAAGCCACATCGTGGAGGCGTCGTTTCAAGACCTTCCGAAGGCGTTCTGGCTTGCCGAGTTGCTCGAACAGCCAGATTGCTTCGGAAGGTCTTGAAACGACGCCTCCACGATGTGGCTTCAATGCGAACACGATGTTGAGTTCCTGAGCCAATTCACTCCAACGTCCGAGATAGTCGCGAAGATGTTTTCGTTCGCTGGAGAAGTCGCCGCCGCCGCCGAGAACGGATTGAACGAGCGGTGGTGAATCGGGTGATAATTCGTAAGCCAATTCCGCTGCCTGCCGTAAACGTTGCAGTGCGTGTTCCTGCTGCTCTTTGTTATCCGGCGGGCCGACGTGCTCCATCAGTGACGTGAGTTTCATTCCCGAATCGGAGAGTCGATTGCAAATCTCCCGGCGACGGGACGATGACAACGCTGCCGAATCAGCGTCGGCACCTGCGCGAATCGAGATCTCGACGTTGTCAAATCCGATCTCATTCAGCAGGCCGATCGCTCGCTCGGACTTGATCGATGGCATCCCGTAGGTACTGAACCCAAGAGTACACCCGTTTGCCTCACTCAACTCGGAGGCTTGCGTTCGACGGAGCGCAGCCGATGAGCTCAATAGCCATGCCGATGATCCAGCGGCGATTGCCGAGCGCCGCGTCAGTCTTTTTCTCTGTAACTGAACCATGATTTCGAATGGACTCACGAACGAATGATTGACGGGAACGAGACACTCTACTCCGAGACAATTTTAACTTCGTTCCAATAAGCCCACTCGTTGTGCCAATTGTTTGCCCGGTTCTCGATTCGGAGTGCGATGCTCGTTCCCGCAAACTCGGTCAAGTCGACGCTCTTCTCCAACCACTCATCGGGCCCGACGGTCATTGGACCTACGATGCTTTTCGCGATGACTCTATCGGCAACCAGAACACGCAATAGCCAGTCTCCGTGTGGATGATGGCTAACCCGCATTTTGAGAGTTGTCTTTTTCCCAACCGGGATTTCGATCCGACCGTTGTCGAGAACGCATGCGGTCTCACGATCCAGAGGATGTGTCTGCACTGCGGGGCGATTTCGAAAGATCTCATGTCTCACCACGCCTCCCTCACCAACTCGCTTCACACGCATTCCTTTCGCGACGGATTGAATGATTCGGTCTCTGTCGCGACTTGTCTGGACGTAATCCACTCGAATATTCGCATCCGGTCGATCGCCCATGTGGTCTCCCGCAACCAAGCGTCTAGCGACAAACTCTTGGAGTCGCGGAATCTTGCCTGCGACCACTAGATCCAGCGACTGACGTCTGTGTCGCGGCACCATCGGTTCTAATCCGAACCAGTACATGCGCGGCAAGTTGTTGTCGTCGGTGTCCTCCGCATGGGAAACCAACCCTTTCAAAAGAGGCCAACGCTGCACGAAAGGTAGACGCTGAACGGCAGACGCAAGATACAAACGCACGACCGGAGACGGATCCTTCAATGCCATGTCGGCGAATTTCTGGAGGATCGTTGATTCGAGTTGCCAGCTTGTTTTCCGTTCCGGCTGAAACGCGTTGACTTCACTCGGGTCGCATAAAAACTGAATGGCCCAAGCACGAACATATTCATCGTCGTGCGTCAGCAGATCTGTGAGACGATCCGTACTTAGGCCGCCGGTGACTTGAAGCGCCCACATCGCTCTCAGCTTTTTTGGTGTCTCGGGGGCTGAAACAAACATTTCGTTCAGTTTCGAATGAACGAGTGTCGAGTCCAGTGTCTCCTTCGCTGCTCGGTATTGCATTAACGTCCTGGCGTGACGAACGTACCAGTCATTGGGATGCGACTGAAGTTGGACGAGTTCGGCATCAGTCATCGCCCCGAGATTCGGCGTCGCGACGGATGCGGCGTTTGAAGGCAAGACTCGGTAAACGCGTCCACTATCCGGGAACTTGACGGCATTGCCGCAAATGTCTTGGTCATGCCAGTCCAACACATAGACGCCACCGTCAGGTCCGATCTCGATGCTGAATCCGACCCACGCCAAATCGTTTGTCGGCAGAAAGTCATCGCCATGATGACCGAGGTAGCTGGAGCCTTTGCGCTCCACTACATCGGTCAGGACTGCGTGCTCGTGGATGTTACACATGAACAGTCGGTCGCGATACTTCTTTGGGAATACGTCGGCAAGGTAGAAACGTGCGCCACCGTGAGCTGAAAGGCGATTCTTGTGAGTACGAATCGTCTTGATGTCGTCATAGATGTATGGATTCACATGTGGCTTCGACTGCTTGTGATACACGCCGCCTTGCACGATGTGAAACAGGTGTGGGATCACACAGCAGGTGACGAAGCCCTGGCCATGATCGTTGAAGTCAAAGCCCCACGGATTGGATAAGCCACGCGCGAAGACTTCGAATGTTTTGCGAGTCGGATGGTATCGCCAGACTCCGCCGTCGATGAATTGCCGATCTTCATCGCTTGTTCCAGGCTTGCCAACATGCGACTGGGTGAAGACACCGTGGCATCCGTAGAGCCAACCATCGGGCCCCCAGTTAAAGCTGTTCAAAGTTTCGTGACGGTCACGGATGCCCCAGCCATCGAGCAGGACTTCCGGGGGGCCATCCGGAACATCATCTCCGTCCGAATCAGCAATAAAGGTTAGGTTAGGAGGCGAGCCGACGAAGACGCCACCGAATCCACAGGCCAGCCCGGATGTGAAGGTGAGCGTATCCGTAAACGTCTTTTTCCTGTCAAAGACGCCGTCGCCGTTCGTATCCTCCAGAATCTGAATCCGACTCACCGGATCATCCGTGTGTTGTCGGCGTGTTCGATAGTTGAAGTTCTCGGCGACCCACATCCTTCCGCGGTCGTCGAAGCAGAACGCAATTGGCTCGGCGATGTCTGGTTCGGACGCGAAGACGGAGACATCAAAACCGTCCGGAATGGCCATCTTTGCGACGGCTGCAGCGGGTTCTAAGAACGGGGCGTCGCTGTCCTTGTGTTGTTTCTTCGGCAGATGATTCCGTCCATCATCCGCAATGGCAGTCGATGCACCAATGAGGAGAACGACAATCGCCTTTGTGATGTGCAAATAGCACGCGCGCTCGCTGGACGGATGATTTCGGTTTGTTGATGGTTTCACTGGACCATCTCCACTTGCTCGGTTGTTCGGAGATACTTGATCAGGTCGACCACTTCGCGCTCACTCAACTGGTCCAGTTGGCCCTCGGGCATGATGGACTTGGCTGAGACTCTTCGCAGTTCAATGTCATCTTTCGCGATAACGACCCGGGGTTGTTCGGCAGTCTTGAGGACGATGCGTGTTGTGTCTTCCTCGGCGAGCACACCGTTGACGACGCGACCATCCACGGTCAGCACCGAAACCGTCTTGTACGCATCGGGCACGTCGTCGCTGGGGTCAACGCTGTTGAGAAGGATGTAGTCCAAGTTCGCACGGTTTGATCCGGTTAGATCAGGGCCGACCTTGCCGCCCTCGCCATAAAGCGTGTGGCATGCGGCGCAGGTCTTTTGAAAAACCACCCGTCCGCGCGACGCGTTAGCCGTTTCCATTGCCTTGGGGCTGCAAACTTCCTTGTACTTTGCCAACAACCGAACTCGGTCCTCAGCCACCGCCCGCACGGTGCCAAAGACATCGGTAAAACGTTCGCCAAGCATGTCTGCAAGTGATCGTGCGACGTGCGTCGGCACCTCCGTACGCGAAACGATCCCTAGCTGGATCGCTTCAAGCAAAGCATCTGCATAGACACGTCGCGACGCGAGGGTTTCGATGACGGCTCGCCGTTGCTGGGTATCGAGTTGTGGATAACGCGAAAGCAGGACCTTCGATGCTGCCTTGTTCTCCACGATGGCGAAGCCGCGAATCGCGTCAAGTTTCAGGGCCGTGTCGTCGAGTAGGGAGGGTAAAAGACCAGAGGCCTCACGGTTTTGTTGACTGAGCAGCGATCGCAATGCTGTACGCCGCTCTACAGCATCGAACTTTGGATCTTTCACGATCTCAACCGCTTGGCGGACCGCTTTCGCATCACCAAACAATCGGGATAGTGATGAGGCGCGTTCGCGTACTACCGGGTCTCCGCTGGACTGTAGCTGCCGACTCAACGGTAACCATCCTTTCGGGGCAGCGACATTGCGGCGGCCCTCTAGGCCAAGAAGTATCCCTTTGAGCAACGCGGCTTGAACATCCGGATCTTCGGATTCTTGAATCACATCCAGGAGCAACGCGAAAGAATCAACATCATCCACGCCATACGATCTACAGGGAATCCAAGCCGACAAGCAGATCGCAGTACACACGATCGTGCGCGGCAGAACCTGCGTTAACGAAACGCTCAAACAATGGATCTTCATGATGCAGAAGTCGCCCATCAGCTCCGCCCGATGGAAACGTGTTAAAATCGATCGGACGGAGCCGATCGGCGTCAATCATTGATCGTCCATTCCTTAGAATAAAAGGGATGAACGTCCAGCGTATCCAAACCAGTGGACTCGGAAGGATGCATGGCACGATTTTTTTGCAAATCGCCCGGAGAAGCGTCCCTGTTCGTCATTGACGTCGGCACGAAGTTTACGTCTGCGGGCCACACGTCGTATGGATCGACCGACTTACCGAGTTCGTGTCTTTTTGCTTGACACTGAAGGCTGAATGCCGAAACTCAGGAAATGCCGAAAGGCAGCAAGCGTTGCGTGGCGGATCATTTCATTTGCCTTCGGCCCACCAGCTCTCCAGAGCAGTTGCTATGCCTATTTCCCGACGTGGTTTGATGATCGCGACCTCCGGGCTTGCGTTGCAGTCTCGCTTCGCGTGGTCCGAGGAAGAATCGTTTGTCGAAGTGACGCGACAATCGGACGAATCCGTTCAGCGTGCGACGTCTTTCTTGATGAAAACGATCCACCGTGACGGCGGATGTGGGATCGATGTCGGTCAGAACCCAGACATCGGTTGTACAGCGATGGTTGGGCTTGCCTTGCTATCGCAGGGGAATACTCCCATCGAAGGACCTTACGGCCAGGAAGTGCGCGACATTACATCGTTCCTGATGCGTGCCGTCGATGCGATGCCCAACGACGACATCACGTCCGAACAGCAAACGCAGTTGCAGCGCAAGATCGGTCGCCACGCGCACAGTTTTTTCGCTTTATTGTTTCTAAGCCAAGTGTTGGGCGAAGGGTGGAATCCTGAACCTGTACTCAATGCGGTCACGAAACTGGCAAACACGATTACGCGGTCGCAGCAAGAAACAGGGGATTGGGGGTCAAAGTCTTGGGCTCCGACCCTGGGGACGGTGATGGGATGGGTGAGTCTTCGAGGCGCCCACTTCGCGGGGCTCCGTGTCGAAGCGTCTGCCAACAAGACTGCCGACTACTTGATCAAGTCGATGCAGAACACATTGAAGCAGCAAAACCGAAACAACTGGATGCACACGCTGTACAAGAACGCGACGGGAATTCGAGTTCTCTATGCGATGGGTAAAGAAGATGAATCGATCGCCAGTAAGGCTTGGAAGGACGTGTTGAGCGTGGTGACGAAGGACAATACTCCATTCACTCAGGCTGGTGGTGAAGAGTTTTTAGCGTTTCATCTGATTACCGAAACGATGCTGCAGAAGGGTGGCGCGGATTGGCGTCAATGGTTCCCAACGATTCGAGACAAGGTGATCAGCGTGCAAAATAAAGACGGCAGCTGGACTGGGAAACACTGCATTACGAGCCGTACGTTCTGCACTGCCGCCGCCAGCCTGGTGCTCACGTCTCCCAACCGATTCTTGCCCATCTCGCAGCAATGAGCGGCGGCGATTTGCGAGCGATCGAAGAGTCGATCGAGCGGGGCCTCGCTTGGTTAACTCGTCAGCAGGCCGAAAGCTCCGACGGAGGCTGGCATCCGCCGACTTATGGTGCGATGCGTGGAGGAGCTTCGGCGACGTCGCTGGCTTTATTCACCGCGTCGGAGTTGCCAAAAAAGCATCACTCGTTATCCGTGTGGACAAAGGGGCTTGCATTCCTTCTTCGTGGGTTGCGCAAACGCAATTGTATTGCTTGTCCGGATGGCACGCTGGACTATCCGACCTACTCGACGGCTCTGACGTTGATCGCAACTCGTCGTTTGCAACTACCGCTTGGCGATCGCATTCGAAGACAGCTCGTCGAATCTTTGATTTCCGCCCAACTGACGGAGGCTAATGATTTTCGTCCGAACCACATCGATTACGGTGGCTGGGACCTCTTGGGCGGATCCGGAGCGTCGGGCATCACGTCGGGTTCCAACATCTCTGTCAGCTCATTTGCTGTTCAGGCGTTGGCAGATGCGGGTGATGCCAACGCGGAAGCTGCGGTTCGGCGAGCGCTAGGCTGGGCGCAGCGGTGTCAGAACTTTTCACCGGGTGATGCAAACATGGACGGCGGATTCTACTTCCATCCACAGAAAGATGCTTTGGGCAACAAGGCAGAGTGGGAGGACGAGCGTTTGACTCATCCACTTTCATATGGCACACCCACTTGCGATGGAATTAGCCTGATGGTCGCGGCCGGAGTAGAAAAGAGCGAAGACCGGCTTGCCGCCGCCATCGATTGGCTGAAAGGGTGTCGTGACGTGGCAACGGTACCCGGATTTAGGCAAACATCGGACGAGCCAGGTTGGGAGGAAGGGTTGAAGTATTACTTCTTCATGGGCCTAAGCCGACTTGTGAAGTTGCCTGGAAAGCCATTTGAACATCACC
>JBCCOI010000425.1:0-6758 GCA_039025515.1 Planctomycetota bacterium
CACAACGTATCCGATGGGAAGATCGACTTCGGCTTCGATTCGTTGCCGGATCGCGGCAACCGCCCCCGCCAAGTCACGGCCGTCGGCGTTGCATCGGATCACCACTCGCCGGCGTGCATTCTCGCGATTGATGGCGTTTGGGCCCGTGCCCTTCTCGATTGTTGCGATATCACGCAGTTCGACTTGTCCGCGTTCCGGTGCAACAGCGTCACGACCGTCCGCGAATTCCATGTTGCGATTCTGCAAGTGCGGAAGATCGATCCGAAGTCGACCGAGATTTTCGTAGTCGGTCCGGTAGTTCTCTTCCAATCGCACCATTAGCTCGAATCTTCGTTGGTCGATCAGGACTTCGGAAACGACTTCGCCCTGCAATGCTGTATGCAGCGTATCCGCAACATACTGACGTGTAAGGCCGTAGTAAGCCAAGTCCTCACCACGCAGCCGGATATGCAACTCGGGCGTCATCTGAATCGGCTCGATCATCGGAGCTGTAATTCCCTGGACGCGGTCCAAAGCAGATTGGATTGAGCGCGCGGATGCCACCAGCTGATCGAGATCTTCGCCATAAACCTTGATCGCGATCTGCGCATAGACTCCCGAAACCATATGGCTGATCAAGTGCGCGAGTGGTTGTTCGGCCTCGATGCTGACCCCGGGAACTTCTTTCTCAAGACGTTCCCGAATTCCGGAGATCACCTCCGAACGATCGACGCTTGAATCCGGATTCATGCTAAGGATGTATTCGCCGAAGTTGACCGGTGACGCGTGTTCGTCCAGTTCCGCACGGCCCGTTCTTCTAACGAAATGGAGGATTTGCCCGTCCGGGTTTTCGGGCCCGACTTTCAGATCAGAGAGGACGGCATCAATGTTCGCGGAGACTTGGTTTGAAGCTTGCAGAGAAGACCCGGGTGGCAAGGTGACGTTGACCTGAACGCTTCCTTCGTCAAAGGAAGGAAGGAAGTCGCGACCGAGATGAACGGCTTGCCATCCCGCTGCCGCGACGGCAATCCAGGTGATCCCAAGGAGAGCTTTCGGATGGACCATGCTGGTGCGTATCAACGGCTTTGCCAGAGACTTTAAACCACGCAACACCAGACCATCGTGTCCGTCGTGTTTTCGGCCGGAAGCACCCAACAGATAGGACGACAGCACCGGCGTGACGGTCACAGAAATGAGGAATGATGCCAAGATGGAGACGATGTAGGCGATTGCGAGCGGTTTGAACAAGCGGCCTTCGACACCTGACAAGGCAAAGAGCGGCAGGAACACCAAAATGACAACGAGCGTCCCAAACATGATCGCGCTACGAATTTCTTTGCTGGCCTCAAAGACAATTCGAATCAAGGATTGATGGTGGCTGAACAGCGACGTGTTCTCATCAGCTCGAGAGGAAGAAAGATGAGCGAGCTTCAAACGCCTGTGGATGTTTTCAACATCGACAATCGCATCGTCGACCAGTTCACCCATCGCCACAGCGATCCCGCCCAAGAACATGACGTTGATCGAAAACTGGCTGCCGACGATCCAGCCGGTCAGGCGGAACACGATAACCGTGATCGCCAACGATAACGGAATGGCTGTGAGTGTGATGAGTGTCGTCCGCCAGTTCATCAGAAACAGCATCAGAACGATGACCACCAGGGCGGCTCCAAGAATGAGCGCCTCGATGACGTTCGTGATTCCACGGTCAATAAACTTGCTGAGTCGGAACAAACTGGGCTGAATCCGTATGTTGGCAGGCAAAGTGGCTTCGAGCGTCTCAAGCGTTGAGGTGATTTCTCGCGTCAATCGGCGTGTATCAACATGGGGTTGCTTGACGATCGTCATGACGACTCCGGCACGCCCGTTGATGCTGCCATCGCCTCGCTTGAATTGCGCGCCTTCACTGACGGTGGCGACTTGATCCAACAGGACGGTGCGTTTGGGATATCGAACGACGGGGATTTCGCGCAAGTCATCCAAGACTTCTGTCGACCCCGTACCGAGACGTCCGAGAATACGAATCGGTCGTTCCGTTTCGCCGGTGATCGCGAAGCCGCCGCTCGTATTGATATTGCTTTCGCGTAGTGCTTGGACGACTTGATGCACCGTGACGTCGTACTCGAGGAGCGCCGTAGGGTCGAGCAAGATCTGGTACTGCTTTTGATCTCCACCTTGCAACAAGACCTCCGCAACCCCGGCGATTTTTGCGAGTTGCGGGCGAATCACCCAATCGGCGGTCGTCCGGAGTTCCATAATCGCATCTGATTCGGAGCGCCAAACGACACTTTCGCGGCCTTCTGGCGTTTCGACGATCGCACTGGCCTCCTGATTCGGACGGTTTGTGTCCGCAGTCAACTCGATCACTTGGGACTCAAGCGGCGCCCAGCTACTCATGTTTGCTCGGTCGTTGACCCTCCAAAGTTGCACCGTTGCTTCGCCGTCCGTGAGAATCAGCTCGGCGGTACGCGCTTTATCGACCAGCGTGGTGAGTCGCCCGCCTCGGGGCCCGCGTTGCAGGTACGCCCCTGCGACGACGATCTGACCCATGATGGATGCCGGCGGTGTCATTTGAGGTTGGATGCCGACCGGCAAGCTGCCCGTCAATGTCGCCAACCGCTCGCTAACCGTTTGCCGAGCCGCGCGAACTTCCGTCGACCAGTCGAATTCCACGTAGACGACATTGAGGCCGGAGGTTGTCTGACTGCGTACATCTTGAACGCCGCTCGCTCCCATTAGCGCAAGTTCGATTGGTAGTGTTACCAACGTTTCGACTTCCTCCGTTGCCATGCCCGGAGCTTCCGTGATGATGACCACTCGCGGACGGTCTAGGTCGGGAAAGACATCGATGGGCATGCGAAAGCCGAGGAAGATGCCATAGGCGAGTGCAACCATACTGGCGATCAGTACGATCAGCCGGTTTCGAAGCGAACATTCCAGGATGGCGGAGAGTAGATCCGACATGTCTAATTGCCGTTTAGTGCTCCGCGTGAACCGAGCCGTCGGCGTGCACGTGGTAGCCGGGAGGCTGATCGCTCTTGGATTGAGCTTTCAAGATTCGCCTTAATGAAGCTGCGGCGTTCTGCGCGAGATAGCTTCCTGAAGCGAACGATCCATCTCCGGCGATGACCACGTTCCGTCGGTCCTTATGAACCACCTGAACGGCAATTTGCTTGAATAGGTCGCCGTTTTGTCGGTACACGTATGCCTGTGGACCTTCGAAGGCGACACCGTCGATTGGCACGACGAACACGTCCGTAAACTCTTCGACGGGTACATGAATCCGGGCTCTCTGTCCGGGGCGAAACCTCCAAACCAAAAACGGTTCTCCGTCTCGATTGAACGACCGAGACTGATTGGTGACCGGAACAAAAAAGTCTAACGTGCGACTCTGCGGGTCGATCGTGTTGGCGAGATGACGAATCCGAAATGGCTGTTTGAAGTCGGGCCAACCCTGACCGTCGTCATCGGCGAACTCGATTTCGACTTGCTGCCCAGACTGCGCGCAGCTTTGAAGAAGCTCGGATTCATGTTTGAAGGCGTGGCCGACGACGTAGAGTTGGGAGTGGTCCGCGAGTGAAACCAGCAGGTGGCCGGCTTGAACCGATTGCCCCAACTCGACCGCAAGCGTCTGGAGTTCGTAAGCCGTTGCAGTCTCTTGATCGGTTGCCCGTTTCGGAGGTGCAGACACTTCTACGGACGACACGAATTCACCCGCTTCGATCTTGCGGATTTGAGCGGGACTCAGCCCTCGGTTGAGCAATTCTTGTTTGGCAGAAACGACCAGGGTTTCTTGCCGTGCGGCATCATTCTCCAGGGCAATCAACTTCGATCCCGACACGCCACCACTGGCCGTGACGCCGGCAAGTCGCTGAATCTCGCCCTGAATGATCTCCAGTTCTTTTGCCGACTTGAAGAGTTGAGTTTGTGTCGCCTGAAGGTATTCGCTGAAGAGTTGGATCGTGATCAAACGACCTCCAGGACTGACGGTATCGCCTTCAAACCTGTGAATTTCCGAAACAGTGCCGACCGCGGGTGATGTCACGCCTCGATCAGAAACTCCGGGTCGATCTTGAACAACGCCGGGGATCGTAGTCGTTCGCCAGTGGCGAGTCGGCCTCGCGACTGCGACGGCGAGGTTCAGGTTCTTTCGAGCTTGCGGTTTGAGTTCCAGTAAGGAAGACTCACGAGGTGATTGCTTGGAGGCATTTGTCATCTCCACCGAACCGTCCATCGCAACCGATTGGGTTCGATAAGACCATGCGGCAACACCGATACAAATCGCCGCTAGGGCGATCATGGCGAACCGCAACAGGTATCGTGAAAACATAAAATAATGCGATTAAAATCGCGCAAAGTTACGCGAAGAAGAATGGGCTGGAAGCATTGCCAATTGGTACCGGTGACATGGTAAATGCCAGCAGGTTGCCGTAATGCTTACAGCCTTAGCGCAGCATGCAACAACACAGTGTTGCGGCCAATATTCGAATCGCAAAGATACCGTTCGGTGGAAGGATAACCATCGAGAACGATTTCGCGTTTCCGTGGCAATCTCCTCACACTCGGTGACAAACGAGCCAGTCTTTCCGCAGTCGGTTCGTGACTTTGGACGCACCAGCAACCGGTCAAAACGTAAACTGCATCACGATCATGCTCGGTCGAGTCGAGCGGACCACTTTCGCTCTTTGGAACATCGGCCGACTCGCTGGCCTTGCTGTGGTCGTCGCGTACGGACGAGTGATGATGGTGGCCGCAGGTGTGATCGTGATGGTGTGCGGCCCAAAGATGAAAATGGGCAGGCGTTTGTTTTGCGGCAGAAACAATTGCCGAACCGTTCGACGGAGGAACTAAGTTCCCCAGAACGAAAAAGAGCGTGAGAAGAAATGTGAACGGTCGCCGTAACATCGTTGATCTCTCCGTTCGCTAGCGTAGCCAGAGCAGAATCCGACGACAAGAAGGGATCCCGAGCAAACTATTTCTGTCGGTGAGCCGACGGCGCTAGCTAGCCGCGGGCCCTAAGACGCTAAAGAACGGCCAATCAATTTCTGGCGTAGTGGATGAGGCTACAAGTCCATTGGTGCGGGAATTCGTCGCCTCATCCACTACCAACCACGCCACTCTAGCATTGGCCGTTTCTTAGCGAGGGTCCGAAGGCCAGGAAGGTCAAACCAAACGCCCGCAGCTTGCGGCGTCAACGCATCAACTGAGCCCGAAGTTTTTGAGGATTACTCGATGTGCCGCGTGGACCGAAGCGAAGACTGCTGTCTCTATTTGCTGACGTTGCTGGTGTGCCTCGCCGCATTCCCGTTCATCGTGCCTCTGATCGGATGTGCGATCCCGCTGGCGATTCTGTTTGTCGCCCTAAAAGTGTCGGTCGCGTTCGTCGGTAAAGAATCTCACGCCAGACGAAACCGCGAGTTCCAAAGGTTTGAAGGGCGATTGCTGTCTCGCTCCCAGATCGATTAGCTTCATCGCCTAGGTTAGCCAACTTCATCACCGGTGACGAAGCATGGCCTCTGGGAGTTCCTTCCAAGGCTGGCCGCGTCCAGAGTACTCGATTTTCAAGATCCATGAGGACCGTGTCAGCCTTCGATTGTGTCGGGGGTGTGTCATTGTTCAAAGGCTTCGCTGACTCAGAAGCTGTCAGCAAGCTCGCGACGAGACTTTGAACTTCGAGTGCCGGTAAAGCGAGAGTCTCGACTCGACCCGCGCGAGCGATGTTTAAACCAATCGCACGTCCACTCAGGTCGATCAACGGCCCACCACACTGCTCGGGTTTAAGAACGGTGTCGTGCTGCAGAACGGTCTCGAATCCGCTGCGGATATCACTAAGTGGTCCCCATACAATTTCTTGGCCCTGTCGCTCGCGGCCGCGGTAGGCACCTAGTGTGAGATCAATTCTTAGTTCTTGATCTTCTCGCTTCACCGCGACACCGACTTTATCGCCCACTCTTCGCTCAGTAAGGACGCTCATCAACTGCTGGGCATTCTCGATGCGTTGGTCATCCAGTTGCACGACGACATCACCTTCACGCAACCCCGCACGACGCGCCGCACCACCGTCGGATGCGCTCTGTATCTCGGGCGCGCCATGGAACCAGTTTTTGAACCAGGCTCCAAACTTGATGTGTGGTTGCGTGTGTTGGTACGGTGCGGCGGAGAGCACACCGATACCGTTTGGCAAGTTTTCTACGCCCGGCGACGCCAGAAAGGAACCAACGAGCGGAGTCTCGTTGTGCCAGACGATCGGCTTGAGACGCGCACCGTCTAGTTTCAGTAGGGCGAGATCTGACGGGAGATCGTGACCCAGGATCGTGTAGGGCCACGAAGCTTCTCCCTGTCGGCAAGTGCGGCTTCCTATGACATCGCTGGCGACGAGCTCACTGTACTTAGTGACGATCAAGTCAGGTGCGATCGCCGTTCCAAGTACACGCACTGTGTCTTCAACGAGCACCTGCACGACGCTGCCATCGACACCCTGCACGCTGGAGTTGAAGGCCTCGCGCATGGAGTCACTTTGCGAAAGAGACTTGGCAGACAAGATGCGCATTAGGTTCAAGTCTGGACTGGAAGTCTCAATAACGCTACCGCCTAGCAACTCCGTCCACTGGTCGAGCATGGCATCGATCGGACCATGCACGTTGACTGCTAAATTTGGCGTGCAGAAGCTGTTGATACCGACAACGCGTCCATTCATATCGAGTAATGGGCCGCCAGAGTCTCCGCCCTGCATCGCGCAATCAGTGATGACAAAGCCACTTTGGGACACACCCAGCACG
>JBCCOI010000426.1:0-6757 GCA_039025515.1 Planctomycetota bacterium
ACGACTCCGATCCAGCATATTGCAGCGATACGTTAACCCGACACGCGTGCCTTGTGTGTTGAGCGCGATTTGAGGGCGAAGCGTGGACGCGCCATCGATCTCGATGGGCGGACTGACTCTCGTTGCGGTTTTCACATCCCAAATTTGAATCAGATTGCGGGCTAACGTCGCGACGCGTTTTCCGTCCGCCGAGAAACAACTTGCGGTAACGGGGTCGTCATGCGGAAGCACTTTGTTTTCCCCCGTCCTTCGGTTGTACAGCAATCCTCCCGAGATCGTGCTTGTGAACGTGCTATCGCTTTAGGGTCGTAACTAGACCCGTCTTCATAAACCGCCCGGTTTGACGCTCCGGATGAATACGAATAGGGCACGATCTGCTCGGAAGGTCGTAAATCCCAAACTCGCGCCGTACCATCATCCGAGCTAGCGATCAACCACTTTCCATCGGACGAAAGCCTCAACTGCTTCACAAAATCGCACATCTGGATGCGTTGACCGATTGGGAGTGATTGTTCGATGTCCCACCGTTGAATGCCACCACCGCTTATCGAACAGTATGCGTTGGACTTTCCAACCGCGACGAACGCGGTCTCGCGAGGATGCTGGAGAACAGAAAGAACCTTACCTGTCGATACTTCTACTTGAATTTGCTGCGTTCCGTCGCGTCCAGCGATGAAGAACGAGTTTCCGTCTTGAGACCACTGAGGTGAACATAGCATCGACGCGCCAGTCTCAGAGACGCGTTCTTGATTCTCTCCATCGATCCGGATGGCTACGGCACTTGTCTTTTTATCCGAAGAAGGGAGAAACGTAACGAGCGTTTTGCCGTTCGGGCTAAGCGATGGCCCAGCCTTGTAAAACACAAATTGATCACCAACCGGTACCCGCTGCGGCCATGGACCTGAGACGTTTGTTCCGCTGTCCAAACTCCATACGTTTGCGGTCGAATCGGTGCTTGCGGTCACTACGAGATCATGAAGCTGACTCGCCTGGAGGTACCAGATCTTACTTCCACAATCCATCGGGCTGCCAATGGATTCACGGGTCTCGACATTCCAACGATAGAGTTTTGTTCCGGCAGCGACTGCGACACGCTTCCCGAACGCCGAAAACTGTGCCGCTACTACTGGCTCCTCATGAGAGAAGGCCTTCTGGATCTCGCCCGTATTTGCGTCCCACAAGGTGGCCTTACCGTCTTCGGACCCGGTCAGTATCAGAGATCCGTCTTGGCTGAACTCGACGCTGGTGACGTCTGCAGAGTGGGTAAGCGGACGAGTAGTGAGTCTGCTGGCCGCAATGTCCCAAACGAATGCATGCTTACCTTGCGAGTGTGTTACTAAGCGGGTACCTTGGGGATTGATATCCAAGTCATACACGCTTTCGGGATGGAAACAGATGCCGGCAAGGCGTGGCATGCTCTCAAAAGCCGCGGCCAATCGACTTCGGTGTCCTTCTTCGTTCTGTTTGTCCTTATCTGAATCCCAGGCCGTCGCCCACCAGAGTAACGCTTCAGAAGCCTTGTTGCGTTCCATGGACTTAGATCCGGCAGCAGTGTAGAGCCGAGTCAATCGGAAGTCAGCTTCCGCCTGAGCCTTGCGGGCATCCGTGGCAGCGATTTTCTCCCTGGAGGCGGCGAGCTTTGCCAGCTCGGTCACTCGCTCTGCCTCCCTTCGCGCAGCGCCCTCCTGAAACAGGGAGTAGGAGACAATTCCAATTCCACTCAGCAATAGAAGCATCACCGCGAGCGTCCAACGAAGTGCAAGGCGTCGTCGATGCTTCTCCTCGGCAGCCTTTACTTCCGCCTGGGCTTTTTCAACGGTTGCATGCTGAAGTCTGTGCTGGATTCCTGCTTCATAATCTTCGATAGCGTTCGCCAAGCACTTCGCATCGCGTGGTCGCTCCTTCCGGTTCTCCTTGAGGCACTGCTCCGCGAGCGAGATTAATTCCGTATCCGCCGTGCAATCGGCCAAACGCCGAAAACACTCTTCAAGTTGGCAAGAGCATGCAAGCTCATAAGACTTCGTTGAATCGGTGGCGGCGTAAGGTGGTTTACCGGTCAAGATTTCGCATAGGATAGCGCCGAGACCAAAGACGTCCGAACGTTCATCAACATCGTAGTTCTTACCGAGAGCCTGTTCGGGTGGCATGTATGCTGGCGTTCCCATAACACTCCCAAGCCGAGTCTGTGAAGCAACACTCGAGGATGCATCCATCGACTCTGCGCCGACACCGCTACGCAGCGTCTTTATTGTTCCGCCACCGGCAGCTTCGCTTTTAGCGTACCTTTCATCCGCAATACCTCCCCGCAAGAGCACTTTTGCCAACCCCCAATCCATGACTTGGACTTCACCAAATGCTCCAATCATTATGTTGGCGGGTTTCAAATCTCGGTGGATGACACCTCGGCTGTGGGCGTAAGCCACCGTTTGGCAAACCTGGGCAAAATGCCCGAGGAATGCAGAGAGATTCTCCGCGGTATGTTTTCTATCCGCCAACAGCCGCGCAAGAGTTTTTCCCTTTACCAATTTCATGCTGAAAAAGGGCCTGTTGTCGGCGAAACGACCTAACTCGTAGATCGGCGCAATTCCGGGGTGTTGCAGCTGCCCGCCTATCTGAGCTTCTTCGACGAACCGTTGAACCACTTCAGGCTTTTGTCGATGTGCGTCAAGGAGAATCTTGATCGCCAAATCTCGACCAAGGTCTGTGTCGCGGGCTTTGATGATTGCCCCCATTCCACCGCGAGCAATCTCACCATCCAAACGATAGCGACTCTCAGGCTGGACTTGAGGTAGCTCATCAGAATCAGGCGATGCGATCGGATCAGATCCTTCTTCGGCGGAAATCCTCAGTGAAACCCTAGGCATCTCATGAAGTGTCGCACCGATGGCAGGCATCACGCTTGCGTCACGGAGCCCCGAATCGGCCAGCGTCATACCCAGGAACTCGCTCGCCTCAGTCTCCGGCCTATCCCGGGAGTTCGACGTTGATTCGCTCTCAACACTATGGAGGCTGCCGATTGCCGGCGACTCCAGAAAATCCCCCGACTTTTCATGATGGGAAAGCAGTCTCAGGAGGCGATCCAGAAGGTCATGATTAGATCCGCAAGCCTGTTGGAGCCATTGAATTCGCTGATCGCCTGCGGGCTTGGCGAGCGCCTGGAGAAAGAGACTCTTCTCGTCCACAACATCAATCCTCTACAAACATTGAATCCCCTGTCGTCTCTCTTATGTGCGAAGTCCATTTGGAACTCCGCCAAAAAGAGCCGCACTTTTCTCGAAGAAATCAAAAATCTCCAAATCAAGTGGCGGCGATCCGCTGTGCAGAGGCGGGTCTCAATCGAACCTTCCGGAATTGAAGTGTCGTGAGCGAAACTGCCCTGACTAAACTCCGCAGGATGCTAATCCGATCGATGTAAGCGTTCCAAGAGCCAAGCCTTGGCATAGGTCCAATCACGCTCTGCCGTGCGACGCGATATATGAAGTGTTGCTGCAGCCTGTTCGATCTTTAGGCCGGCGAAGTACCGTAGCGAGACCAATTCCGATAGCCTAGGGTGCTCCGATGCAAGATCCGTTAAAGCCGAATCTAGATCGAGTAGATCAGGTGACTCTTCAGGTGCCTCAAAGCTAGCGACCTCGAGTTCGACCCTGCGTCGGTCGCCGCCTCGCTTTAAGGATCGCTTTTTGCGAGCGTGATCGACCAAGATTCGTCGCATCGCAATCGCTGCAGCTCCGAAGAAGTGCCTTCGGCTTGACCATGTCTGAGGTGTCTCCTTGCTGAAGAGCTTCAGGTAGGCTTCATGGACCACAACCGTTGGCTGGAGTGAATGTCGTGCGCCATCGGTCGCCAACTCCCTCGCGGCAAGCTGTCGAAGCTCGCGGTACACCAACGGAAGCAACTCAGCTGGATCGACAGGTTCACCTCTCTCGAGCGCCATCAAGACTTCAGAATCGCGTTGCATCAAATCGGCCCCTTCCATGTCATTGCTTCTGCAGAAGATATGCAAAAAGACTGCGTATCTCGTGGACGGTGAACGGACCCAGCAACCCATTGGGCATGATGGAGGACTGCAACTCTCGCCGCTCTTCAATTTCCTCTTTGTCGACGAGACACGAGGCTGTGCACAGGATCAGCCGAAACATCATCATCTGGATTCTTCCGGAGCACTGGGGAGACTATTTCAGTTCTTTGCGGAGCGGTTCATCGACGACCATCGCTTCGGGGAAGTCTGCGGATTCGACTCCACCACGGCTGCGAAGCCGTTTGTTCTGTTGACGACCACGGGGTGGATTGAGCGGTATTTCCATCCCGCCCAACTCGTCCATCATCTCATACAAACGGGATTGCAGTTGCTGTTTGGTGTCCGCGAACCGTTCGTCATGGATTAGATTGTTCTGCTCCATCGGATCCGCTCGGATATCGAACAGCTCATCGGTGTCCCAGAGACCATAGTACGTGGTGTATTTGTATTGATCGCCTCGGATCGAAAAGTGTGTGGGCGTCTGGGGATAGTTTTGTTCCCAGTAGTAGACGTAGAGAAAGTATTCTCGCCAAGGAATCTCTTCATTCAACGCAAGCGGAAGAAAACTTGTTCCGTCCATGTGTGGCGGCTTCTGTAGCCCCATCGCTTCCATGACGGTTGGAGCGATATCGATGTTGGCAACAACTTCGTTTACGACGGTGCCGCCCTCAATCAACTTAGGACATTGCATCAACATCGGAACGCGTGCGGACGTCTCGTAGGCGACGCGTTTGTCGATCAGTCCATGTTCACCGAACATGTAGCCGTTGTCGCCCATGTAGATCACAAGCGTGTCTTCGTAGATCCCCATCTTCTTCAACTGTTCAAACACAGCCCCGACGCTGTCATCGACGGATCGAAGGGCTTCGCAGTAGCTCTTGTAGAATGCCTCGACGGTGCTACCGGTGTGGAGCGGGAAGTCGGCACCGTGCCAACTATTTCGTTGGTCCAAAAGCCAGCGAGGTCGATTGAGCAAGTTGTCGGATAAACGCTCGCCGGACGTTGGCAACGCGAACGGCTCGTCTGCCAGAGTTCCCTCATATCGGGGCTCGGGAGTGAAGGGGCCATGCACCGCTTTGTGAGAGAGGTAAAGAAAGAACGGCTGGTCTTCCCCCGCTTGTTGTTCGAGGAACTCGACGGCCTTTCTGGTCAGAAGCGTCGTGATGTAACCGTCTTGAGTGACTCGCTTCCCATTCTCGTTGATCGTGTAGCCTGGGCTGGGAGGGTAGTACTTTCCCTGTCCTTTAAAGCTGAGCCAATAGTCGAATCCGGGTCTCGGGTCGTCGTTGGCATGACCCATGTGCCACTTCCCTATAAACCCGGTGCGATAACCGGCGTTCTGAAGATATTGGGGAAAGAAGAGCGTTCCCTTCGGAACGGGTCGCTGGTTATCGATGACCCGGTGCCGAAACGTGTAGAGCCCCGTCAGAATCGATGCTCTTGACGGGGAACAAAGGGATGTCGTGACGAAAGCATTCTTCAGATGAGCGCCATTCTTTGCCATGGCATCCAGATGAGGCGTCTTGGCGAATGGATGCCCCATGAAACTCATCGCGTCATAGCGATGATCATCTGAGAGAATGAAGACGACATTCCTGGGTTTGGCACCCGATTCGAAAGTCGGCACGGCGGCGTCGGGAACGGACACTACCTCGGCCCGTGCAGAACTCGCGAGCGCGGTGGTCACAAACAAAGCTGCGAATCGCGTGAGCGGGACGAATCGGTACATACGCCAGAGTTTGAATAGGTGGGGCAAGACGTGCAGCGTTGCTCCGGTACCGGAGCCCGCCGGCTCGTAAGTGTATCTGAAAATCACGGCTGATATTGCGTTTAGAGTATGTTGAATTCGAGATTCGGGGTCGGTAGACTCTGGCGATGAGCAAAAACCAAAATATCACACGAGGCCCGGAGGGGTGGACGGTGCGAATCGTCCGCGACGGCGTACAGCATTCAAAGTATTTTCGGTTTTCCGATGGCGGAGTCCGAAAATCTCTCAAAGATGCTCAGCAGTGGCGCGATAAGATGATTCGCAAGCTGGGTGAGCGGCAATGGCGAAGTGGCCCTCGAAAAAAGGCTTCCAACAACTCATCCGGAGTGACGGGCGTCAGCAAGAACGTCTACGGACGTTGGGTTGCGACTTGGCAAGAGGATGGACGCCAGCGATTCAAGACTTTTAAGTTCAAAAAGGAAGCGATCGCTTTTCGAAAGTCAATGGTGGAAGACGTCGTCTGATCCGAGTTCCCATCACAAAGCTCTCGGTAGGCGGCTTCATCGCGGAAACGGCCACGAATCGGGGTCTGCGGATCGGGGTCGGCGAAGCGAAACGATCGCTTTGGCGGCTGTTTCAATCAAGTCGGCTGGCCGGTTAAAGCCGAATGAGAGCCTCGAAAACCAAACAGACTTCGAATCCGTCGCGGTCCGATCGAACGTGGCCCTTGCCACAACAGCCCTGGGTCATGCGAATGACTTGGTCTGAATTGCTGTTCGCCCACTGGCGGGTCGATCCTGACAAGCTGGCGAGGCAATTGCCTGCGGGTGTGACCTTGGACACTCGCGAAGGATATGCCTGGGTTGGAGTCGTTCCATTCCTCATGACTGATGTCGCTCCAAGATTCTCGCCGGCACTGCCAGGACTCAGCAGATTCTTGGAGTTGAATGTCCGGACTTACGTCTCGGTGAACGGTAAACCGGGCGTCTGGTTTTTTTCGTTGGATGCCGAAAACAAGATCGCCGTCCGCG
>JBCCOI010000427.1:0-6755 GCA_039025515.1 Planctomycetota bacterium
GGACACTGCAGCACGTGGCGATCAGAGCAGCAAGTGTGCCCGCGAGAAAACGTTTCATCTGTAAATCTCCGTTTTGAAAGCAATTGAAGGGGAGGCATTCCGAAGCGAACAGCTTCCGGTCGATTCCCCAAGGTGGTTTGTTGTGCACGGAGAGATATTCGCGGGCCGCCGTGAGTTGGATGCACCCAGGCGTAGGGAAATTTCGTCGACGCGTGATATTTGGTGTTTTCTCCCGTTCGGCTCGGTAGCGGCCCGCGAATACCTATTGAAGTTGCGCTTTACCGACCAAATCGGGCCGAAGGCCCAGCAATCTGCCGAGCCCAGCCCAAACGGATTACCCTCCCGGTTCCCAACCACCTCGCTACGCTTTTTCAGGCGTTCGATGCTCGTGGATGCGACGAGAACGATCGCGGCAAGTACGTTTTCGTTTTTTTTTCTTTGGTGGCTGCAAGATCTCGCCCGCCCGGTCATTGTGATGGATAAATGCCCGCGACTTCGTGGGATTCGACACCTCAAGGACCATCCGACATGCAGGCACCGGACACCCGTCTCAGCCTCATTCTCCGATTGCGAGACCCGCGTGACGCGGCGGCATGGGAACGGTTCGTGGACCTGTACGGAAACTTGATCCGTCAAGTCGCAATGAAGCTGGGTGTCGATTCCGACGAGGCCGGTGATATCGCACAAGAAACTTTGCTCGCCGTGTCGCGAGCAATTGATCGCTTCGAACCACGCGAGGGCGATTTCGCATTTCGCGGTTGGCTCGCAAAGATCGCCAGGAACCAAACCTTGCAGACACTCCGAAGACGTCGAAGACCAATCTTCAATCTCGCCTCCGTGACGGGCGCGACAGATCGAAACGCCGGAGCATCGATGGAGCCCGCCGAAGTTGATCCATTGGAAGCCCTTTTTGAAACTGAACATCGACGACAACTGTTTCGAATCGCATCGAAGAACGTCCGTCAAAGAACCACCGAAACAAATTGGCAAGCGTTCTGGCTGAGCTGCGTAGAAGACAAGGAAAAAGATGAGGTCGCAAAGCACCTCGGTATTCGTGTCGCCCAAGTCTATGTCGCCAGGAGTCGCGTTCTGGCAGCGATCCGACGTGAGGTAGAACTGTTATCGGAGTCCGCACTATGATTCGCACGACCAAACCGCTCCGTCCGGCCGAGTGTTGTTTATCGCGAGAAGACCTGCTCGCCCTGCTTGAAGAGTCACAAGACAATTCAGCGACACAGCCGCTTCATTGGGACCATATTGAATCGTGCGTCAAATGTCAGGCACGTCTGGAAGAACTTGCCGGCGAACCGGAGTGGTGGCGTGAGACACGCGACTTACTCGGCACTGTGACTCAAGCTGAAAGCGAGATTTCCGTCGACGGCCATTCGACGAACTCGCCCACCGATTCGTTGGGCCCGACCATCACGGTTCCGCAACCCGAGCATTGGGGTCAAACGTACGGCGAGATGCAAGGTCGCGAGTTTACTCGCGACGTGTTGCCGATCTTGCAACAGATGCCCGATTTCAAAACGGCGCAGGAACTCAAGGAACGCGACCATCATGCCGCGGCGGTCAGCTCGCTCGGGACGCTGGGAGATTACGTGCTCACGGGCGTGATCGGTTGGGGCGGAACCGGCGTCGTACTCTCGGCGTTTGACAAGAATCTCGATCGAAGCGTAGCCATCAAAATCCTCTACCCGCACTTGGCTGCACGAGGATCCGCCCGGCGACGGTTTGAACGTGAAGCGCGTTCCGTGGCATCGCTCTCGCATCCCTCGATTATGCCGATCCATCGCGTCGTCGCCGACGCGGGACCACCGTATCTCGTGCTCGCTCATCTTCGCGGAGGCTCGCTTCAAGACAAAATTGACCGAGAAGGTCCGCTCGAACTCGAGGCTTCCCTGAGCATCGCGATGCAGATCGCCGACGCTCTGGCTGCGGCCCACCGTCAAGGTGTCGTGCACCGCGACGTGAAACCCGGAAACATCCTGCTCGAAGAAGACGGTCATCGCGTCGTGCTTTCCGATTTTGGCCTCGCGCAGACTCTCGACGAAATGCAGCTGACCGCCAGCGGGATGATAGCGGGAACACCACCGTACATGAGTCCCGAGCAGGCGGCCGGTGGTGCCGTTGATCCTCGCAGTGATCTTTTTTCGCTGGGCAGCGTTCTGTACGCGATGTGGACGGGGCGCGAACCGTTCCGCCGACGAGGCATCGCCGCAACGTTGGTTGCGGTTGCGTCGGCTGAGAAAACACCCGCGAATCGCATCAGGCGTGATCTGCCCACCTGGGCTTGCAACCTCCTTGAACTGCTACACGCGAAAGACCCCGACGATCGTTTAGCCGGTGCCAAGGATGCGAGAAAACTACTGGAGGCTTGCCTGGCACATTCACGTGCCCCGAATGAATACGCCCTTCCGGATCGACTTCACGCCGAACCTCATCGCGAGGTTGCAAAACAAGCCGATACCAAAACAACTCGCCAACGATTTTCACAAACGCATTTCCTTATCGCTGGTCTTTGCATCACATGCGTCGCTACTGCGCTCGCACTAAGCGGACTCTTTCAAAGCGATGATGCCACAGCGAAAGGCGAAGCTCAATCCAAGAGCAACCTTGATGCAACCGCCAACGTTGAGGCGTACATGCGGTGGGATGAACAAACCCAGTGGGAAGATCAACTCTGGGACAACGAATTCATACAGCTCGAGCGAGAGCTCATGGAACTCGAGAACCAACTGCTCACCAAGTAAACGTCAACTGTCCGTCTAACCAACCAAGTTTCGTTTCAAATAGGAGAATCGAATGATGAGACGCTGGATCTTTATTCCCGCATTGGCAGTCTCCGCTACCGTGGGAACTGCATACCGTTACCTCGTCGCCCAAGACGTCGTCCTTGATAACAGGACAGCCAATGTTGCCCAAGCCGCCGACGCGAAGGAGTCCGCCGTTCAAAGGAGCTATGAAACGGCGATCGCGATCACGTCGGATGGGCAACCACTGGAGCTCACAGCGGACCCCACGGAACCGTACGCGATCTCCTATTGGGCTCGCACTCCCGGGCAAACGTTCCGCTTTGCCAGAGGCACGACGGAAAGCGATCGCAAAGCCTCGCAGGTCGCCGAACAATACAACCGCGAAGCAAATGATGAAAAAAAGTCCGCGCTCCTCGAAGAAGTCAAATCACTTGTCGCTCAGGCATTCGACGAACAGATGGCCGTTCGAGAGAAAGAGATTGAACGCGTCCAGGCAAAGCTTGACGAATTGAAGGCGAAAATGAAGTCTCGAAAAGAGCTGGCGGACGACATCATCGAACGACGCGTTCGCGATCTGACGCGACAACCACACGAAACCGATTGGTTCGAAGGCACCTCACGCTTTCCAACACTTCGTACGGGCTACCCGATTCCGCCGATGCCTCCGGAAACGGCAACTTTGCGAACGCTGCGAGGTTCGGTCGCGCCCACACCACGATCACGACGTGGACTCAGCGTCCCAGCTGCGAACACAACTTCGCCGGCATCACCACCGGGTGCGGCTCGCGTACCAGGCGTCGAAGGTGCGCCTCGCGTACCAGGCGTCGAATACTGATTTCCAGCATCAAAAACATAGTGGTCGAGGCGGCGAGTCCTTTCCGCGAGAGCGTACCTAACGCCCGTAAGAAAAGCTCGTCGTCGCCGGTGTGAGTCCTTTCATGAAACGCGATCACGCCAGACGATTGGCAAGCAGCGGATCGTCTGCGGCAACTCTCATGGGATCGGCCCCCAACGACCCGACCAGTGAATTCGCGTAGGTCGGTTGCTGAGTGAGTTCCAACTGCTTCTTTGCGTAGGCCAATCGGGAACTAAGATCCAAGTCCATTTCGACGTGGTCTTTGTCGGCCGCTCGCATCGCGGCTTCGACTCTTTCGATGGAGTGCTTCCAGTGCTGCTCGTCGCGAGCTTGTTGTTCGTTGAGACGCCGACGGTACCAATCGCTCTTGAGTAAATTTTCACGGGAGAACAAGTCTCGCACCGCGGGGTCATCAATCGTCTTCCCTTCGTACTCGCCGTGAGCAAGGATACTAATGACGGCACGAAGCGGCGGGCACGCGAGTTCATAGCCGCCATCTTCGAAGTATCGCTTGGCGACACGCTGCTGTGCTTCCGCAATGTGGAGAATTCCGTCTGCGTACGAATCAAGATCCTGAGTCTCAGGACGCAGAATCTCCTCCGTGAAGACTTTGCCGGGATTATCAAAGACGCGGGCCATGTAACGCCTAACGAAAGCTCGCGTGATTCGATACCCGAGCCGGCTGGCCGGAATCCGCACACCGTTGTGCTCGAAATCATCCACTTTCTCCAGCATTCCCTCCTCGATCATTCGACGCGGATCACGTTCATCGGGAGAGAGCCGGCACCACACTTCCGGTATCAGAAGTGAAATGTCATGACCGACTTCGTAACGCGGCCCGATATGCCCCGCGGCCGTGCTAAAGCCCCCGAGCTCCGTCAGGATCATCGCCACAATCATGTTGTTCATGTCGGTCGACGGCATCAACATGTTGAACGGGCCTTTCGTGAGTGCACCCTCGCTACCCGCCCCAGTTGTACTTGGGCTCTTACCGGTCAACGAACAGAGATAATCCATCACCAATTCGGGCATTTCCTGATAATGCAGCGGTGAATAGACGGCGAGTGACCGAATGCCGACGGCGGCATCGGGCGGGTTGTTACGTCTCCCGCCCAGGACGGCGCCAACGGGTTGGTAGATCGGTTCACCCGGTTTCAAACCGCGATAAAACTGCATTCCGCGACGTGCAACGTAAGTGTCACGGGCGTAGACGAGATCTGGACGGTCCTGTAGGTAGCGTGGATTCTTCGTCGGCTTTCCGTCGACGATCCGCGGATTGGATGTGCTGACAACGAAGGAGTCTCCTCGATGCAGGGACCCCTGCATGAGGTCTGCCATCGGCTCGGTAAACTTGTCGAACTCGATAGCGTCCTCAACGATTTCCTTTGCTTCTTCGTGGGTCACGGGATGGAAATTACTGATGAAGTTTTCGGGTCGCGACAAATCCCATTCTGTTTGTTTATCAAAGCCACGATAGATTGCATCATCAGGCCGCTGGAATAATCGGTACTCACAGTTTTCGACGAACTTGTAGCTACCTGCTTGCCCCGTTCCCACGCCCTGAACTTTCACGACCTCACCCGGAACCACCGTGCTGACGCTGATGTCATCTTCGCGCTGAACTTTCGCCGCTGCGATGAAGTCCTGTCGCAGCTTGAAAGTTCGCCACCGTGAATCGTCCAACCCGACGCGGAGATAAGTCCCCACCAAGGTTCGGTCACCAAGTTTCAGTTCGTGACCAAGTGAGCCGTTGACGATGTCGACTCCGAAACGACTTTTCCAATCGACCGAATCGTTATTTCGCGTGAATCGTTTGATGATTAACGCCATCGAATACACATGAGGCGGAATCGTTGATAGCCACGCGTTATAAGCATCATTGTATTCGGGCGAAGGTGTCAGCAGCTTGATCACACTGCCGAGGCTTCGCTTCGGGTCGAGCACTTTGCGACTCGAAAAGTCGCTGTAGTCCGTGCGTCCTTCGTAGGCTGATGACCAGCGATCGGAGAAGTCTCGTGAAAAGATCTCGTCGAGTGCTTTGAAGTCCTCGTCGCGGTCATTGAGAAAGATCGGACCGTAAAGCATGTAGTCGCGGAGACTCTTGCTGATCTCGCTTTTTCCGCCGCCGCTCACCGTGCATGGCTTGTGGCAAAAAACGCCTTCGCCGACTGTGCCCACTAACCGCCACGACGGAGCATTCGGGTGTTTCTCAAGCCGAATCTTGTAGCCACTTGGTGCAATGTAGATTTCATCGGGTGACAATCGAATTCTTTGATCCCCGGAATCAGTTTTCCAAGTGATGCAACGTTCGGCCAGTGTCACTCTTGCGTTTTCGGGGATGTACAAAATCGTCGGATCGTTAACGTCGATTCCGTACCCTTCCGGCTGAACCGTCATGTATTCCGCGTAGTCGCGTGAGACATCCGAAAAGGTCCTTCCATTGAACCGCCGACTGTCGACCTGAAACTCCTCACCCAGTGAGTACGACGCAAATGCAAGTGCACCGCCCGCGTGCTCTTCTTCGGATCGTCCCATCAAGTTGCAAGCGTAGCTGATTTGCGTCTTTACTTCCTTCTTGCAATAGCCGTAATAGTTATCGGCAATCAGCGTTACAACGACTCCCTTGCGATCGCGACAAGTCAATTTGAATGCGGATCCTTCGTTGTACAGCTCCGCTTCACTTTCCCAGCACATGCCGTCACGACGTTGACGCTCACTGGCTTCGCTCGCGTGCGGAAGCCCGACCTGTTTTTTCGTCAACCGACCCAAATGCGGTGCGAGAATGACGCAGCCCGTATGTCCCGTCCATGACTCAACATCCAGCCCGGCATCGTTTTCCGGTAGCAGCGGGTCACCGGCGTTGCCAAAGATCGACTCGACGAAATCCAAATTGCTTACCAATGTCCCCGGGACGAAGAAGCGAACTTCCATCGACTTCGCATTTGAAAACCCTGGGACGGCCGGCAACACCAACGGACGAAGCATCAACGAAACCCACGCGTGAGTCGGCTCTTCCTGGTTTGCCGTGTAGGGCAGAACCATGGCATCATCGGGCGGCAACATCGCATGACGAAAAAGCTGGATGAACGTTTCTTTGGGAACCGCTTTCTTGTCCGCCGGGATCGGCAAGCCGCCCTCGCAAA
>JBCCOI010000428.1:0-6754 GCA_039025515.1 Planctomycetota bacterium
CAAGATCAATCTCAGCTCGACCTCGAAAAAAGCGCAACTTCAAAACTCACGCGTCGGGTTACCAAGTAAAGGTCAACTACGAGTTCCACCAATAGGATGCTCGTTACCCATGATTGCGAGTCCGTTTATCGTTCACGTCATCGAAGAGAGAACCGCAGAATGAATGACGCAAAGCTGCGGCGTCTCTTTTGGAATTGGCACTTTTGGGCCGGGATGATTGCCGGTCCGGTGCTAATCGTCTTGTCGATCACCGGCGCGATTTACATTTTCAAACCGGAGCTGGAGTTGTGGTGGTACGCCGATGTGGCGGCGGCGGCTTATTCGCATGACGAGTTGAATCTTGACCGCGCGGCCGAAGAACTTTTGGCTCGTCATGGTTCCGACTACAAGATGTACGGAATCGAACTTGAGCCAGACTCCGGCCGGGCGCCTGCGCTGCTGATGATGGCGACGGACGGATCTTACGCCGTTCGACGTTTCTACATCGATCCGGAAAGCGGAGGAGTGCTCGGTGAGATACCAGAATCAAACTTATTCACGGTTGTCCTGGATATCCATCGACGCTTGATGGCTGGCACGCCAGGGCGTTTCCTCACCGAGCTGACGACGGGCTGGACGATCGCGGTAACGCTGCTGGGGCTGGTGCTGTGGTGGCCAAAGAATTGGTCGCGTTTAAAAGGCGTCCTCGTGCCACGCATCAAGGTCAAGCGCTACGTCTGGCTTCGCGATTTCCACTCGATCGGCGGCGCTTTTGTCTCGACATTGCTGCTCGTTGTCGCGATAACGGGACTTCTCTACTCGCTTGTTTGGGGTGGCGTCTTTCAAATGGTCGGCTTCGTCTCAGGCCAATTTGACGTCGTCGTCGCGCCTCCCCAGTCGGTCAGCGATCCGTCCTCAGAAACGATGGGACTCAGTCGTCTCCTTGCCCAGATCGATGAGCTAGGAATGGCCGACAAGCGAATGTCAATCCACCTGCCGCAAGTCGAAACCGACTCAATCTCAGTCGAAGCGGGTAGGTGGTACGGGCCATCCGCCTCTCGAATCGTTCATCTCGACCGCGCAAGCGGTGAAGTCCTATCCGATCAGAGCTTGGCCGATTTGCCGCCCATGGCAATTTATACGCAGTGGAATTACCCACTACACGTGGGAAGCGTCGGCGGCATCGTCACGAAGTTTATCTGGTTGATCGCTTCGGTCGTTTTCGTTCTGTTGCCGGTTGCCGGTTTCGCCATGTGGTGGACGCGACGACGGCCCGGCAAGACCGGATTTCCCAACCGCAGCGATGCGATCAAACCGAAGTGGCTCGTGTTGCTGCTACTTGTCTTGGGCTTCGCTTTTCCACTGGTCGGCCTCTCCATACTGGCTGTTTGGGCGGTGAATGCGGTCCGAGGCAAACTCGGGCGTTCGGTAGCAGCTCAGTAGCCGCCTCCCAGCTGCTCGGTGTCCCGTTGCCCCGGGGGTGTTCGTCGAGGGATACGTCGGAACGAAGGGTTTTCGGTGGCGAATACTACGTGCGTGATCGTCCGGGTATGCTTAGGAATCCGACAGCTTTGTCCAGTTCCGAAGACCAGGCCAATCGAATGTTTTTGCGTCCGTTCATGACAACCGATAAGCTCTTGCCAAGAGCCTTCCTTTTCAGCTTCTCGTTATTGCTTTGTGGAATCGTCGAGGCACAAACGCCTTCGTTTGATGGGTTCGTGCAGCAACCCAGAATTCTGCGAAATCGCCCGGCCGAGATCCGGTTGCTTAGCGGAGTGCGGATCTTCGACACGGAGATTGAAGCGTTCTTGACCGACCGCAAGACCGGAGCGATTGACTTTGTTCAGTACGCGGACGGTCGTCGCAAACCGAAAAAGAAGGCCTCCGAGGTTTACTCGATCAAGATTGAAGGCCGCCCGTATCGTTTTCGCTATCACGCTCCATCGGACGGACTCTATTTGATCGATCACCTGGCAGCCATCGGCGAAGCGATGGGCCGATTGGAAGGTATGGGGAAGGAACTTCGCAAGATCCAGGACGAAGACGAGTCGGAAGCAGCGGTGGAGGAACATAAGACATTCCTTCGCAGCTCGCTTAAGAAGATGGCGCTGCCGAACATTCAGATCCACGAATCTGAATTCGGACTGATCGTTTGCAAGGGGCCACCCGAGGCGGCAAAGTTCTTGGGAAACTACGTTGACGAAACCTGTCGAAGGATGAATTCACTCTTTCGACTGCCCGAAGACACGAATGTCTGGCACGGAAAGGCGATCGTGTTCGCGTCGACGGAACAGAGGGATTACGCGAGCTTTGAAACCAATGCGATGAACAATCCCAACTTTGGGAGCTCCTCGTTTCTTTATCACGGTAGCCCAAAGAGGTTTGTCATCGCCTGCTACGGCAAGAGCCTCAACAAGGGCATCGCCAAGAACATCTGTTGGGCCATCGCAGGCGGTTACCTCGGCCGCACGGTATCAAACGCAGATTTACCCGTCTGGCTTCAGACTGGCGCCCGCGGCTGGGTGTCTTCGGCGATGTTCCCCGACTCGAAGAGCTACAACCGAAACAAGTCAAGGTTTTCGTCCGAGCTGCGTTCAAAACAGAGCTTACTCGGCATCTTGGATGCAACCGACATCGCAATGGAACGCCGGTTTCTGACCGTGATGCTTGTCAACCACTTAATTAAGCTCAGCCCCCAAGCTTTCGGGCAGTTTTTCAACGACATCAAACTCGGCACGCCGCAGGGCGAAGCGTTGAAGAACAATTTTGGACTGGAGGAAGCTGCTTTCGTCGAACAATTCGGGCTGGGCTTGGGCATTCGAGGGCTTCAGAAGTAGCATGCCCTGCGATCACTTTAAAGAGCCCTGCGATCACGCGGCGCGGCGATCATCGCCTTCGAGGTCCGCAATCGACCCTCGTTGCCGACGCAGTGTGCGAATCGTTTCGGTCTGACGATGGATTTCTTCTTGAAGCCCTCGAATCGAAGACTGTGCCGATTCGTTTGCCTTTAAGCTCGCTTCGTGCTCTTCACTGACCTGTTTCAAGCGGGCCATCAAGTCACTGGACTTGGCAAGCTGCAGGTCATTCGCCGATTGCAGACGAGTGATTTCATCTTGCTGTCGATCGCTTTGCGATACAGCCTGTGAAACTTCCACGAGCGATTTTTCCAACTGCTCCGTCTTTGTTGTCAGACGTCGTTCCAGATCCTCGACCGCCACTCCTGACACGTCGAGTTCCGTGACCAGTTTGGCCACTTTGTTCTCGAGTGACTGATTGGCCGTCACCAACGACTCGCATTGCTCGTTTGACTTCGCGAGTCGGTCCCGCATCACATCGAGCTGTTTATTGGTTGCGTCTAAATCGGCGACGTCTTCACGCAACTGAAGCAGTTCTTCTCTTTGTTCCGCGAATGCCCGCGTTTGGAGTTCGCTTTGCTCTTTGAGCTGCGTAATCTCGGCTTCACGCAAATGAAGTTGCTTCTCGACGTCTGAAACGCTTGCAATGCGACGCTTAAGTTCGTGGATTTCGGCATCGCTTTCGCGAATGTGGTTTCGCAGCGTTTCTTCGCTCTGTTTTTGAGTCTCAAGTTCAGCGAGGGTGTGATTGAGCTCATCGCGTAGAGACTCCGACCTCTCATTTGACAATCGCAGCTCTCGCTGCAGTGCCGTCGTGTTGTCCGATGCTGCTTCCAACGCTTTCGTCGACGATTCGACTTGTTTGGAAAGCTCATCCTTCGCCTGAGCAAGCTCCTGAATGTCAGATTCGGCTTTCTCAAAGCGGAATCGCATCGCGACCAATTCCTCCTCGCTTGCCCGCAAGGACTCGATCTCTCGTTCTTGATCACTGAGACTTTCTGACAATCCCGCCTGAGAACGGACTTGCTCAGCGACTTCAGCCTTCAATCGCTCGCACTCCTCCGTGACTTCGTCGTGGGAACGCTCTAGGGCTTCCAGAGCACTCATTTTCTCGTCCCGTCGTCCCAACTCATCGCTCGCGTGCCTGAGTGCAACTTGCCGAATATTGAGTTGCTGGAACATCTCGTCAGCATAGGCCTCCAGATCCGGAATCCTTTCGCAACGTTCTTGAAGCTCGGTGAACTCGGTTTCTTTATCCCGAAGTGTATTGGTGAGGGCCTCCAGCTTCGCGACTCCTTCCGCGACTTTATCCGTCAGTGATTGGTTGTCATCCTCCAATGAGTCCACGACCATCAAACGCTCGTCCAGCTCGTCGATCTTGAGTTGCCGATGGGCGAGTTGCTCCGTGAGTTGATCAATGCGTTCCAAGCCCGACTCGACTCTATCTTCCAGCGATTTTGCACGTTTCTCGAGTGGTTCGATGAGCTCACATCGCTTGGATAGTTCGGCAACGATCGTGGTTTTTTCACTCAGGTTTCGATCCATCTCAGAACGGATCGACTGTTCCTGCTCGGCGACTTGCCTCGACTCCTCCAACTCCGACTTCAATCGGTCGACTTTTTGTTGTAGCTCGTTGACGTGGTCTGAATAACCGTCGAATTGCGAGAGCTCCTCACGCAGCGAAACGACGGTCAGGTTGGCTTCGTGAAGTTGTACGGCAAGCGTCTCGTGTTCCGCTTCGGCGACGGACGTTTGCTGCTTGAGTTCGCGCAACGGTTCGAGTTCTTCACGCAGCGATGTGATCAACCGATCACGATCTTCGAGGGCGTCGCTGGAGGACTCCAGTTCACTCCGTAAGCCCAAGAGCTCGCCCTCGACTTCGCCTGCGGACATCAGTTCCGATTCGAGTTCGCCGATCCGTTTCTGTTTCTGTTCGACGAGATCCGCCAACCTCTCATTCTGATCCGCCGTCCGTTCGGCTTGATCGAGCGCGCCAGCCAACTGCTGCTGCATCGTTTCAATGCTGGTGACAACCGATGCATATTTCGCGGAAGCGTCGTCGCGCTGTTGGCGAATTGATCTGAGTTCATCAAGTTCTTGGCGAAGCGATTCGACATACTCGTTGCTCTCTCCGCGAACACTTTCCAAGACCTCCTCACGGGCTGCGATGTCAATTAGCGCTTGTTGCAGGTCGTCACGGGCCGACGCGAGCTGGCTCTCTTGCTCGGACAGTTTTTCACGAAGCTCTTGGATGAGTGATTCCCTTTCTGCAACGTCCGTCTGGCTGGTTGCCGAAAGCCCTTCGATCTGCTGTTTGAGCGACTCGATCGAAGTCGCGTACTCGTCAATTTGGCTCGATTGAACCTCAATCACCCGCGAACTTTCCTCGGATTCCGTCGTCTTGTTTTGCAACTCAGATTGCGTCGCTTCGATCCGCGACTGCATCTCGGACAGTTCGGTGTCCTTCTCCCGAAGACGTTCGCTCAATGCTGCCATCTCGGGGACTTGTGCTTCAAGTTCACGCGTAAGCTCTGCGAGCTGTTCCGCCTGGGCGAGATTCGTTTGCTCGAGAGAACCGATCAGAGCTTTGCTTTCGCTCAATTGGCGTTCGAAATCCACATCCGCCGACTGACCCTGATCGAGTTTGTCGACGGCTTCTCGACGAGCCGTTTCGGCTTGTTCGAGTTCCCCGCGAAGTTGCTCATTCTCGGCATTGGCTTTTGCGTAGGATCTGTCCAACTCCTCTTTATCCGCCACAGCCACAGCGAGTTCGTTTCGCAGCGTGTCCACTGCGGCGACTTGTTCTGCGTGTAAATCCGAACCGGCATCAGCAACCGCGTGCTGCAACGAGGCATTTTGCTCTTGAAGTGACGCCAGCGCCGAACGGGCGCGATCCAAGTCGACGTCTTGCTCTTTGACTTTTCGAGTCAGTGTCCCAATTTCATGTTCTCGGTGCTGAAAATCATCGCCCGCGATCTTCAACTGTTTCTCCAGTTCGGCGATCTCTTCGTCAAGCTCGCTGGTATCGCGGTACCAAAGCAGGTGCCCGATAAAGAGGCCTGCCGCGACGAGGCAAAACATTGAGATGACGGGTACGCCGAAAATCACGTCCATCTGTCGAATCCGTTCGTGTTGGATGCGTCACCAAACCCACTCGATGCGCTGCAAAGACAGCCGAGGACTCTCGAGGAGACGCGATCTTTTGTGTTATTTTGTGTCCGTTACCAAAACCGGCTTTTTCGAGTCGACCCGAATCAATTGAATTCTCCGAGATGACCCGACAGCTTCCCCCTCCACCGTTCACAATTGGCAATCTGGTGGTAGATCCACCAATTTTGCAAGCTCCGATGGCGGGTTTCACCAACGCCGCATTTCGGCAGATGGTTCGGGAATACGGCGGAGTCGGCTTGATCGCAACAGAGATGGTCAATGCGAGAGGATTCGTGTGGATGGACGAGAATGTCGCCGAACATCCCGAGCGGCTCTGGGGGGTCGCCGAAGAGGCGCGACCGTTGGCTGTCCAGATTTGGGACAATGACCCCGAGACGATGGCGAAAGTAGGTCGACGACTGGTTGAGGAATATCAGGTCAGCGTCGTCGACATCAACTTCGGTTGTCCGGTTCGACAAGTCACTGAAAAAGCGCACAGCGGAAGCTATCTGCTTCGGACACCCCAGCGGATGTACGAAATCATCTCCAGACTCGTCGAAGCTTGCTCTCCGACCCCGGTGACCGCAAAGATTCGGCTGGGATGTAGCCCCGATTCGATCAATTGCAATGACGTCGCGACTGTGGTTGAGGACGCCGGCGCGGCAGCACTGACCGTTCACGGACGAACCGCCAAGGACATGTTCCGCGGCCATGCGGACTGGGATCGCATCAGCGAAATCAAGTCACGGCTCAAACGAATCCCGCTCATC
>JBCCOI010000429.1:0-6729 GCA_039025515.1 Planctomycetota bacterium
CATCGAATCGGCACGAATTTTCAGGCAACCGCGGAAGGTTTGGATAGCGATGCCATCGTGTCGCGTTTGCTCGAAGACGTGAAGCCACCGCAACCGGAAAAGCTGGCCAAGCGATGAGTAGCCTGCTCTCACCGGAAGCCCTCCAACAGATACAACGGCTCGACCTGCGGGCCCGAATGGTCGTTCGCGGTTTCTTGCAGGGACTGCACAGCAGCCCCTTCCAAGGATTTTCCGTCCAATTCAGTGAGCATCGTCGCTACAACCGAGGCGATGACCCAAAGCTGATCGATTGGTTGGTCTACGCAAAGACGGACAAGTACTTCGTCAAGCGTTTCGAAGCCGAGACAAACCTCTACGGCTATCTGGTGATTGATCTCTCATCATCGATGGGTTTTACGGAAAGCCAGTCGATGACGAAGTTCGAATACGTGACATGCTTGGCGGCTGCGTTGACGTACTTGATGATCATGCAACAAGACCCAGTCGGCTTGATCACATTTGATGAAAAGTTGCATGCATCGCTTCCCGCCCGCTCGCGGCGTGGTCATCTCGGCGACGTGATCGCGCAGCTTTCAAAGTTAAAGCCAACCGGCGCGACGGATCTTCCCGCTTCGCTAACGCAAGTCGCCGCGATGCTGAAACAACAGTCGCTGGTCATGCTCTTTAGCGATCTTTGGCCGACGGGAAGCAGCGAGGACGAGGAGAGCTGGCAGCAACAAATCGACGAAACGATCTCCGCGCTCGCCCGTCTCAAGCACTCCGGTAACGACGTGATCGTGTTCCATATTCTCGATGCCGCTGAAGTCGAGTTTCCCTACGACGGGCCGGTCCAGTTCACGGACATGGAATCGGGACAATCCGTCAGCGTGGACGCGACTGGATTCCGTGACGATTACTTGGCCGAGCTGGAAGCTTTTCGCGATGCCTATCGTGATGGCTGTAACCGTCTGCAAATTGACTATGTTCCGCTCGATACCAGCATGCCCTTCGATACAGCTCTCACCGAATACCTGACCGGCCGGCAAGCAAGATTCTGATCTCCTCGCTTCTCCCTGATTGACTTTCATGAGCGTTCCCGACCCCGCCCATTTTGAAAAACTCGCGTCTTTTTATCTCGGACGCCAATACGACATCGCAGAAGGCAAGTTACTCGACCAACTCTTGCTTTACGACGCGAAAGACCTCTGCACTCATGCGATGTGCGTCGGCATGACGGGCAGCGGAAAAACGGGGCTTTGTATCTCGCTGCTAGAAGAAGCCGCGATCGACGGCGTCCCCGCGATTTGCGTCGACCCGAAGGGGGACCTGTCGAATCTATTGCTCACGTTCCCCGATCTCGCTCCGAACGACTTTCAGCCCTGGCTTGAGCATCAAGAAGCAACGCGCAATGGCAAGACGATCGAGGAACTCGCGTCTGAGACGGCAACGATGTGGCGTGAGGGACTCGCGAGCTGGGGTCAAACGCCGGACCGAATTCAAAAGCTAAAGGATGCGGTCGACGTGACTGTCTACACGCCCGGCAGCACGATCGGGCTGCCAATCACGGTGCTGAAGAGTTTTGACGCGCCGCCGCCAGAAGCACTCGATGACGTAGAAGCAATCGGCGAACGAGTCACGGGAGCGGTCTCGGGTTTATTGACTTTGCTTTCGATCGATGCCGATCCGCTGACGTCACCGGAACATATCCTGCTTTCGTCAATCCTTAATCAACAGTGGCAGCAGGGTAAGGACATCCGACTACCAGAATTGATCCGTCTCATTCAGAACCCTCCGATCAAACGTGTCGGTGTCGTCGATCTGGACTCATTCATGCCGGCATCGGAACGTGGCAAGCTTGCGATGCGACTCAATAACTTGTTGGCATCACCTGCTTTCGCGTCGTGGCTTCAAGGCGATGCGTTATCGATTGATCGTCTGCTTTATACGCCCGAAGGAAAACCAAAGCTTTCGATTGTCTCGATCGCGCACCTGGATGACGGCGAACGGATGTTCTTCGTCACCATCTTGCTCAACGAGTTGGTCGCGTGGATGCGACGCCAAACGGGGACCAGCTCTCTGCGCGCGATGTTGTATATGGACGAGGTGGCCGGCTACTTCCCGCCGGTCCGCAATCCTCCCAGCAAGCCTCCGATGTTGACGTTGCTCAAACAGGCGAGGGCCTTCGGTCTTGGCGTGACCTTGGCGACGCAGAACCCGGTCGACCTGGATTACAAAGGCCTTTCGAATATAGGGACGTGGTTCTTGGGCCGGTTGCAGACCGAACGCGACAAGGCACGAGTGCTGGAAGGCTTGGAAGGAGCCGCGATCCAATCCGGGCAAGTGTTCGATCGACAGGAAATGGAGCAGACATTGGCGGGCCTGGGAAAACGTGTGTTCCTGATGAACAACGTCCACGACGGCGTTCCCGTCACCTTTCAAACGCGCTGGGCGATGTCTTTTCTTTCCGGTCCATTGGCCAGGGGTCAGATCAGTGAGCTGATGTCGGATCGCAAGCGTCTCGCCGAAGAAAAACGCGCAGCGGATTCCGAGAAGGTTGAAGAGGAAACAGAGAATGTTTCGCGTCCCGTCATTCCCAGTGGCATCGACGAGTGCTTTCTCGCCGCGACGCGAGTTCCTGGCTCAAGGTCGAAGCTGCTGTATCGTCCGGCGATCCTTGGAAGAGCGTCGCTGCACTTCATACGCGCGAGCGCGAGTCTTGATCAGTGGGTCGATGACGTTCGCATGGTGCTGTGCACGACTTGTGTCCCCGATCCGGCATGGGACGAAAGCGTTCGTCTTTCGAAAAGCGATGAGTTTCTCGACGAGCCGGAGTCCGACTACGCGTTTTCGGAATTGCCCGACGGCTTACGCGGCAAGGCGGCGTTTCGAAGTCTTCGGTCGCAGTTGAAAGACTTCCTCTACCGTCACTGCTACACCACACTCTACAAATGCCCGGGCTTGAAAGGCTACGCGCCCGGGACGATGGATCGTGCCCAAGCGAGAGCCCACTTCACTCAACTACTGAGAGAAAAACGCGACTTGGAAACCGAGAAACTTCGGGACAAGTACGAGTCGCGGATGGATTCGCTGGAGAAGAAAATCCGTACGGCGGAAGACAGGGTGCAACGTGAGGAGTCACAATACAGTCAAGCGAAGTTCTCCTCGATTCTTTCGGTGGGTTCGTCCATCCTCGGCGCATTCGTCGGCAGACGTCGTGGTGGAGTGATGACAGCCGCGAGAGGCGTTGGGCGGGCATCGCAGCAGAAAGACGATATTCGCCGTGCCGAAATCGCGTTGGAGCGATTGCACGAAGACATGGCGGAGCTTGAGCGAGAACTCGAAGACGAAATCCGTGAGCTGGCTCGCGAATGCGACATGGACCAAATCGAGTTGGACGCGACCGATATTCCACCACGCAAGAGTGATTTGAAAACAGACGACGTCGCCATCGTCTGGACTCCCTGGGAAGTCGATTCCGATGGGATTGCACTTCCGCTTTACGATTACGAGGCCGAGAGCTGATGAAAGACTTCAACATTATTCCGACCGACGAAGAACTCGCGGATCTCGATCGCGATCTGAGTTTCCATCCCGCCGGCACCGAGAACCTGACCACGTTGACTTCGGATCAAGTCGAGCACTTCAACGCAAAAGGGTTTGTTGCGCCGATCGACATTTTCGACACGCAGGAAATTGAAGACATCCGCCGCTACTTCGACGACTTGCTAAACAAAGTGACGGCTGGCGGTGGCGATAGTTATTCGATCAGCTCCGCCCACCTGAAGTACGGGCCGGTCTACGACATTTTGACGGACGAGCGGATTGTAGAGCCCGTTGCCGATCTGCTGGGCGAAAACGTCGTCGGATGGGGATCGCACTTTTTCTGCAAAATGCCGCGAGACGGCAAGTCCGTCGCCTGGCACCAGGACGCGAGTTACTGGCCGCTGTCTCCCAGCAAGGCTGTCACGGTTTGGCTTGCGATCGATGACGCCGACCAGGAAAACGCCTGCATGAAGTTTGTGGCGGGCTCGCATATTAAGGGACACATGACTTACCGTCCAAGCAACTCCGCGGAACACAACGTTCTGAACCAGACGATTGATAATCCGCTTCAGTACGGCGAACTGGTCTACGATCCGCTGCGTGCGGGTCAAGCATCCATCCACGCGGATTTACTGCTGCATGGAAGTGATGCGAATGAATCTGACCGCCGTCGTTGCGGTTTGACGCTTCGCTACTGCAGCGCCGAAGTCCGTGCGGACCTCGGATGGAGTCAAAAAGGCGTGTACGTTCGGGGAGCCGATTCGTCGGGGCACTGGAGCAATCAACCACGTCCCGGGTCATAGCTGTACCGGATCAGCCCAAGGCAACCCCCTGAAATAGTGGATTACTGTCCGTTAATTCAGGTTGTTTCGAAAATCCGTTCATCAAAGTTCTTGTGAGCAGACGTTTGTACAGCTCCCTCGCCCCCTGATTGTGACAGGCCGAGTGCGTTTGTCCTGAATCGGACAGTTTCAGACGAATCGGCTCCAATCAAGTTCGGGGCGGTCTTCGCGAAGGCTCCAGATGGCTCCTGTCCTGGCAGCATTGATCAAGCATTGAAATCACCTAGGAGATAGCACCACGAGCCTATCAAGGTCCCGGAAATCTTTGAGGTTGTTTGTGATCAACGGGAGGTCATGGGCTGAGGCGGTCGCAGCAATCCAACCGTCGGCCGAGCTTAGCACACGACCATTGCGGGTGGCGTCGTTACGCAACCGTGCCCATGCGTCTGCGACGTCTTGATCACTCTGAACGATCGCGAAGTTGGCAGCGATAAAACGCAAGAGCTCTTCGGTACGACGGTTTCCCCATCCCCGATTGAGGGCTCCATGACGCAGCTCGGCGTAGGTCATGAACGAGATGAAAGGAACAACGCCGGAGAGAATTGGCCGGAACGGTTCGTATCGGTCGCCACCACTGAAAGCGTAGGACACTACGTCCGTGTCAACGACAGCGTGCTTCATCAATCAGTCGCAGGGTCCAATCGACCCTTTGCAGCTGCAATGAAGTCTTCGACGTCCTCACCTTCCGGCCAAAAAGGAAAGACCAGGTCGTTTGAATCCTTTACCGGACCAATACCTTGTTCAGCGGCAATTTCTTCCACTGACGACGATTGCCCAAACTGCTGCCAGCTTTGGTGGATCACCGCAGATTTCCTGAGAGTGTCGACCCACCGTTTGCCTGAAGACGGCCTAATCTCCGGACGTTCGTCGAGGATGGCAGCAGCAAGCTGTTCAGCGAGACTGCGATAATCTCCCTCTTTTGCTGACGCCAGGATCTGTGCTTCGATTTGGTTTGAAAGATGGATTTCCATGGTGCACCTCCTATCGGTTTCTGCGATGGGCAGGCGACCACCACATCCCGATAATACCACGAAGACAGCCTGATTTTCAAGGAAAACCAGCACACGGCGAGTCTCGCCCTCCCTTCTGCTGGGCACCGCGTTGGTCTCCCGTCGGAAACGACGAACCACGTAGGATCTTATCGCCTCGAGATGTTCCGGTCGCACACCCAAGCCTTCAAGCTTGGGCGTCGAGGTATCGTGTTTGATACCTTCTGGCAGCGCACTCATCACCGCAGTTTCAGTCGGCGGGCCCCTCAGCATGTGCGGTCGCGAGCCTGGCCAGAAACTGACCAACTTGGTCCTGAACTTCCGTGGTCGTTGAGACGATCAAGACGTGGTCAACGACGCTAATCGTGCTCAGACTACCGAGTGCCTCCCAGGTGTCGGGAACGACGTATGTTTGAATCAACTTTGGAAGCTCTTCGCCTTTCTTGGCCAAAGCCGCTGGCAGGCGGTACATCTTGAGTCTGAGGTTGTTCTCTGATGCCTGGATAGTTGTGATCTGTAAGACTTCATCGGCGATGTGATAAGTCAAATCCATATCGCGAATCATCAGCCGCAGGAATGACCGCAGACTCACGCCTTTCAAACTCAACGTGACTCCGATCTGCTGGTCGAGACCGATCTCCTCCAACGCGAATCGATCAATCACGATGGGAATGTTGTGCAGCTCCGAGATTTGCTGCATGGCCTCTACGAGAGGCGTTTCAATGAATGTGTTCGAGGTTTCGTCATCGAGAGCCGCGTCAATGCGAAGCTCCATCAACCGATCATCGACCGGCGGAATCGCAAAGGATGAGACCGCTGTTCGTGCTTGAGCTTTCGAAAGAGGGCCCGTCTTCGGGGTCGGCTTCTTTAGCGGTTCAAATGGGTCCGCAGGATCCGAGATCACTGCCGGACTCGACAGTTCTAACGCTTTGGGCGTTCGCGTTTTCTTGGTTTCGGGCGGAGGCGTTCCCCGTTGGGTTTGAGCGAGGCAGGAATTCGCCAGGAGGCCAATGGTCGACAAGAAAAGTCCAACACGAAAAGCAAGATCCATGTGATTGCCTCTGGGCGAGTAGAGTTGGTCTAGCAAAACCGTTCACGAAGTCTGGCAGATTCGGGCTGCCGCAGCAAACCGCCAACTCAGTTTCGACGAATTCGTTCGCCCACACATCCGGCTCAGTTCACGACCAGTCAAATGGACCGCCGACGGGCTCTCTCGTCTTTGAGAACCAGACATAGCCCGCGCCGAAAAAAGCTGCGGGACACATCAAGAGAAAGCCGGTCAGAAGTGTGCAGAACAAACCGCCGGCAACGCTGTCGATGTGGCTTCCAAACTGATCATCGTTCATGGAAGCCAAGCCGATCGACTCAGCAAGCCC
>JBCCOI010000430.1:0-6704 GCA_039025515.1 Planctomycetota bacterium
ACGCCACCATTCCATCCGCTGGGATGAAGACTCGCCGATTTCGATGCAGTTCGAGAAGGGCGAAGAAACGGTTCGATCGCGGCACGGCAGATTTGTCGGAGGGCGTGCCGACGGGGTCGAGATCGTTCGGTTGGAAACGTCGTCGATCGCCGTGGAGGTTCTGCCGACCAGGGGCATGGGCATTCACCGCATCGAATCGGGAGGCGTCCGATTCGGATGGCGTTCGCCCGTAAAGGGTCCTGTGCATCCTTCGCTGGTGCCGATCTCCGAACCCAGCGGTTTGGGTTGGCTCTCGGGCTTCGATGAGTTGCTGGTTCGCTGTGGGTTGGAAAGTAACGGCGCTCCAGAGCACGATGACAATGGTCAACTCAAGTTTCCGCTTCACGGCCGGATAGCGAACACACCGGCCGACGCGTTGGAGATCGAAACGAATGAAGCTTCGGGCCGACTCGACTTGATCGGTCACGTGGATGAGGCTCGTCTGTTCTTTACGAACTTCAGACTAAGGAGCCGAGTTCGTGTTCACGCGGGAAGCGGAGTGGTTGAAGTCTTGGACGAGGTAACGAACGAGGGTTCTACGTCCGCCACGATGCAGATGCTCTATCACATCAACATCGGGCTACCGGTGCTGGATGAGGGCTCGGAGCTGAAACTTCCGATCGCGGAACTGGCTCCAAAGGACAGGCTTTCCGCCAGCGAAATCGATGCATGGAATCGCTTCGCCGCTCCGCAACCGGGATATCAAGAGCGTGTTTACTTCGCATCGCTTCAGGCCGATGAGTCTGGGATGACTAGGGCGTTGCTCAAGAACTCAAAAAGCGATACCGGACTATCCGTCGCTTTTGGAACCAAGACGCTCCCACGCTTTGTGATTTGGAAAAGTACGGCGGGACGCGAAGACGGCTACGTGACCGGGCTGGAACCGGCAACCAACTTTCCGAACACACGCGGATACGAGGAGTCTCAGGGGCGCGTCGTGTCACTGGAGCCGGAAGAGACGGTGTCGTTTCGCGTCAAGCTTGAGCCTCATACGGACGCCGAATCGGTGGCTGGTGCTGAGAAGCTCGTCGATGATCTTATCGATGAAGCGAAAGCGGTGATCCATCGCGATCCGAAGCCCGGTTGGACGCCTGGAACGTAATGGGAACGCAGTCGTGGTCTGTCGTAAGCTTCTGTTTAAGCAACCGTCTCTCTCCGGGTTTGAACCCGGAGGTGCTGTAGCTGGGTTCTGCGAGCTTGCTGTAGCCGGGTTTTTTGAACCCGGAGCATGCATGCGACCTCGAAGAGGTCACCTACAGATTGAGCCTGAGCGACTTCGGAGAAGTCGCCGACTACTTCGACCTCGCAGAGGTCGTCATCAGCCGTTTCTTTGACTTCGGAGACGGCGTCTGAAGCAGAACGCGGCTTACTTGCCTTCCTTCTCTCGTCGCTTTGCCTCGATGATGTCGTCTTGAACGTTGGACGGAACTTCGCGATACGTCTCCAACTCCATCGTGAAGGTGCCTTGGCCTTGCGTCATGCTGCGAAGTTCCGTCGCGTAACCAAACGTCTCGGCTAGCGGAACTTCTGCGATAATGATGCTGTTCCCGTCGACGATGTCGTTGCTGTTCATAATGCCGCGACGGCGAATCACGTCACCAACGACCGTCCCCTGGAAGTCCTCCGGCACTTCAATTTCCATTTTCATGATCGGTTCGAGAAGCTTCGGGGCCGCCTGCTTGAAGTACTCGCGGAAGCAACCTTGGGCACAGGTGTAGAAGGCTTTTTCCGAGGAGTCGACTTCGTGGAAGGAGCCGTCGTCGAGATCGATCTTAGTGCCCACCACCGGATACTCCGCGAGCGGTCCCTTGCCCAAAATGTCTCGAAAGCCCTTTTCGATCGCGGGGATGTATTGCTTGGGGATACGGCCACCGACGATGTGCTCCTCGAACTCGAAGCTGTCTTCGCTGACCGAATCGAGCGGGCTGAGCTTTCCGACGATGTGTGCGAACTGTCCCGATCCACCCGTCTGCTTCTTGTGCTTGTAATTGAATTCGATTTCGCGAGTCGGGCTTTCACGGTAGCTGACCTTGGGGGCACCGACCTCGATCTCGACGTCATACTCGCGACGGATTCGCTCGATGTAGACCTCCAGGTGCAGTTCACCCATTCCACTGATCAGGATTTCGTTCGTTTCCTCATCGGTCATCACGCGGAACGTGGGGTCTTCTTTGCGGAATCGTTGCAATGCTTTGCCCATCTTGTCGCCATCGCCACGGCTCTTTGGCGAAACGGCGATCTTGATCACCGGATCCGGAACGAACATGGATTCCAGCGTGCAGAAGCCGCGCTCACCGGCATAAGTGTCACCGCTGGCGGAGTCGATTCCCATCACCGCCACGATATCGCCCGCGCCGGCCGAATCGATCTCTTCGCGTTTGTCGCTGTGCATGCGAACGATGCGGCTGAATCGCTCGCTACGTCCGGTCCGCTGATTGACGTAGGTGCCGCCTTTCTGGATCGTGCCCTGGTAGATTCGCATAAAGGTCAACTGACCGAACGGATCGTCGACGATCTTGAATGCCATGCCGACAAAAGGTGCTTCCGGATCCGGTTTGAGCGCGATTTTTTTCGATTCATCGTTCGCATCGGCCGCATTGACGTCACGATCCAACGGGCTCGGCAGGTAGCGGTTGACCGCGTCCAGCAAAGGCTGGACGCCTTTGTTCTTGAACGCACTTCCGCAGTAGACGGGCGTCGCGCCGGCAAGCACTGCGTCACGAGTGACCGTGTAGATCATCTCCTTCGGGACCTCTTCTTCGCTAAGAAGCAGTTCCATCATCTCGTCGTTGTACATCGACAACTGTTCGAGCATGTGTGCTCGTTGGGCTTCGCAATCTGCCTTCAGGTCATCGGGGATTTCACCGACGTCAACGTCCTGGCCCTCGGAACCGCTGAAGGTGTAGGCCACCATCTCGATGAGGTCCACGACGCCTTTGAAGTCTTCTTCGGCACCGATCGGGTACTGCATCAAAAACGCTTCAGCACCCAGTTTCTCCCGCAACTGCTCAACGACCTTGAAAGGGTTTGCACCCGTTCGGTCCATCTTGTTAATGAAGGCGAGTCGTGGAACCTGGTAGCGTTTCATCTGGCGATCGACCGTGATCGACTGACTTTGCACGCCGCCGACGCTGCAGAGAACCAAGACGGCACCGTCCAAAACTCGGAGTGAGCGCTCCACTTCGACGGTGAAGTCGACGTGGCCGGGCGTATCGATCAAGTTGATGTTGTGTCCCTTCCAAGTCAGGCTTGTCGCGGCGCTGGTGATCGTGATGCCGCGTTCCTTCTCAAGCTCCATGTGGTCCATCGTGGCTCCATCACCGCCACCGCGAACGTCTTCGATTTTGTGGATACGACCGGCGTAGAACAGAATTCGTTCGCTGAGTGTTGTTTTGCCCGAGTCGATGTGGGCGCTGATTCCAATGTTTCGAACTTTGTCCAATTTCATCTTGTTTACCTAACTGTCGGCATCCGACCGTAGAAGTCTCGGTGATGCATCGCTTCACGTGCATCAACATTCGGAGTGGAAAGGAGAACCGAGACGGTGGTTCGGAGCAGTGTTCTTGGGGTTTGCGGGGTCAGTTCGTGCTGTACCCGGAGCAGCTTGTGTGGGGTTTCATTTTCGATCACCCGGCATCGAGGGCAAGGATGCTGATCTGCGGGACTGTCCCAACGACCACCGGTCAAGCCATACGACTCAGGAATTTTTGCGGAATATGGCAAAGGTTGGGCGTTGCGGGAAGGGCAAATCGGCTTTGCATGCGGAATCCGCGCGGGCAAGAAACGCCGAGGAATTCGGTCGTTTGGCCGTGATCGAGACGAAGCTTGCTTCACGCTGGCCGTGACATTTCCCCTTGTGGCGCGGCGATCTCAAAGACATACTCCCGGGCTTCGAATTCAGTCCATATCGATCACCATGAAGCGAGTCGACGAGCAGAATCGATCCGCGGCCACGTGGCCACGACTCAACTTGCTCCCGTCTTGTCGACCGTCAGTGCGGGCGCCCGAGGGCACCGGCCGACGTCCGATCGCTTCGCAACCAAGAGCAGCGACATGCCAGCCAGACCAATGAGCTCGCGTAGCCGAGCCCGAAAGCGTTCCCGAGTTCGCTCGCGAGCCAAAAAGAAAGACCCGATTTTCGTCGATGGCCAGCGGCCACGACCGATGTACGTCGATTACAAAGACGTCGAGTTGCTAAAGAAAATGATCAATCGCCAGGGACGCATTGTCGGCCGGCGCAAGAGCGGCTGTACTGCCGTCAGTCAGCACGCCGTGACGGCGGCCGTCAAGCGGGCCCGATACATGGCCCTTCTTCCCTACGTGGGCGACTGACCAGATGCCGTTTCAGACTCGCCGAAGAGTCGAATTCGCCAACACGGACGCCGCGGGGATTGTGCACTTCGCGGCGTTTTTTCTTTGGATGGAGTCGGCCGAACATGAGGCACTCCGCGACGTCGGAGTCGAGATCTTGCCACAAGGCGCGGACGCTGTGACATGGCCCCGAGTCAGCGTCCAGTGCGACTATCACGCCGCGGCGCGGTTTGAAGATTGGCTCTGGATTGACGTGAGCGTCTCGAAAATCGGCCGTTCGAGCGTCGAATACAAGCTCGAGTTTTCGCGTGAATCCGAGGACGGCTCGCGGGCGAAAATCGCGACCGGCCGAACAACCAGCGTTTGCTGCCACCTGCGAGAGGGCGGTGGGTTGGAGAAAGTTCCGATCCCGGCACCCATTCGGCAGCGGTTGGAGAAACTCTCGTAGCGATTGCGGTTGAGTCCGGGCTCGAACCGATTTGCGGACTGCTGCGTAGCACCCGCACCCGGGATCCCTCGGGCACCTCCGATCTCAACTGTCCCGACGTCCAACCCGCCCATGGCCCCGCTCGCATCGACCGCCTTGCTTTCCATGCCCGTGACTGATTCGCTGGCGGGCCTCTCGGGCTCGCTTCCGCTGGCTCAGATCGCCGACTGGTTCCCCGTTTACGTCGCACCGATCTACGCCATCGCACTCGGACTCACTGTCGGATTCGTTGCCGCCGTCGTCCTGTTCGCGGCGTTGTCGTTGTTGTCCTTCCTGACCCCGCTGGGGCGGTTGGCCGATTCATCAACGCGAGGCGTGACCTGTTCGTTGATTGTCGGTGCCGCGATCGCTGGCGCGCTCTGCTTTCGATATGCGTCGTCTCAGGAGACCTACTCACAAACGCTGATTCCACCGTTGGTGCTGATCGGATTGGTGCTTGGTTTCGCGGTCGTCTACGGCATGTGGCATCGGACGCGGCGAGAGTGGGGCCAGATCCTCACTGAAGGAATGGTGCCTTACATCCTCTCGGTAGTCGGGATCATCACGGTCATCGGCCTTGCGGGATCGTACTTCGTCAAGAACCCGATGGAGTTCGTCAACGCAACGAGGGAAGTCAACCTGCTGGGTGATTCGACGAGAGTCATCCCGTTGAAGGTCCCCGGCGCGGATCCATCCGTCGCGCCTGACGAGGCAACGTTCCATCCTCAAGACGTCGACTATGACTTGTCGAGTCTCTCGAATTTGGTGATCGAGTCCGACAAAACAGTTTTGCTCGCCGATGGTGCAGAGGTGTCCGAATTTGAACGCAACCCGACTCGAATCGATGCCCGCGAACGGCTCGAGTTTCGATACGAGGATCGCGATGTTCCGCCGCTGCCGAACGACCCGTCTCGATTCCACATTCAAAACCGTGAACTCGATACCGCGACGGTCACGCTGACGTTCACCAGCATTCCGCGGATCCCGCAGATGAGCCAAGCGGTCGCGCTTGGTGCGGTTTTCTTCATGTTTCTTTGCAGCGTCGTGGCCTTCCGGCAAGCGGCTCCGCGTGTCTGGGCTCTCGCACTCTCAACCGCGAAGAACGAAATGTCTCAGACGCTCTACCTGCTGTTGCTCGTTGTGGGCGTTGTCGGCGTGATCATCTTCTCGATCCTCCCATTCAACACGCTGGGCGAAGACATTCGCATGTTCAAGGATAGCAGCGTAACGATCATCATGATCCTCGCGATGATCCAAGCAGTTTGGAGCAGCAGTACTTCCGTTAGCGAAGAGATCGAGGGCCGAACCGCATTGACGGTGCTCAGCAAGCCGGTATCGCGTCGCTCGTTCTTGTTGGGCAAATACTCTGGAATCGTGATGAGTGTCTCCGTGATGTTCATGATCATTGGAGCCTTTCTGGTCCTCTTGATGTCGTACAAGCCGCACTACGACGCACGCGAGACTTCGAAAGCGATGCCGACTTGGCAGATCGGCTTCGAGGAAATTCTGTCCACGATGCCGGTTCTCGGTTTGTACTTCATGCAGACGATGGTGATCGCGGCGATCGCGGTTGCACTCGCGACTCGATTGCCTCTGCTCGCAAATTTGATCGTTTGCTTCGTGATCTATGTGATCGGAAATCTGACGCAACCGTTGGTGGCGTCGACACAGGGCGAGAATCCGCTGGTCGGCTTTTTCGGGAACTTGATCGCGGTGGTCGTCCCCAATCTCAACATTTTTAACGTCCAAAGTGCGATGGATGCGGGGAGTCAGGTTCCCTGGATCTACTTGGCGGGCGCCTTCAATTATCTTATATGCTTCGCAGTCGCGATTTGGATGCTTGCGATGTTGTTATTTGAGGACCGCGATTTGGCATAGTGTCGGCCAA
>JBCCOI010000431.1:0-6695 GCA_039025515.1 Planctomycetota bacterium
AGCATCCCGGCCTTTTCCGCGGGGCCGTTCTCCACCAAGTCGGTGACCGAACCGACTGTGGTTTGGATACCGATCCATTTTGAGACTTGCGGTTCAAGCACGACCGTGAACGTGGTGCCGTTGGTCCGTTCAAAGGCCAACTCAACGGCCTGATCGGGTCGCGAGTATAGGTAGTCGAAAAACCGGTTGACCGGGGCGATTGAATCTGAATCAACCGCTTGCCCATCGTAAGACAACAGTTCGGACCCGCCATCCGTCTCGCCGAGCACTTTACTTGCCGAGCTTTCGGGCATCGCCGGCAACGAATCGTCCAAGAATCGACTACTTGGTGCTGTGATGCCGATCATCCGCAACTTCTTTCCCAGCGGATGGGGTTCCGTGACGAGAGCGTACTCGGACTGCACGTCGTCATAGGCGAGCGTGACCGGCACGGGTCGATCCGGCGTTTCCAAACCAGCGTGAAAGATCATCGAACGCATTTCACGGAAATGCATCTGCGAGTCATCCAAGCCATCAACCGAGACGACTTGACCACCAGCCTCGATGTCGGCGCTCCAAGCGGGTCCACCCGCCGCGACACCGCCGACGACGGCTGGCGTGTAGGGCACACCCGAAAAATAGGCGCCCGCAGCGAACATGACGCCGGTGATGACATTCATGAACACGCCCGCGCTCATGATGATCATCCGTTGCCAAACCGGTTTCGCGGGCAGGCTGCGCGGATCGAGCGGAGGTTCTTCGGCTGCTGTTTCGTCGTCCGACTCGGCCGCAACCTTCGCCCGTTCGGCTTCCTCGCGCATACGTCTCGGGTCATCATCCTGTCCCAGCATTTTCACGTAGCCGCCCAGCGGGATGATTCCGATTCCGTATTCGGTCTCACCGTAACGGAACTTTCCCAGCGTCGACGGGAGCTTGATTGGTCCAAATTTCATCGGCGGGTCAAATCCGACGTAGAACTTCTCGCACTTCACGCCGAACGTCTTTGCCGCGACGAAGTGGCCGAGCTCGTGAACGAAGATTACCAGTCCGATCCCCAAAATGACGCGAAACCAGAGCAACGCCTGACTGCCGAGATCGATCAATCCCAGCGATTCGAGCAAGCCGCCGGATTGGGTTTCGGCTGCGAAGAGGAAGAGGTCGTTGGCCATCGTTTTCTACGGGTGGGAGTGGGGGACCGCCTCTACTGTACGTTCCCCGCAAACTTTGAGGTCTCTAATCTCGCCCAGGCATCCAACTCGAGAAGCCGCGTCAGGGTCGGGTTATTCTCGAATTCGTGATTTGCGAGGATTTTTTGGCAGACCGGAACGATGTCAGTAAACCGAATTTGCTCGTCCAAGAATAGGCCGACCGCAGCCTCATTGGCGGCGTTGACGACGGCGCCGGCGGTGCCGCCCGCTCTGGCGACTTCGAATCCCAGTGAAAGTGCGGGAAAACGCTCAAAATCAGCGGGCTGGAGCTGCAAATCCCAGGGCTTTTGGCGATTGAATTCCGGCGTCGGACATGGCAGCCGTCGAGGATGCGTCAGGGCATACTGAATCGGAAGTTTCATGTCGGGCGGACTCAACTGCGCCAGAATCGAGCTGTCCTCAAATTCGACCATGGAATGGATGATCGACTGCGGGTGAACCTGGACCGCGATCCGGTCCGCCGGGATGTCAAACAGCCAACGGGCTTCGATGATCTCGAGTGCTTTGTTCATCATGGTTGCAGAATCGATCGAGATCTTGCGTCCCATTTGCCAAGTCGGGTGGGCCAACGCGTCATCCGGAGTTGCGACGACCATGTCGTCCCAGCTCGCCTCACGAAAGGGACCTCCGCTGGCGGTCAGGATCAATCGACGAACACTCTCGGGCGATTGCTGCATGCACTGCCAGATGGCGGAGTGTTCGCTGTCCACGGGAAGCAGCTGCGCATCGGACTGCTGCAGTTTTTCGCGTACCAGGCCCCCTGCCATGACGAGCGTCTCTTTATTGGCAAGCGCGACTCTCTTGCCGGTTTCGACCGCCGCGATCGTGCTCTCCAAACCAGCTCGGCCGACGATCGCCGCAACGACGGCGTCAACCTCGGGAGCCGACGCCGCTTCTACCAAGGCGGAAGCACCGCAAGCCAACTGTGAACCGACGCCTTCGCACTTTGCCCGCAGCGCGTCCAATCCCAGACTCTCATCCGAGCAGATCAGTCGCTCGGGAGGCATACCGCTTCGCTCAGCCGTCGTCGCAATGCGGGCCAGTTCGTCCAAGTTCTGGTGGCCGGAAGCAGCCCAGAGACGCCATCGCGATTCAGGATCGGTACGGTCTAAGTGTTGCAAAACTTCAACCGTCGCGGTCCCGATGCTGCCGGTCGAGCCCAAGACGGCAACGTTCATCACCTTGCGTCGTGTCGAAGTCGCCTTGGCAGATGAGTTCACGATGAAAAAGTCCTCTCCCACGAAGATCCTAATGCACGGCGGCGTCATGATGAACGATCAGCAAGATCGATACGACCCGGCGTAGCGTAACGGATCGCGCGCCATTGGGTTGTCTGTCGGTTGAATGCGTCAAACAATGCATCGCGGCTCTGTGGCGGTCGACTACGTTGCGATGCCATCTCCGCAGGACTCGAATCCCACCACTTGAGCTCCCGCCCTAACCACTCGCTTCCATAAGCTCGTTCGCAATGGCTGACAAAAAGCGTTCATCAAACGACTCTGACGATCAGATTCCCTCGGGAAAGGAAAAACGTGGTTCGGGAGAACCGCCACGCGAAACTCGAAACGGCGGTGTCTGGTTGGTCCTGTTTGGCGTCGTTGCGGCGGTCATGCTCAGCGCACTGCTATTCAGCAACGCGAAACATTCGATCCGCTACCCTGATCTGACGAATCTGCTGCAGGCGCACGTGGATCGAAAGGATGCTGCCGCGAAAGGTGAACCGACCGGCGATGCTTTGATCGTCGTTGAGTCGTCAAAGAACCCCAAGGTCCAACTCGAGTTTTCTAACTTGAAACTCTTGGAACTCGCGGACGATGAGATCACCGGTATCGTGATGTATCGGTCGCTCGGAGAAGGCGGCGCGTCAGCCAACGATCCTTCGAACAAACCTTCGAGCGTCGATTTCCGCACCGTTCGCGTTCGCAGCGAGTCGCAGGACGCACGGCTTGCGGATCTGTTGCGCAAGAGCGGCGTCCGCTGGGACAATGCGAGGCCAAATCGCTGGCTCAGCAACAATTGGTTTCACCTCGTGATGCTGGCCGCGATCATCGGGATCGGAATCTTCATGTTGCGTCGCATCGGTGGCGTCGGCTCACCCATGTCGTTTTCCAGGAGTCGCGGGAAGCTTCACGGCCAGGAAGATCTCTCGATCACGTTTGAAGATGCCGCAGGAATTGACGAAGCCGTCGAGGAAGTTCGCGAGGTCGTCGACTTTCTGAAGAACAGCGAAAAGTATCAAGCACTCGGCGGTAGGATTCCCAAAGGAGTCTTGCTTGTCGGGCCACCCGGAACGGGGAAGACGCTGCTCGCAAAGGCGATCGCGGGCGAAGCCGGCGTGCCGTTCTTCAGTCTATCGGGAAGCGACTTCGTCGAGATGTTTGTCGGCGTGGGTGCCGCTCGTGTCCGCGACATGTTCCAACAAGCAACTTCGCGGGCTCCCTGCATCATCTTTATCGATGAGCTGGATGCACTGGGAAAAAGTCGCTCGGGGAGCGCAGTCGGCGGACAGGATGAACGTGAACAAACCCTGAACGCGTTGCTCGTCGAAATGGACGGCTTCGACTCGAACAATGGTGTCATCGTGATCGCGGCAACCAACCGCCCCGAGACGTTGGACCCCGCTTTGTTGCGTCCCGGTCGTTTCGATCGGCAGGTCTTGGTGGACCGGCCGGATGTCGCCGGCCGCGAAGCAATTTTGAAGGTCCATGTTCGAAGTGTGAAGTTGGACGAGGATGTCGACACTCGGCACATCGCTTCCATCACGAGTGGTTTTGTGGGCGCCGACTTGGCCAATCTGGTCAACGAAGCGGCGTTGCTTGCGGCGCGGGCTGACAAGTCGGCGGTGAGCACACGTGAATTTGACGAAGCGGTAGACCGCGTCACGGCGGGACTTGAGAAAAAGAACCGCGTGATGAACGAAGACGAGAAGATCCGCGTCGCTTATCACGAAGCGGCACACGCACTCGTCGCCGCCGCGCTGCCGAACACCGATCCGGTTCATAAGGTGAGCATCATTCCACGAGGCTTTGCGGCGCTTGGCTATACCATGCAACGGCCGGAGTCTGAACGGTACTTGATGACGAAGTTAGAACTCGAAAGCCAAATGAAAGTATTGCTGGCCGGCACGTTGGCCGAAGAGATGGTGCTGCAGGATATCAGCACGGGAGCCCAAAACGACTTGGAACGCTGTACGGAGATCGCCCGCAGCATGGTGATGGACTACGGGATGAGTCGACTCGGTCGCATCAATTTTCGACGTAGCACCAGCTCTCCATTCTTAGCCGGCGGCGGTGGACAGGGTCACGCGATGACCTACGGCGAGGACACCGCCAAGATGATCGATAAGGAAGTTTCGCGGATCGTCGAGGAGCAATTGATGCAAACTCGCGAGATTCTCTCTCAGCGTCGCGAAGTGCTGGAAGCGATCACACAGCGATTACTCGAGGTCGAGGCGATCGATAATTCAGAATTGCTACGCGTGATCGAGGAAGCTTCGACCGGGCCGTGGCTGGTCCCAGGCACCGTGATCGAAAAACCTCGCGCCCGAATTCGCAAAAGCGATGAGGATCGAGATAAAATCGGGGACGCCGAGTCAACGGCTCAGTAACGATTACGACTCGGATGATGGTTCCTTTGCACGCAAGATTTGTACCGTTGAAGGGACTCCGTTCGACGAGCCGGCATCGTCTGAATCACCAGTTGTTACCCGATCGACCGCCCATCATGATCCGACACCTATCGAACGCTTTTGCGCCGCTTCATCTGCTTGCGGTCTCGCTCCTGTTTGCGACCAACACTGGCCTTGGTCAGTCGCCAGCAACGATCGGAAGGATCGAAAGAATTGACGCAGGCTTGGATCGTTTCGTTGATGCCTCAACCAAAATCGAAGTCTTGGCCGGCGGCTTTACATGGTCCGAGGGTCCGGTTTGGGTGGTCGATGATGCCGGCGGCCACCTTCTCTTTTCCGACATCCCCAGAAACACAATCTTTCGCTGGTCGGCTTCCCGCGGTATCGAAACGTTCATGACACCGAGCGGCTATACGGGGATCAGTTACTACGGTCTGGAGCCCGGCAGCAATGGGCTCACGCTTGATCCCGAAGGACGGCTCACCATGTGCGAACATGGCGACCGCCGAGTCTCCGTCCTGACGCGAGGCGGAGGCAAGCGAACGATCGTCGACGAGTATCAAGGCAAACGACTCAACAGTCCGAACGATCTCGTCTTTGATGATACCGGCAATCTTTATTTCACGGACCCGATCTACGGCCTTCCGCAGCGAGCCGACGATCCTCGACGCGAACTTGATTTTTGCGGCGTCTATCGGTTCTCAACGGATGGCTCGCTTTCTCTGTTGACCAAGGAACTCGCAAGGCCTAACGGCATCGCCATTTCGCCAGATCAGTCGACTCTGTATGTCGCGCAAAGCGATCCCAAACGACCCATCTGGATGAAGTACACGTTGACGCCCGAGGGTGGAATCACTGACGGCAAGGTCTTGCTCGACGCCAGCAAGTATCTCAAGGAGTTCCCCGGGCTTCCCGATGGCATGACGGTCGCTGCCGACGGTACATTGTTCGCCAGTGGCCCCGGAGCGATCTACGTGATCTCTCCGGAGGGAAAACTACTCGGCCGATTTGTGACCGGCGGACGTGTGAGCAACTGCACGTTCGACAACAAAGGCAAATTTCTTTACATCACTGCGGACGACAAGATCTGCCGTGTTGCCATCAAGTGAAGCACGCTTATTGTGCGTGAATCTCTGGTGTAATTGATGACGCGACGTGTGGGATGATCAAGAGTGAGCCGACGGCGCTAGCCGCGGGCCTTGCGAAGGCATCAAGTTCGGCGTTTACGTCCGCAGCTATCACCGCCGTCGGCTCACCTGAAATCGAATTTCCATCCCAGGCAAAGCTTAGCTTAGAAGCGTCCGTAGATGAGCTTGTTCAAACGGCCGATCGTGACCTCGGATGGTTACACGCCATCGATCAGCTTCTTGCCCACTCCGCTGATGCTCACGATTGCGGGAGGCGAAATCATCCAGCAATAACCTCCTCAAGACTTTGCGACCAATGGTCTCCCGGGAGTGCGACGCTCCTGCGGAGCTTCATGTCTTCACGCCGCAGCTTGTCACCCAAGTCATCGGCGGTGGGGAGCGCGCCAACCGGTTAGAATGCGTCGCGCTGCTCATCGCGGTGATTTCGACGGAATCGTGTTTGCAACTGACACGGTGTCCCTCGATTTTGGGAACAACGCGACTGCAAGACAACCTACGCAAAGCCTCAGCCATGCCTTCCACACGCAGAAATTTTCTCACCGGTGTCGCAACGATTGGCGTCATCACGACCCGTAGCTCCCGTGCGTTTGGTTTCAAGAACGCCAATGATCGGCCGCGAATCGCGGTTGTCGGCTGCGGAAGTCGCTGGGACCAGCGTGCCACGCTTGCCAACGGACCCTACGGAGTTGGAAAAGAGTTTCCAAAGTTCGGAGACATTGTTGCGGTGTGTGA
>JBCCOI010000432.1:0-6695 GCA_039025515.1 Planctomycetota bacterium
AGAGTAGTAGCGACGCCGCGAACAAGTACCGTGTGACGGAACGTCGAGGTGTTTCGATCTCCGGCGACGGCTGAGCCGGGCGGAATGGATTGATCATTGGCTCTGGGACGCGAGTAACCAGGAATCGCTCTTTCGATTCACATCAGTTTAGCAACGGCCCATCAACACTTGCCGTGTTTTTCAAAGTCGTCCACCGGCTCCGTCCGCTGGAAACGTGTCAAAAACGATCGGACGAAATCGATCGGCGACAATCATTGATCTCGCGATGCTAAGCAATGATCTCTCTCCGGTTCTGGACGTAGTCCCAAAGTACGAAGCGGTCTAAATTGTTGCCGCTGGTGAAGAAGACGCGTCCCTTGGTTGTCTGAGCCAACCGGTTTGCGAATCGAATATCCTCTTCCGACTGCGACCAACTGGGAACTAGGAAAATGTTGATGGTGATGCCTTCCTTGGAGCAAAGCATGGCCTCACGCATCGTCGCTTGTTCGGTTCGGGGATCCGGCGGATAAAGCATGTAAAGCCATTCATCCTCATTATGTGCCGTCGGCAGGCCGTCAGTGATTAGAACAATTTGCCGGTTCGGCGTATCCGTGTTCGCGAGATTCTGCCGCGCCAGCTGCAGAGACCGCTGGATGTTGGTGAAATGCTGGTGAATTTGTTGTTCGGTGATCTCGTCATTGCTCATATCGACTTTCAGCCTGACCAGCGGATCATGGATCGACACTGGCTTGGGCATCAGGTTGATGATTTCACCGGGGGCTCGCAGTTTTGCGAAGGTATACATCTCGATGAATCGCAAAAAGTCACCGGGATATTCGCTTTGAATCAATCCTTGGAGGGCGAGTGCCATTCGCTTGACGTTCATGTATTGCCCGTCGTAGCGCATCGATCCGCTCATGTCCATGACGACGCACGTCGCACACTTAGGATGATTCCGTGTTTTGTGGATTTCAATGTCATCGCTACGCAGTCTGAGCGGACGCTCATCGCCCTGGCGGAGCAACGCATTGACGATGGTCTGCGGAATGTCCATGTTGGAAACCGAATCACCGAACTCGTACGGCTTCGTCTGCTGAAGCTCGATGGCGCCTTCGCCGACAACTTCGCCGGTGTGCCTGCCGGAGCGTGAAGGTGCGAGTTCGCTAAAAATCCGCTCTAGTAGCCGTCCTTGAAAGATTTTGTAGGCTTGAGGCGTCAGTCGAAACTGACCGCTTGAATCGCGCTGAAGTCCCTGACGCTCGGCTTGCTCGCGGATCAAGTTTTCGACTTGGCGGCGCATTTCCTCAAGCTGTTCCATGTCCTCCGGCTGTGCGAACTGCCCAAGCATTTCCATGTCGATCAGGCCGATCTGTGCATTCTTCGATGCCTCTTCAAGCTGTCTCAGAAGTTCATCGATCTGTTCGAGTTCCTCTTTGATTTCCAAAGCCTTAGCGACCGACATGGCTTCGGTGCCGGTGAATTCGTACTTTGTATCGAGCTCTTCGATGTTGTGCTTGTCCGACATCCGCGAAGCGACTTTTAGCAAGTCCGTTGAATGGGACCCGCCTCGGGCATCGGTTTGATACCAAAGTCGCTCCAGCAAGTACGGCTGCTCGTGATTAATCGCCTGTCGGTAAACCTTGTCCAAGTCGTTTGGAAGATGGACTTGTTTGGCGGCCTGATGAAACGCTTTGCGGGCGCGTTTCTGCACGGTCCGGCTTTCGTACGTTTCCAAAATCTTGCGTTTGCGCTCTTCCAGCATTGCCTTCAAAAAGTCGATGCTGGGACCGAGACCCTGAATCTGACTGGGGTCCAGTTTCACCGCACGGGCGAGCTCCTCATCCGTCAGTTCTCGGAACTCGCCATACATTAAGGCTTGTTCGAAAGCGGGCGAGACGAGGTCCGGGGGCGGCGCCCCGGGGGGAGGAAACGCGGTCGGATCGTACTTTTGGTAGGCGTGGATGATCCCGCCGAGCGGCCGTGGCATCGAAAGCTCCCTACGTCTCGTATTCTATTTTTCCGTGTCGCTGCGATCGGCTGATCCGTTCCATGCTATAGAGCCCGGCGAGGACAAACTCGACACAACTCGCTCGAACGGCTTCGTTCTCACTCGCATTGACCTCAAAAGCCATGTCCCACGCCGGCGGAACGGTCTGAAGCCGTTGGGCGTAGTCGGCACTCGGCAAGAGATCCCCAACTTCCACACGAACGCCGCTGCGAAAGATCTCGGCGATCTCACCCAGCCCATGTTGTTCGACGTACTCGCCGAAAACAACTTCGATCGCCTTCGCGACCACCGCGTCGAGCACTTGTTTTTCACTCATTTGATGCGTCCCCATCAAATCGAGTTCCAGCTTTCCCAGTGAACTGGAATACAGATGTCCGAGATCGCTGATGCGTGGGACCGAGGGGCGCTCGTCGTGCAAGATGCCACGTTGTCTCGCCGACGCAACCATCGTTCTGAAGTTCGCCAACGAAAATCGCGCGGAGACGCCCGAGGCTTGGTCGATGAATTTGCTCTTTCGAGCTTGTTCGGTAATCTCCTCGATCAGCTGATACATGAAATAGGGCACGGTGACCGGATACTCGCCCTCCAGATCTGTGCCGACCTCTTGCCGCAGAATGTCGATCCCCTGATCTCGTTCGGTCGGGTAGTGCGTTTGCACAATGGTTCCGATGCGGTCCTTCAACTGCGGAATGACTTTACCGCTGCGGTTGTAGGTCGATGGATTCGCGGAGAACAAAATCATGATGTCCAAATCGAATCGAATCGGATAACCGCGAATTTGCACGTCGCGTTCTTCCAGAATGTTGAACAATCCGACTTGAACCAGATCATCTAGCTCGGGAAGTTCGTTCATCGCGAAGATCCCGCGATGCATCTTTGGAATCAAGCCGAACGAAAGCGCCTCTTCCGCGCTCATGCTGATCCCTCCGGTCAGTTTCGCCGGATCAATCTCACCAATGATGTCGGCGAACTTTGTTCCAGGTGAAAGTCGCTCGGAGTACCGGTCATCGCGGTGCCACCAAGCGATCTTGATGTCATCGGCGTCATGTTGTTCGACCAATCGCTTGCCCAATGAAGTCACCGGTGCGAGCGGGTCTTCGTGAACGGCCAAATCGGCATGGTCGATGTAGGGAATCCACTCATCGAGAAAACGCGTCAGCATTCTCATCAACCGACTCTTTGCCTGTCCCTTTTCCCCGAGGAAAAGCATGTCGTGTCCGGCAAGCAGCGCCAGATTGATCTCCGGAATGACCGTGTCCTCATATCCAACGATGCCCGGAAAGAGCTCGGCTCCCTCCGCAAGCATTCGTGTGAAGTTAACGCGTATCTCGTTCTTTACCGACTTTGACTTCCAACCACTGTCGATCAGCTCACGTAGGGTCGACGCCGTCGGGGCTGACACTGCAGCATTCATTCACTTTGATCCATCGCTGGAGGAGTTCCTAAAATCACCCCCGAAGTGTAGCGGGCCGCCCAGATCGCCAATTTTGGTTGATCGAGACTGGTTCAAGAGCGATCCATACGGTCAACCGCAGCATGATTGGCAGGTGCGAGCCCGCTTCGGAAGCCGCGCGGTTTATGGGAAAAGCCCCACCAAAAGAGCCCGGCGGCCACCATCAAAAGTAAGACAATAAGCAGGACCAGCCCCAGTGGCTCTGTCGCACGTCTTCGGATTCCGCGCACGAGGCGCGCTTCGATTTGTGGAAGCTGCAGATCGACAAGAGGATTTGTTTTGGCTGCATTCGGTTCTGCCGATTCTTCAAAATCACCGTCATCACTCAACCCGACTCCATCGTCGGCAAACGCAGTCTGCCCCGCATGGAAAAGCTCACCCGGTCGAATACGTCCGACGTGGGCACGCGCGTGGCGATCCGTTCTTTGACGCGGGTCGAGCAGGCGGTAAGTCGACAATGCAACTCGAAACAGTTGCTGCTGCGTCGAATCACTGGGAGCCGCCATCTGTCGGTCAGCGAGTGACTTGGCGATTCGCATCGCCGCGGCACGAATCACGGGCAATCGCGTTTCGCGAGGTGCCAGGCCGATGCGTTGAAAATCGTCGCCCGTGAGCAACACGGACGATTCGGTTGGTCTGTGATCGAACTCTCCTTTCTCCTGCGGACCTCTATGTTGCGCATGAAGTGGTTTCTCCGTCCGGCCAATGCCATTCGGATCAGCGGCGACGGGATCGATGTCCTTTGGATCGATGTCCTCCGGATCGACGGCATTCATTGGTTCTCGAGCGGATTCCACGAGACGTGCGATCGCCGTTGTGTGATAGGGCGATGTGGCAGAAAGAGAGCAGCGAGAAAGTAACTGAAAAATCAACGTCGGCGGCACTGCAAAAACCGAACACGTCGTTTCCTGTACTCCTATCCACCACCATTATCTTCTAGGCGGACCGCAAAACTAGGTCGATCCGAGATTTCTTCAGGCCCGGGCGGTCATTCCCCTATCGCCTTTCAGTGTCAATTCCGGCACCAAAACGCTTCTTGCGTCGACAGTTTGCCCGCGACGGGGTTCGTCCAAGCAAATCTGGCGAGTGAACAAACACCCGAGTCGATGCTAAACTCACGAGTATCTGGTCAAAACGACCGGAGTCTTGCGAATTCCTGAACGTCTCACCCTCGCCCCCGAAAAAGATGCTTCGATCCATGTCTCGACTGATTTTTCTAGGATGCCTATTCATGACGCTGGTCGGATCCCAAGTTCACGCCGAGGAACCGGATGCGGCGAATGACCCCTATCTATGGCTGGAAGAGGTCGAGGGTGAAAAAGCTCTCGATTGGGTAAAGGCTCGCAACAAGAAATCGCTCGCAGCGATTACCTCAGATCCGTCCTACAAACAGCTGGAATCTGAACTGCTGGAAATCCTTGATTCCGATGGTCGAATTCCGGGTGTGAGCAAGACCGGCGACTACTTCTACAACTTTTGGCGGGACGCAGAGAACCCTCGCGGGCTTTGGCGTCGCACGACTCTGGAAGAGTATAAGAAGGACGAACCCGAGTGGGACGTCATTCTCAACCTCGATGAGGTTGCCAAGTCGGAGGACGAGAACTGGGTTTGGGCCGGAGCATCGCTCCTTCGGCCTGACTACGACTTGGCATTGATCGAACTTTCTCGTGGCGGCGCCGATGCGACGGTGACCCGTGAATTCGATATGAAGAAACGTGCGTTTGTTGCTGACGGCTTTAACCGACCGGAAGCCAAGGGTTCCGTCGGTTGGATCGATCGCGACACCGTCTTCGTGCAGACGGACTTCGGCGAAGGCTCGATGACAGAGTCGGGTTATCCGCGAATCGCTAAACGTTGGAAACGTGGCACGCCACTCGAATCAGCCGACGTGATCTTTGAGGGAAAAGCAGACGACATGGTGATCGGCGCCTATCACGACGATACACCGGGCTACGAACGAAATTTTGCCTATCGCTCTTTGGCTTTCTACAACAATGAGCTCTTTCTGTTGCCGGACTCCGGTGAACCCATTCAGATCGATGCTCCGAACTCGGCGAATAAGGGCGTGTTCCGTGATTGGATTACTTTGGAGCTTCGCGAGCCCTTCGAAGCGGGCGACAAGACCTATGCTGCCGGATCGTTGCTGGTTGCCAAACTCGACGAGTTTTTGAAAGGCGAGCGTGACTTTGATGTACTGTTCGAACCAAGCGAGTCGACAGCGCTTTCGAGCTTCGGGTTCACGAAGGATTATCTGTTCATCAACGTCTTGGAGGACGTCAAAAACCGCATCCAAGTCATCAAGCCCACCGATAAAGGTTGGGAACGGATGCCATTGGTTGGTGCCCCCGAATTTGGGACGGTCGGAATCCGTGCCGTGGACTCTGACGAGTCCAACGAGTACTTTTTGACGACGACGGATTACCTGACACCGACGACTCTCATGATGGGCGAGGTCGGGTCGGAACCCGAAGTGCTCAAATCGCTGCCAGCTTTCTTCGACGCGAGTGATTTGGAAATCAAGCAACAGTTCGCGACCAGCAAAGACGGAACGAAAGTCCCATACTTTATGGTCGCAAAGAAAGGGCTTTCCGACTCGGGAGACCATCCGACGTTGCTCTATGGCTACGGCGGCTTTGAGATTTCGCTGCAACCGAGCTACAGCGCCAGCGTCGGACGCGCATGGACGACAAAGGGCGGTGTCTATGTTGTTGCAAACATTCGGGGCGGTGGAGAGTACGGCCCCCGATGGCATCAGGCTGCTCTGAAGGCAAACCGCCTTCGAGCTTACGAAGACTTCGCGGCCGTGGCGCAAGACCTCTTCAAACGCGGCGTGACGTCACCGGAAAAGCTCGGCATTCAGGGCGGCTCGAATGGCGGATTGCTTGTGGGAAATATGGTGACACTTTACCCAGACTTGATGAACGCGGCTGTTTGCCAAGTTCCGCTTTTGGACATGAAACGCTACCACAAACTGTTGGCCGGTGCATCGTGGATGGCCGAATATGGTGATCCCGATGATCCAAAGCAATGGGATTTCATTCAGACGTATTCGCCATATCAAAATGTCAAGCAAGACACCGATTACCCGTCCGTACTCTTCACCACCAGCACGCGAGATGACCGGGTTCATCCCGGACACGCGCGTAAGATGATGGCTTTGATGGAATCTCAGGGTCACGATGTCACGTACTACGAGAACATTGAAGGTGGTCACGGTGGAGCTGCCAACAACGCGCAGCGTGCCCGGATGCAGGC
>JBCCOI010000433.1:0-6686 GCA_039025515.1 Planctomycetota bacterium
CGATTTCAATTCGGCGGGGGACGGAAGTATGCCCGACGCCTATCAACGCTTGCTACTTGATTCGGTTCACGGTGATGCAAGCCTGTTCGCGAGAAGCGACGAAGTCGAACTCGCTTGGGGCATTATCGATCCGATCCTCGCAGCATGGCGCAGTCCAGCCGCTCCGCCGCTTCACGAGTACGAACCCGGATTGTGGGGACCTGAGCAGGCTACGGAGTGGATGGCAGCGCAACATCGCGAGTGGTTCGATGTCTGCCCAGTGCTCACTGGACACTGAAGCCGCGAATACCTCAAGCTGGCAACCAATGAAGCTCAGCCCATGTAGCTGGCCTCTGTGAGGCAGGACCTTCTGTAGCTGTCCTCTGTGAGGCCGGCCCAGAATCCTGTGCGACCGAAACTACGATTCTGTGGCAGCTTCAAATCGATGTGAGTTCACAGAGCTCGCCTACAGGAGCTCAGTCCCCATGGAGTTGTCTCAAACGGCCTGAAAGCCGAAGCATCAACTGAATACGTTCAAACTCATTGAGCCATTCTTGGGTCACATTGACCAACAAGCTCGTATTGACTGCCCCGATCCCAGTTGGGCACGACGGACCGAGCTGCGTCGCCGCCATGTTGCGATAGGTCGCGAGTGTTCGGTCTCCGTATCGTCCGCAAACGAAGTTGTCTTCGCTCAAGAACAAAGCAGAGGGCACACGGTGACCACCGCAGGTGGACACAGACTCCGCGAACTCTTTGAAGTCATCGCGATCAAAAAAGTGAATGCGGATCTTCGGGTTCGCGGCCGAAAAATGATCAAAAATAGGGCATTGGTTGACGCAGTCTCCACACCAAGCCCCGGCCGATACGAGGACCTTCATTTCTCGCGTGAAACCATCCAACAGAGACTTCTGTGAGTCGCTCAAGTTGACTTGCCCATGAACCGCATCCCAGCGTTCCCGCTGAGGAGGCGTGGCGTATTTGTCTAGAAAGTCGCCGTAGCCGAGCCCCGAGTCAAAAAGCTCTCCAAAATCCAAGGTCATCACTCCATCCCAAATTAACTGCCTATTGACGCTGTTCGATCGGTACAACTTGCCTTTCGTTCGATCCGGTATAGACCTGCCGCGGACGATAGATCCGCTTGCCTGGGCTGGTGTGCATTTCCTTCCAGTGTGCGATCCAACCGGGAAGGCGTCCGATTGCGAACAGCACCGTGAACATCTGCACCGGAATTCCGATCGCCCGATAGATCACACCCGAATAGAAGTCGACGTTCGGATAGAGTTTTCGCTCGATGAAGTACTCGTCCTTGAGCGCGACTTCCTGTAGCTCCTGCGCAACCTGGAAAAGCGGGTCATCAATGTTGAGCTTGGAAAGCAGCTTGTCACAGCAGGCCCGGATGATTTTTGCCCGCGGGTCAAAGTTCTTGTAAACGCGATGGCCGAATCCCATCAATCTGAAGCTGTCATTCTTGTCTTTTGCCATGTCAACGTATTTCTTGACGTTGCCTCCGTCGGCTGCAATCCGCTCCAGCATGTTGACGCAGGCTTCGTTGGCGCCACCGTGAAGTGGTCCCCACAACGCGTTGATGCCTGCGGAGATGGACGCAAATAAGTTGGCGTTGCTGCTGCCGACGATCCGAACGGTTGAGGTGCTGCAATTCTGCTCGTGATCGGCGTGAACGATGAGCAGCAGATTAAGTGCCTCGGCGAAATCAGGGTCAACCAAGTGATCATGAGTCGGCGTGGCAAACATCATGTGCAGAAAATTCTCGCAGTAGTCCAAATCATTGTTTGGATACATAAAGGGCTGCCCCATCGACTTCTTGTAGGAGTAAGCAGCGATGGTCGGCAACTTCGCGAGCAGTCGATAGATCGAGACATTTACTTGATCTGGGTCATCGACCCGAAGCGAGTCTTGGTAGAACGTTGAAAGGGCCCCAACAACACTGCTGAGAATCGCCATCGGATGGGCTTCGCGGGGAAACCCGTTGTAGAAGGACTTCATGTCCTCATGGATCATGGTGTGGTGGCGGATTCCCTTTCGAAACGCCGACGCCTGCTCGGAGTTTGGCAGTTCACCGTTCATCAGCAAGTACGCGACTTCGACGAAATCGCAGTGTGCGGCGAGCTCCTCGATCGGATATCCCCGATAGCGGAGGATTCCCTTTTCACCGTCAAGAAAAGTAATCGCGCTGCTGGTGCTGCCCGTATTGACGAAACCCTCATCCAAGGTCACCAGACCGGTTTGGGCACGCAGTGCACCGATATCAATCGCCCGCTCGCCTTCGCTACCTTCCACCACGGGCAATTCCAGTTCCTGATCCCCGTAGGCGAGGCGAAGCGCCCCGGCATCCTGTGTTTCCAAATCGGCGGTGCTGGTCATCAATGGATCCGGATGTTTAGGGGGGCGAGTAGGAATTGAAGGACGCGTGTCTTGGCCAAATGTCTCCGAGATGACTGTTGGACAAAGAAAAGTCCCCAGAGCGGGACCCTCGTCGAAAGCGTGCAATTGCACTCTGATTCGCGCTGTCCGTTGACATTCAGTCCGCCGCGGGGATTCAGTCCACTGAATCTCCGTCACGGACGGCGGGCATGCCAAACCTGCCATCGAAGTGTACCCGCGTCATCGCCGGTTCACAATTGCTGCAACAGATCCGCTTTCGTGTCGTACAGTGACATGTCGATGGGTCCAATCGGGGGCGCGCACAACTGGGGTCACCAAAATCCGGCCAAAACGGTAGGATTCGACGAAGGAAGTGCATGAGTGCGGCGGATGCTCTGTATCAGCATCACGCGATCGAACTGCCGCCGTTGGCTACCAGGACTCTCGGGAGAGATTTCGAGAGCTCGGGAATCCTTTCCAACAACGCGTCAATCTCGGAAACAAAAACGCTTCGATGTCCGGTCAACAAAACTCTCGTGGCGGCGTTATCCAATTTCTGGTCGATAATTCGCTGCTGCTAATTTTCGGTGCCGTCTCCGCCCTGATTTGGGCCAACGCCGCCCACCAGAATCTCCCTGACTCCGGCAGTCAAGATTCAGGCGAACGGGTGAAGACGAGCTACCAGGAGTTTGTCGAGTTCGATGTCAGAAGGCTCTGGGGTGACGGTGAATCTCACGCCTCGCTCGATGCGACAAGTGATGATCACGCGGATCACTCTGAGGACGCCCGAAAGGTTTGGGGAGATGATGAGTCGCTCGCGACAAATAATGAAGATGAAGCGGGCGAGACGCACGCCGACGTCGCCGACCATGCAAGCGTTGGCAAACACGGTGATTCCGATGAACACGGCTCGGGCGGTCACCATCATTGGTACACGCTGTCGTTTATCGTCAATGACGTGCTCATGGCTTTGTTTTTCGCGATCGCCGCCAAGGAAGTTTGGGAATCGTTGCTTCCGGGAGGTGCACTTTCGAATCCTCGGAAAGCCGCTACGCCACTACTGGCCACGCTGGGCGGAATTCTTGGCCCCGTTGCCTTCTACCTGGCAGGTGCGTTTGGGACGGGAACTTACGAAGACCTTGGGAACGGCTGGGCAGTACCCTGTGCGACGGACATCGCTTTTAGCTATCTCATCGCTCGTATGATCTTTGGTGGCGGCCATCCCGCCATCGCCTTCTTACTGTTGTTGGCGATCGCAGATGACGCGGCCGGATTGATCATTCTCGCCGTGGCTTATCCGTCGGCTCCCATCGAGCCGATTTGGCTTGCCCTAACCGCCGGCGCGATCGCAATGGCTTGGACGCTTCGCAAGTTCCGCTTCACGTCGCACTGGATCTATTTCCTGGGGCCGGGCATCCTCTCTTGGTTCTCGTTTTACGAGGCCAACATCCATCCGGCATTGGGGCTCGTCCCGATCATCCCGATGCTACCGAGTGCGGAATCGGACCTTGGGATCTTCGCACGCGAAGAACTGCATCGAGACGACACGCTGAACGCTTTCGAGCACTTTTGGAAGACCCCCGTTGAAATCTTTCTCGGGCTATTCGGATTGGTCAACGCCGGCGTAGTACTCAGCAGCGTCGGCCCCGGAACCTGGATCGTTCTCGCCGGGCTGCTGATTGGTAAGCCCGTCGGAATCACGCTCATGACTCTGCTCGCAGAGAAAGTCTTCCGCCTCGAAAAACCTGCCGGAATGGATTACCGTCACATCGTGACGCTGGGAATGATCGCCGGCATTGGTTTCACCGTGGCACTTTTCGTGTCGGTGGCTGCCTTCCGAGAACCGGGTCCGATTCAGGATTCCGTCAAAATGGGTGCCTTGCTCAGTTTTGCCGCGGCCCCGATCGCGATTGTGCTTGCCAAAGCTCTTGGCGTTCGGCCCAACGACCATGAAACCAACGAAATCGAAAATGAGGGCGAGCCTCTGAGCGAGGCGGAATTGCCTCAACAAGAAATTGAAGAACCACAGGGAGAACCCGTAGGCTGATGGAACCAACCGGAAACGCACAACAGGATTTTGATGACGAGTCCACTCCCAATGAGATCGATACGACGACGCTCCCTCCCGAGGCAATCGGCGAGAGTGTGCTCGAGCGTCCGCAGCCCGCGGACGAACCCATTTCGACTGAGTCTTTTAGCGACAACAGCGACCTCTTTGAAGAGATGAGACAAACGATCGCGCGATTGGAGCGCGATCAGACCTCGCGTGGCGACCTCAAAATCCTTTCGCGAACCCTGAAGGAGCTTCGCTACGCTTTCAAGGTCTATCGGCCCTATCGACGTCGTCGCAAAGTGACCGTTTTCGGTTCCGCTCGGACAAAGCCGGACCACCCCGACTACCAGTCGGCGGTTGAACTGGGGCGAAAAATGGCCGAACACGGATGGATGGTCATCACCGGGGCCGGAGGTGGAATCATGGAAGCCGGGCACGTCGGCGCCGGCAAAGAGGCCTCCATGGGGCTGAACATCATGTTGCCCTTCGAGCAGGGTGCGAATCCGGTGATCCAAGGCGATCACAAGCTCGTGACCATGAAGTACTTCTTCACTCGGAAGCTGATGTTCGTAAAGGAGTGCAGCGCGATCGTCTGCTGTGCCGGTGGCTTTGGCACGCTGGACGAGGCTCTCGAGACACTCACGTTGATGCAGACCGGCAAACAAACCATGTTGCCACTTGTGCTGCTTGATCACCCCGGCGGAAGTTACTGGAGCGATTTCGCGAAGTTCATCGACAAGCAATTGCTCGCGGGAGGAATGATCAGCCCCGATGATGTCTCCCTCTATAAAGTAACGAACGACGTCGATGAAGCCGTTGAAGAAGTGCTCAAGTTTTACCGACGCTACCACAGCATGCGTTACGTCAAGAATCAGCTCGTCTTCAGGCTGAAGGAATCGCTCAGCGGGTCCAAACTCGAACAGATTCAAACGGATTTCGCGGACATACTCGTCAAGGGTAGTTTCGAACAATGCCGGGCACTCGAGGAAGAATCCGGCGAACCGAGCTTGGCCGGACTTCCGCGACTCGTCTTTCACTTTAACCGTCGGTCGCTCAGCCGATTGCGGTTGCTGATCGATTCGATCAACGAAGGCTGATCGGAGTTTGCGTGCCCGAACCCATCACGTACTTTGACCGCTACAGCAAGTCGATTCGCCAAGAAAAAATCTATGGTGATGCGGCACTTCGCTGGGTCTACGAAACAACACCCGGCAAACTCGCCCTCGCAACGGTCGTCAAACGGGCATGGTTCTCGCGCTGGTACGGCTGGAAAATGAGTCGTCCAAAAACACGCGATAGGATCGCGCCGTTTATTGACGAGTACGAACTTGATTCAAATGAGTTTCTTCGGCCGATCGATGAGTTCGAGCATTTCAACGCTTTCTTTTCGCGAGAGCTCACGAAGGAGTCGCGACCCATCGATTCGTCGCCAGATCGAGTCGTTTTTCCCGCTGATGGACGGCACCTCTGCATTCCGGATCTAAGCAGATCACAAGGACTTTTTGTCAAAGGCGAACAATTCGATACAGCAAAGCTCATCGGCGATGAGAAATTGGCCGCGCGATTCGCGGACGGCAGCTTGCTACTGTCGCGCCTGTGCCCGGTCGACTACCACCGGTTTCATTTCCCAGCATCTGGCACACCAACTGCGACCCGATCAATCAATGGCCCGTTGTATTCGGTGAATCCAATTGCTTTAAAGCAAAACATTCAAATCCTCGCGACCAACAAGCGTACGATTACCACTCTGCAGACCGACCGCGTGGGTGACGTGCTTTTGATCGAGGTCGGTGCGACATGCGTCGGCAGCATACGGCAGACGTACGAATCCGGCATTCCGGTGCAGAAAGGCGAAGAAAAAGGCTACTTTCGCTTCGGCGGATCCTCGACGATCACCATCTTCCGTCAGGGCGTCATTCAATTTGATGGAGACTTGGTCCAACAGTCATCGAATCACATCGAACTCTACGCGAAGATGGGCGATTCGATGGCAACGGTACTCTGATCGTCGGAACGCCAGTGGGATTCAATGGCTGAACGCCGATGGAGCCGATTTAGCAACGGCTAATCAACTACTGGCGTGTTTTGAAAGTCGCCCATCGGCTCCGCGCTCTCTTGTCTACATGGGGATGCTAGCGATACTGACAGTATTGGAACTACATAGGCTGAGACGTGGCGCAGGGGATTACGTCCCTTCGGGACTATCGGCAGACTCTTGTCCATCACTCAGTCCCGAAGGGACGGTAGCGCCATGCCGGTGGCCTTGGCC
>JBCCOI010000434.1:0-6665 GCA_039025515.1 Planctomycetota bacterium
GAGACCGGAGGTCCAATTCGGGAACATGGAGCAGGACTGGGTCCAAGGTGACGCGGCACTTCGGATGCATGTTCGACGTCCATCGTGGTCGCTCGATCAACTCGAATTCGAATTGGTTGGCGGCGAAGGCGATCTATTCTTGATTGGCGAAGCGGCCGAACGCCGCGGATTGGGAAAAGACATGTTCGGCGGAGAAAACGTCGATCAACTTGAACAGCAATCACTAGTCCTGCTGCAGTTCAAGAACATCCCAACTCCGGCGGACGAGATCGCCAAGCTGCGTTAAAATGCAGTAGTCATCCAGACCGTGCGAGCGTCGTGTCATCAAGTACCGTGTCACCAAGTACAATGCACGCTTACGAATCACTTTCTTGTGTTTCATCACGACATGGATCTTTTGTTCATCCTTGTTGCCAGCTGCCTAGCATCCGTCATTGGCTTCGGGATGGGATTCTCGATCGCGTCAAGCAATTCGGCACTCATCGCGTTGTCTACAACTGTCTTCGGAATGATCGGCGCAGCAGCCGCGTACCTATTGCTTTGCCTTAAGGCTGCAATTGCAGGAAGGTCCAAGGGAATCGATCGTACGCTCATTCGTCGCGATCGACCTACGCGTACGCAAAAGAGTTTTGAGCAACGGCTGGGCAGTTTTGTACGCAGAACATGCCAACTGAGCGGTTCCGAGTTCGAGAACCGACAATCGAAGATGCCGTTTTGGTCGTCGGTAATACACTTGAAACGGACACCACCGAAGTCGAACACAGCCATTCGCCGGATCTTGCTCAACATCCGCCGCATTTTGCTACGTCAAGCTTGAGGAGCGCGAAGCTCTCTCTTTCCTCCCGCAATCCTTGAAAAGCCGGTGCCCGGGATCAAGTGCCTCTGTGCATTCCCCACGGCGAACTCTTTGTGGAATAAGTCGCCGTGGGAGCTAGGCGTCACTTAGGATTCATCGATCGCGATTCATCCTTTCGGGGAAATCCATGGCGGCGGCGTCAGTCCGATTGCAACTGGTAGACTTCGCAGATCCTGTCTAGCACGCGCTGTTCGCCGCTGCATACTTGCCCGATCCCCAGTAAGCCGCCGGAAGCGAGTGCGATTGATTTTGCTTGCTGCAACAGCACCTCTCCTTCGTGGACGTCATGGCCTAACCGAATCCGCTGTTTCGTCAGTTCCTCCCACAGCGATTCCAGCCCTGCCGACGGGCGGCGATCTAGCCAGCTTCGGAAGAGACGCAATGAGTCAGCAGAGGTGTCGTCTTGGAGTGCGGCGTCGATTGCCGCGCGGAACTCCTCACTGGTAACGTGACCACTTCCCCAGGCCACCAACGCGAGTGGCAGACGAGAGAGTGTATGAACGTTCGCTGGCGTGAACCCAGCTTCAATGAGTTTTTCGAGCAACCCGGGATCATCGAGACCAACGGCGTTTCCGAGTGCTCGCATTCGACTTTCCGTGTCGACTTGTTCCGCAATGCGTCGCCTTAGTTCGAGTTCGCTCTGCAAGTAGCGAGCGTTCTCAAGTCGGTCGATGCGTCGGCGCAAACTGATTGATGCAATCATTTCAAGACCTCCAAATATTGTGCTTGACGTAGTGGCACAAAATGACGCAGGTGCCACGAACTATGCTAGGCGAGCCAAGCTGCGATGAACTATTCGAAATTTCAATCGAGCGTTTGAAGAAACGAATGAGTCAGTCGGAAAGTCAAGAATCTTGCGTTGATTCCGATACGGTCGAGGCAGCTATCGAAGCCAACTTGCTTCGAAAACCGTGATCGCATGACCAGTCAAGTGTGTGCGGTCGCCTTGGACTTCGCAGCGAACCGTGCCTCCGCGGCGTGAGGCTTGGTAACCGATGACGGATGACTTCCCAAGCACGGCCGACCAGTAGGGCGCGAGGCAGCAATGGGCGGAACCCGTCACTGGATCTTCGTCGATACCACATCGAGGTGCGAAAAAGCGTGACAGGAAGTCCGTTCCCTCGTCATCGCTTGGTGACGTGACGATTAAACCGCGCGTGTCGATTAAGAGAAGCTTTTGAAAGTTGGGCGTCAGCGCTCTCAACTGTTGGGGACCATCCAGGATCGCCACAAGGTCATACGCGGATCGGTGGACACTAACAGGTTCGATCCCGAGCGCGTCACTGACGGCTTCTGCAACATCAGTGCTCGCGGAATCAATAATCGGAGTTGAGGGGAAGTCGAGCGAGATGGCGTCATCAGCCGATCGCCGGCAAAAAAGAGATCCACTGCGCGAGAGAAACTCGATGGGAACAGGACCTTGCACCAATCCAAGATCGAAAATGACGCGGGCGGCGGCGAGGGTTGCATGGCCGCAGAGATCGACTTCAACGCGAGGCGTGAACCATCTCAGGTGGAATCTCCCAGGGAAGGGATCGGGGACGACAAAGGAAGTCTCCGAAAGATTCATCTCCTCCGCGAAGCTTTGCATCCAATTCTCGGTCGCCGGTTCGGCAAGCATGCAAACGGCGGCGGGATTGCCCGAGAATGGCTTGTCGGTAAAGGAATCAACTTGCCAAAGCTTAATATGACCCGACGGACTAGCGTTCGAACCACTTCTTGATCGTGTGGAGGGTTGTTGCACGTCCGGCTCTTGCGATGGAGGTGGTGAGCGGAATTTCTTTCGGGCAAACTGCGACGCAGTTTTGAGCGTTTCCGCAGGTTGCGACACCACCAGGACCCGCGAGCGCGTCCAAACGTTCGCCGGCAATCGCTTTTCCGGTCGGATGATTGTTGAAAAGCATCGCCTGACTAATTGCGTGCGGACCGACAAAAGCCGCGTCGAATTCGGCAAGCTTCCGCTGCTCAAATTGCTCGTCCGACTCACCCTCGTTCTGCGTCGGTTCGATCTTCTGATATTGCGGGCACGCCTCGACGCAACATCCGCAACTCATGCACTGGCTGAGCGGATAATTCTGCTCTTGTTGCGCTCGTAGTTGTCGCTCGCCAGGGCCCATATTGTAGTAGCTATCAACCGGGACCCACGCTTTGACGCGTTCCAGTCCACGGAAGAGCCGCCTGCGGTCGACCATCAGATCCCGAAGCACGGGGAACTTCGTCATTGGTTCGAGAACGACCTCATCTGGATTGTCTTCCAGCAGTCGATCGACAAGGGCACTGCAACTCTGCCTGACCCGACCATTGATCACCATCGTGCATGAGCCACAAACCTCCTCCAAGCATCCGCAGTCCCAAACGACCGGCGACGTCTTCTCTCCGTCAGACGTCTTTCCCTGAGCCGCGATCCGTTGGAGTACGGAGATGACATTCAGTTCGGGTTCGTACTTGATCTTGAATAACTGCCAATAAGGCTCCGTGCCAGGGCCATCTTGCCGCTTCACGCGAACATTGATGAATTCAGGCTTCTTTGCGGAGGGAGTGAGGGCGATCATTCGATGGTTTGTTTCTAGGCGGAATTAGAAAATCGTATTAGTTTGCTAACCGAAGCTGCAAGCTGAAGTTCACGTTGCAGCAAGCTCGGGCTTCTCAGCCTTCGCGTCCGAACGCTCCTGCCACACTTTTTCAATCATGTCTGCGCCGACCAAGCCGTACAGCCGAGGTCGCGGCGGAATGATGGAAGTGTCGACAGCTTCGTAGCTCAGGCGGGGCGACATGGCTGCGGCGTCATAATCCGCAATCGTGCTCTTAAGGTACTTCTCGTTGTTAGCTTCAAAGGCGTCACACCATTCTTCTGCCTGTCGCCGACGCGCTTCCGGATCTTCCTCGGTCAGCGACGGCTTCTGGAAGTCCGGCTTGAAGTGAGCTCCGCGGCACTCGTCACGCTGTAGAGCTCCTTGGAGAATGCACTTTGCGATCGGGAACATGTCCTGAACTGCCTTGGCGAAGATGACGTTCTGGTTCGACCAGCTACCGGTATCCGACAAGCTGACTTTCATTGCCCGCTCGTGGAGCTCATGCACTTTTCCGATGGCCTCGGTCAGCTGATCATTTCGCCGTACGACGGTTGCCGTTCGCGTCATGATGTCACCGAGCTCTTGGTGGATCAGGTACGGGTTTTCTTCGCTGCCCGGGTTACCGGTAAGCAGCCCATCGTGTCGCTGCGTCTGCTGCTTGACGGCAGACTCCGCGACAGATGCCGGTAAATCCTCATGGTTACTTGACTGCGAGTTGATGTAGTTCACGATCGAAGGACCCGTGAACAACCCAGTGAAGATGCACGAGAGCAGCGAATTCGCCCCGAGCCGGTTTGCGCCGTGATAGTGATAATCACACTCGCCGATCGCGTAGAGACCTTCGACGTTGGTCATGTGATTCTTTGGTTCGCCCTGCTCCAAACCTCCGTCAAGCGATCTGGCATAGTCCGCCCACAAGCCGCCCATGCTGTAATGAACGGCCGGGAAGATTCGCATCGGCTCGACACGCGGATCAACACCCTGGAACTTCTCGTAAATTTCAAGAATGCCGCCGAGCTTCCGATCGAGTTCCGCTTTGGGGATGTGTGTGAGGTCTAGGTAAACGCACATCCGTTCGGTGTCGACGCTCAAGCCGTCGTTGACACAGATATCGAAAATCTCCCGGGTCGCGATGTCTCGCGGCACCAAATTCCCGTACTCGGGGTAGCGTTCCTCCAGGAAGTAATATCGTTCGGAAGCCGGGATGTCGCGAGGTGCACGGGAGTCATGAGGTTTCCGCGGAACCCAAACGCGTCCTCCTTCGCCACGCGCCGATTCACTCATCAATCGGAGCTTATCGCTGCCGGGAATCGCTGTCGGATGAACCTGGATGAATTCGCCGTTAGCGTATCGCGCTCCGGACTGGAAGCAGCGGCTTACCGCACTGCCGGTGCAGAAGACACTCATCGTGCTGCGGCCATAAACGAGCCCGCAGCCTCCTGTGGCAACGACGACGGCGTCCGCCGCAAACGGGCGGATCTCCATCGAAACCATGTCTTGCGCCACCACCCCGCGGCAACGCCCGGTTTCATCCTGGATCGGGCCTAGGAAGTCCCAAAACTCGAATTTGCGGACTGCTCCTTCGGCCTCGCGTCTTCGTACCTGCTCGTCGAGAGCATAGAGCAGTTGCTGGCCTGTTGTGGCGCCCGCGAATGCGGTTCGCTTGTAGAGCGTTCCGCCGAAACGACGTCGATCGATGAAACCCTCGCCCGTGCGATTGAAGGGAACGCCCAGTCGATCCATCAACTCGATGACCTTCGGAGCCCAGTAGGCCATCTCCTTGACGGGCGGCTGGTGATTCAAGAAGTCGCCTCCGTAGACCGTATCGTCGAAGTGCTTCCATTCATCGTCGCCCAACTGCCGCGTCGCATCGTTGCAGCTATTGATCCCGCCTTGGGCACAGACGCTATGAGACCGCTTGACCGGTGTGAGACTGATGAGGTCGACGTGGACGCCCAGTTCGGCCAGCTTCATGGTGGAGGCCAGACCCGCAAGTCCACCGCCTACGACGACAACGCGTTGCTTTGACATGATCCGTTCCGTTCAAATGAAAGTGAGTTCAGTTGGCGTTCGTGCTGGTGAGCGTCTTCTGCTCGCGAGCGGGCTGACTGGCGGTAGCTGTTTCCGGCGACGATGGAGTCGTTGACTCATTTGTTGTTGCCTTCTCGCGGTCACGGTGGTCGCGTTTATGATCCATCACTGGAACGAATCCGGACTCAACTCCCTTGTCGTGCATTCGATCCTCGACGACCTTCATGTCCCTGATGTCCTCTTCGGATGGCAAGACAGCCCCAGCCCACGCTGTTATTGAGATAACCGTCAAGACGGCACCTAGCGCCACGCAAACCTTCGTCGCCCGTTTTTGAGCCTTGGGACTGATCCAGAGTCCCCAAGTGATCCCTGCAGTCCAAATTCCGTTGGCAAGGTGGTAAACGAGCGAAAGCACGCCCACGAGGTAAAAGGCCGGCCAAAAAATTCCCCAGCCAAGGTCCATCGCGGCTGCCAGTGAACTGCCGGCGTTGTACGGTCTGAATTGGGCAAATCCGGCCTTATCGATCGTCGACACCCACCACTCCGTGTGGAAGCCGCCGTGCAAATGCATGATGTGCATGAAAAGGTAAACCAAGCCGATAATTCCGGTCCACCGTTGCCAACTGTAGCGTCGATTCGCGGCAAACTGGTACTGTCCGCTGTTGCTACGGCCCGTCTTTGCGATCCAGACGCCAATCCCGGCATGGAAAAGAAGAGGCAGAAAAATGGCACCCCACTCAATCAGGGGTAGCACCTTCCCGGGACTGTGAATCAGGAAAACGGCCGCCTGAAATGTCTCCGGACCGTTTATCAGTGTCGAGTTCACCGTCAGATGAACGCACATGTAGAGTCCGAGCGGAACGATCCCTGTCAGCGAATGAATTCGCCGGATCGCAAACTCATGCTTCAAAAAAAACGAGGTGCTCTTCGAGATCTCGGTGGCCGATTCTGACACGGAATTGATTCAAGGTTTGCAATTTGGTCGGGTTTCAATCGGGCGACACGCCGCCGCCAGTGAATTGTACACTCGTACTCAGTCAATTTACGGTGCCGTGGGTACGTCGCATAGATCGACGGATTGACGCACGGGGGAGCCGCTTTTCACACAGCTCATACCTAGGCGGCGACGTCAAAAATGACGATTTGGTGGTTGGTCGTGATGTCCGTCCTGGTCGTTTTGATCGGCATCCTTCTGTTCAGGCTGC
>JBCCOI010000435.1:0-6643 GCA_039025515.1 Planctomycetota bacterium
ATTGATGCAGTCGCAACGGAATGAGAAGCAAATGACAACCAATGTGCTGAGCATCGCCGACCGGCTGGAAGCAATCATTACCGAGATTCAGAATAACCAAATTGAAGCAGAAGATGGGCCAAGCGAGCAGCGACTGGGAAGGCAGATTATTGCTCCGATGAGGCAATTGGGAAACGTTAATCTCCCAACGATCACCAAACGATTGGATCAAGTTCGTCGACAACTTGCCAAACCATCGCAACGCGATGTTGCTCTCGAATCAGCCATCGATGAGCAGCGGCAGGCGGTTGATTCGATGCAAGAAATCCTGAACCAGATGATTAAGTCGGAGGGCTTCCAGGAAGCCGTTAACTTGCTCCATAAGGTTCAACAAGAACAGCGCGATGTTGCGGATATGACTGAGAAGGAAGAGCGGGAACGTTTGGAACGGATCTTAAACAAAGCGAAATAAGTGCGGGTCGCTTCAACCGATTAAGGAATACAAATCATGCGACAAAGTTCGATCTTGTACTGCCTCTTTGCTGCAGCCCTCCTCTCAACGTCCACGGACGTGTTTGCCGATGAAGCCAACGCTGTAAAGGACAACGAGACGCGTCAGGATGCAGTCGCATCGCCGCTCGGAGTCCGGCAGCAACGCGTGAAACGCATGATGCAGACGTTGGACCGCAAGTTTCAAGATCTCGCCGCCAAACTGCGAGAGACAGAACCGGAGCAGGCGGAGTTGCTAATCAAAGCGTACCAGCAGTCCCAGGAACGCCTCATCGAAGAACGAATGAGCGAGATATCGACACTCTTGGACGCAACGAAGTTGGGTGAGGCAGATACAAAGCAAGACGAGGTCATGCTGGAACTGGACGCCTTACTTCGTATCCTTCTCGACCAGTCGAAGGACTGGGACAAGGTCAACGAAGAGGCTCGAAAGCTGGAAGAAGTCCGTAAGGCAGTGCAGGACTTGCTTGAGAAACAGCGTGAGCAGTTGCGTGAAACGGATCGACTTGCAAACAAGGATCGGACGCTGCAAGAAATGGATGAGCAGATCCGAGAAATGGAGGAGTTGATCGAGCAGCAAGAGACGCTCGAAAAGCAGACGGCGACAGCCGAGTCTGAAAAATCGAAAGAGCTCGATGCACTGGCTGAAAAGCAAGTGGAACTTCAGCAGAGAACCGACGAGCTCGCCAAACAGATTAGCGGCTCACATGGCGATCAAGCTGAAAGCCCGCCAACATCGAAATCTCCAAACAAAGAGAAAAGCCCAAGCGGGGCGAAGGGAAGCAATGTAAAGCCCGCCGATGCCGGTCGCGGCGAGTGCAAGGCTTGCCTCGGCAAAGCTTCCAGCAATCAGAAATCAGCTGCGATCAAATTGAAGAAGCAGCTTCCCGAGGAGGCGAGAAAAGATGAACAAAGGGCGATCGAGGATCTCGAAAAAGCCGTTGCGGCTCTGAAGAACGAACGCGATCGCATCGCACGATTGCCAAAAGAGATGCTCGACCAGTTGGCGGAGCGTCAAGAGGACACATCGGAAGAAGCCCAGCAGGTGTTGGAGCAAATGGCTTCTTCGCAAAAAAGTGATGCAAAGAGTCCTCCCAAAGGAATGAAGAATCTGCAACAAGCTCAGGATTCCATGAAACAGGCCGCCGATGGGCTGCGAGAAATCGATGCGGCTGCGGCAGCGAAAGATCAAGAGAAGGCGATCGACGAGCTGAAAAAAGCGTTGGACGAAATCGAACAACGCCTCGCGCAACTGCGTGAGGACACATTGATCGATCGGCTAGCTCGACTCGAAGCACGTTTTCGTTCCATGCTGAACCAGCAAAAAGAGATTTCGGCGGCAACGCTGGCCATCGCGGAAAAGCAGAGCGAGGCTGGCAAACTGTCACGCGCGGATCGACTGAAGCTTCGGAAACTCTCCAACCAAGAACGCGAGCTGTCAGAGAGGGCTTTTCAAACGATCGACATCTTGATCGAGGATGGTACGAGCGTCGTCTTTCCTCGCGTCGTGAAGAACGTCCAAGAGGATTTGGTACTCGTGGCGGACCTGCTCGCATCGCAGCGAACGGATGCTTACACGCAGGGTCTCCAGCAAGGTGTTGAAGTGACGCTGCAAGAGTTGATTGACGCGTTGCAGCGGAACTTGAAAAAGAAGAAGGGAGGTGGTGGCGGCTCCTGCGACTGCGAACCACCGCTGCTTCCCGGCTCCGCTGAACTCAAACTCTTGCGATCGATGCAAGTACGCGTCAACCGACGTACGCAAGCCTTCGACAAGCTTGGAGGGGCAGAGAAAATCGACGAAGTCTTGGAGAAAGAAGTTGCGAATATTACGGCGTTGCAAGAAGAAGTCGCGGAGATGACTCTCGAATTGGCGGAGAAGTACTAGTGTTTCGAAGCAGACTTTTCGGCGTGATTTTTTGCGCGGCATTTATGAATGTTGCGTTGTCGCAAGACATGGATCGTCAGCTCAAAGAGCTTCAAGAGCACGTCGCAAGCTACGATGGCTACTCGGACGATACAAGGCAAGTGGCTCAAGCGGAGCTCGATTCGAAGCTTGAAGACGATTGGTCGACATCCGAAATCGTCAACAGCGTGCTGGGATCGATCAGCAAAGATTACGCGACAGCTCTCACGGCCTACGAGAGCGGAGATACGGATAATGCAATCACAAGTCTTTCCGGACTGAAGGAGTCAGACGATGCTTTCTTGCGCACCGCAGCAAGGCATCTGCTCGTGCGTTGTTTTCTTGAGAATGAGGATCACGAGAACGCTTATTCGCTTTTGACGTCCGAGAGAGACGATCCTGGATCCGCACCCACCCTCCACCAAGCTGAAACGTTCTTCTTGAAGGGGATCTGTGAAGCAAAACTACTGATGCGTGAGGAGGCGATGGAGTCCTTCGCCGAGTTCATGAGAACTTATCCAGATGCACCGGAACGACTTCGTGTCACCGCTTGGAGGCAACTGGAGACATTGGCCCTGGTTGAAGAAGGGTCGCTTGTCGACGTTTATCAAAAGATGGAGTATTCGCGCCGAAGGCTCGCCAAGGCCAGAACCAACGGACCAACGCAAACCCAACAGAACGCGACAATCGATATCCTCGACAAGCTCATTGAGGAAGCAGAGGAACGCGAAGCGGTCTCGGAAAGCGAGAGCAAGAAGGAAGGTGAAGGAAAGGAAAAGTCAAAGTCCAAGAGTGGAGGTGGCGGAAAAGAGGGGCTCAGCGGCGGCGGTGATGACAAGACGCCAATGAAAACGGTGCGGCAAGTGCAACAAGGAACCACACGAACACCGTGGGATCACCTTCGCGATAAGAAGCGTGATGCCAAAGCGCTTGCAGCCATCAAAGACAAGTATCCAGCGAGGTATCGGGCGTTGATCGAACAGTACTATAAGAGCCTGCAAGAAGAGTCCGACAAGTAAGTCTTATGCCAAATCGGTCTAGCTGGACGGCTCCACTTTCGTCGAGAGTGCGGCAAAATCTTAACCCGAAGCGTAAGCGAAGCGATTTCAATAACACGTTCACTCGCCTACGCTTTTTAAAGTTGCGCTTTCTTCACAATCCGACGCGTAAGCGAGGAAAAACTGATCTTGACTGGTCGCTCGCTGACGCTTCGGGTTGGGAAAAACAACTGCTGGGCGCAAAAGCGCAACTTCAACACTTACGCTTCGGGTTCAGTTTGAGTGTGAAGTGGGACTGTCCAGCTAATCTCGCTTCCGTCGCGACGGCTTGCATCCTTTTGCTAGCTCTCGTCGCTTTGCCATATGGTCATGTTTGGTCCGCTGATGAGGTTGAGTTGACGCTATTGACGGGTGAAACTCGCAGGGCCAATATCAGGTCGATCGATGCGGATGGCGTAATTCATCTTGCCAATGGCATTGTTTCACTCGAGCAGCTTCGTCGCGTCGAGCGGACGACTCCAAAGGACGTTGCTTCGCGAAGCAATGGGATTCAAGTCTTCCTAAGCGGCGACGAAGTGATTTTCGCACAGACGATTCAAATCGCGGACGAAATTTGTGAGATTTTTGGACACGGGCTCGGTAAGGTGCCCATCCAAATTCCCATCGATCTGCTCCGCGAAATCCATCTCAAGCCTGACGAACTGCCAGATGCACTGGCGAAGACAATTGGTTCTGATCGCGATGAGGACCGTATCGTTTTTCGTCTCGAAGGGGCGATCGAATCGCTGACCGGTTTGATCGAAAGTCTCGACGCAAAGGAAGTCACGTTCCTCTGGAATGATGAGTCGAGGACGCTTCCCGCGGAGAACTTAATTGCAATCGGTGTCGCTTCGACTGGCGAATCGACACAGCCAAAATGTGTTGTGCGTTTTGATTGCGGAGCTTCGATTGCTGGAGAGATCCACAGTCTAGAGAATGAAGATCTCCGCATCGCGGTTTCTGATGAGATTGCATTGTCCGTGGACTGGAGCAAAGTTACGGCAATCTCGATCCGGTCTGACCGACTGCAATTCTTGTCGGACATGGACCCCCAATTTTTCGAACATACGCCGATCGTGACGACGAAACGCGATTGGAAGAGAAACCTTAGCGTCTCCGGGAATGAACTGAGGTTTGGCGACAAAGTTTATTCCAAGGGCATTGGTGTCGCCTCCAACAGTCGACTCGAGTATCAACTGTCGGACGAATTTGTGACGCTCTTTGCAAACATCGGCATCGACGCGGAAACGGGGGGACGAGGTGATTGCGTCTTTCTGGTGCGAGGCGACAATCAAGAGCTTTTCAGGCGCGAGATCAGTGCTGCCGACGAACCCCACAAGCTCGAATTGGATATCCGCGGGGTCCGCAAGCTCGAGTTGATTGTGGAGGCGGGTGCCGACCTTGACTTGGCAGATCACGCGAACTGGTGTGACGCATGTCTACTCCGAGATTAGGCCATCAGACGGCCCTCGTAATTTTGCTGCTGATCGGCAGAAGCGTTTTCGTACAGAATGCCTCTGCTCAAAATGACGGTCTCGACATCACTGAGGCCGAGATGAAGCTCATTCGAGCCGCCGAGCAAGAACGGATTGCAGCCATCGAAAGCGTCTATGGAACGGTGCTTTCGATTCTTGGCGAGAACGGTCGTGGAGCGGGTTCGGGCGTCATCTTCGATCACGCTGGTTTTGCACTGACCAATCACCATGTGGTTGCGGTTGTCGGCAAGAAGGGAAAGGCCGGAATGAGCAACGGCAGAGTCTACCCATGGACACTCGTTGGCACCGATCCGGCCGGCGACATCGCAATCATTCAACTCTCCGGTCGTGACGAATGGCCGGTGGCAAAACTCGGTGACTCCGCAAGCGTCCAAATGGGCGACTGGGTCATGGCTATGGGAAATCCGTTCGGGCTGGCGGAAGATCATTCGCCAACCGTTACGCTTGGAATCGTCTCCGGCGTTGAGCGTTATCAAGGCGGAGGAATGGTTTACGGGAACTGCATTCAAGTCGATTGTGCTATCAACCCCGGCAATTCCGGAGGACCTCTCTTCAATATGCGTGGCGAGGTGATCGGTATCAATGGCCGCGCCGCGTTTGCCGAAAGAGGACGCGTCAATGTTGGCGTCGGTTTCGCGGTTTCTGCGAACCAAATTTCAAATTTCTTGCCTGATCTTCTCGCCACAAAAGTTGCCCAACACGGCACTTTGGATGCCCAATTTGAAATGCGCGAGGGCCGCGTGATTTGCACTTCCATCAATCTCGATTCGCGGGCCGCACGCGCAGGTTTGGAACTGGGTGATGAGTTACTTTCAGTCAACGGGATAAAAATCGCGACGGCGAACCAGCTTGCTAATTTCCTCGCAACGCTCCCAAATCAATGGCCAGTCCATTTGATCTATCAACGCGCGGGCAAGGAAAAGAGTCTTTCCGTAAGATTAAGCCCACTCACCTATGCTGTTCGAAGTCCGGCACAAGAACCGAAGCGTGTTCCAGAGGGCAAGGAAGAACCGAAACGTGACCGGAAGCAACGCAAGCGGTCCGGGCTGCCGCGGCTGAGGCCAGGTCAATTATTGTCCGTCGAAACCAACCGAGGTAACGCCGACAAGATAATCGAGCAATGGCAATCCGCCGTGTCGACTCAAAGAAACGATCCGGTTGCATTCGAGTGGACGGACGAAGTTCGATCGTTTGGAGGAAGCAATTCAACCTCACGAAGTTGTTACACCGATGACGGTCGCTTCTTGTATTCCGATGAAGGCGTCACCATCCTTCGCAACGCAAGTGGATTCTTCAAAATCGAAGATGGCATTGAAGCGACGTCCATTTCGATAGAAGAAGCACTGAGTAGGCCTGGCGCGCTGGCAGTCGCGGCGATGGCGTTCCAATATGAAGCTAGTTTGAGTGATATTCTCGGCGTACCCGAATTAGACGGCAGTGATTTTGTCGACGACCAATTGGCGATTCGTCTCCGTTTCAATGAGAAGACGGAGCGGCCGTTTTACATCTGGCTTACGAACGAATCGTCACACTCGCTGCTAAAAGCGGGATTCGATGAAGACGGTACGGTGACTCGCCCCGCCGTAACATTCGCTAGCTCAGTCCGCCCCCAAGACGATGGTGCTGTATGGGCCGATCATCGGCGTCAGGTGCTTGGCGTACGAGCTCAAGTGCAAAAAGAGTGGATCAGTTCGGACTTTCGTGTCCGCGATGTGCCG
>JBCCOI010000436.1:0-6624 GCA_039025515.1 Planctomycetota bacterium
AAAAACGATGTCATCTCGCAATTGTTGCGGATTGGCCTGATCAAATTTTCGCAACAGCTCTTCGGATTCGGCATCGACATCTGATGGCACGCTGATTTGAACACTCACGATCAAATCGCCGAACTCTCCGTCTCCGCGAGGGACGCCTTGGCCATTCAGACGCAGTCGCTTCCCACCGCTCGTTCCCGGCGGGATCGTCAGTGTGACCGTTCCGTTGGGTGTCGGAACATCGACCGCCGTCCCCAAGACCGCTTCGGAAATCGAAATCGGGATCGTTAACTCGAGGTTGTATCCGTTTCGTTTGAAAAACGGATGTTTTGAAGTCTTGACGACGACGATGAGATCGCCACGAGGCCCGCCCGAAGCCGAACGTTGGCCTTGCTCGCGAAGCCGCATCTTCGCACCTTCGGCGACGCCGGCCGGAATGTTCAACGAGAGTTTTTCATCGTTGACGTAAAACTCCGTCGGTCCTCCGCGAACAACAACCTCTAACGGCAATTCCAACTCGTGCCGTAAGTTGGCTCCCTTTTGAGGGGAACGCCGCGTGGACGTTCGCCCCTGCCGCGTTCCCGGTCCAGCACCGCCCCTTCCGCCAAGAATCTGCTCGAAGAAGTCGCCGAATCCGCCTTCGAAATTGAATCCACCGCCGCCACCTCCGCCGCGACCAAAAATCTGGTCCAAATCCAACCCGTCAAATCCCGGCGCGGAGCCCGAATAGCCGCCACCGCGCATCTTCTCAAAATCTGCACCATAGCGATCATACGCCGCGCGCTTGTCATCATCACTGAGGACGTCGTAGGCTTCTTGGATTCGTTTAAACCGTTCCTGCGCGTCTTTCCCAGGGTTTTTGTCTGGGTGAAACTTGATTGCCAGCTTTCGATGGGCTTTCTTGATTTCGTCTTTGGACGCGGTCTTCGCCACGCCCAAAATCTGATAGAGGTCTTCAGACACGGCAAGCTAAACTGGTGCAGTAATGAAAGTGAGCTGCGATTCACATTGTTTTTACCCGAAACGACCACGATCAATAAGCGGGCAAGAGATTGACGATGATTTGTGAGCCGCGGCTCTTAGCAAAACGATTTCTATGCTTGATCGTCTGCTGTGTATTTGCACCTCTGTCCTACGGCCAATCAGTAGCCGGCCAGAGTGGCGAGTTGATCTTCAATCTCATCGATGAGTCCACCGGGGAAGACGTGATCTCGCGCGTCTTGTTGTATCGCGACGGCCAAGCGGACCGGCCGTCTTCGCGGTCGAGGAATCGCACTCGACCGATGCCCGTCCGGCGTACGGTGTCGGCCGGCATCGGTGTCGTCGTCGATCGATCCGTTGCGTTGGAGATTCCCGAGTCCAGCTATCGTTTCCAGGTCATTCGCGGACCCGAATATCGAATCGTTTCGGGAACGTTCACACTCGAGAAAACGAGCTCCGACGAGAAGACCGTGAAGCTGCCCCGCATGGTCGACATGCAGTCGGAAGGCTGGCTTTCCGGTGACGCCTGCGTTATGCCATCCGCGGCGAGCGTTCCGCTTCGAATGGCTTCCGAGGACCTGCACGTCTGCGCCGTCCTAGGCGATCGGAAAGCGAAACCAATTCCCGGTCGTGACCGCGACGAACCTATTCGGCATCATCCGATTTGGATTCGAACAGATATGCATTCACACCAAGGACTCGTTTACTACGGGCTTGACGAAATAGCCGCAGAGAAGCTCGAAACGTCGGAGTCATCACTCCAAGGCTTGGCCGCAGTTCTAAAAATTGATCGGACGATTCAAAACGATTCGCTTCGCGTGGCGATCGAAAACCCGTTCGCATGGGAGCTTCCCGTTTGGCTCGCAAGTGGAAACATCGATGGATTGTTTTTACTCGGTGATTGGCTGCGACTCGATCGTCAGGTCTTTTCGGCGGAAGGACGCAACGAAGACGCGTTCTCGTTACGCGAGCCCACGCAGCTCGGTCGCTATGCGGAACGGATTTACCGACATGCATTGGACGCAGGAATTTCCATTGCACCACTCGCCGGTGGCGGCGACGACTCAGCCGCAACACCGCTCGGCTACAACCGAATCTACGCGACGAAGCCCGACGGCGTCGCTTTCGCAGACAAGGACGAGTGGTGGGACGCCACTTGGAAGGGACAAAGTGTTGTGACGAATGGGCCGATGCTGAGACCACGCGTCTCCGGTTTTCGACCCGGCCATACGTTTCAAGCGAGACGTGGCGAAATGCTTCAGTTGTCACCCGAACTGGATCTCGCGGTTCGAGATCCCGTGGAGTATCTCGAGGTGATTCACAATAACCGAGTGCACTACAGCGCGAGGCTGAAAGAGTTTGCGGTAGCCGAAGGAGTCATCCCGCCCATTGAGGCGAAGGAAAGCGGGTGGGTCATCATCCGTGTGATGACGCTCCACAAAGATCATTATCGCGCCGCAGTTTCCGCGCCATGGTGGATCGAGTTTGATGGGAAGCGACGAGTCTCCGTCGATGCGGTTGAGTATTTCCGCAGTTGGCTGTCGCAGTACGAACGTCGCCTTCAAGAACTCCCGACAGAAGAATTCAAGCCGTTTATTCCGTTCGTGAAAGCCGCGCGATCGTTCTGGTCGAAAAAAGCTGAGCTCGCAACGCCCTAAACCGGGTCCTCATTCTCAAACACTCGATCAAGAATACTGATCGCCTGATCGATGTGAGCTTTCTCGGTAACGACCGGAGGCGGAAGAAAACGAATTCGTGTCGGCCCACCGCCGCAAACGAAGCTGAGCAAGCCGTGATCGAAAAGCCTCATCATCAGTGACTTCGCTGCGTCAAACGAGCCGTCATCCGGAGTGAAGGCAACCATCATCCCTTCACCAAAAGGCCCGCGGACTCGCTCCGGGTACTTTTCAGATAGCTCGCGCAGCCTTGACTGAAAGTATGCAGACAATTCTGTGTTTCGACCTTGCTCGCCGAAGCACCTCTCCGAATCCAGGCGTCGCAACATTTCGAGTCCGGTAGCAATCGAACTGGTCGCACCGGTGAAGGTCTGACTTAAAATCGGCCCCGTCGGCTTCATCGCTTCGTTGTACAAGGTGGCGCAAACCTGTGTGATTTTGCCCACCGTGACGATGTCCGCATACTCGTCCAATCCGTAATGCTGAAACGCGAACGGCATGGAAGTCCGCGAAAACGATTGGACTTCATCGAAAATGATCGGAACACCGGCTTCGCGAAGTGGCCCACAAAGCGCCGCGAAAAACTGATGGCTGCCGGGATAGTATCCGCCTTCGCCGGCAATAGGCTCCGCCCAGAATGCTGCGTAACGTCCAGGATGACGATCGAGTAGTCGACGCAGTTCATCGACGGCCCAGCGCTGACTCCGCTCCGGGTTAGACGGATCACGGAAGGGGAGGTAGTCGACGGCCAGGGTCAGGGGCAGACCGGTGCGGTAGGCCGGACGATCAGTAAGAGCAGCCATCGCGAGTGTTCGTCCGGCGAAAGCATTGTCGAAGGCGATGACGCGATCGGCGGGTGCGGCGCGGTGGAGCGCGATCTTGAGTGCATTTTCGTTTGCCATCGCTCCACTCGTCGAGAGCAAACAATGCGGCAATGAAGCGCCGAAACGCTGTGCCATTTCGATCAGGGTTTCCATCATCTCGACGCTTGCCGGATTCTGTTGCAAGTTTCCTTGCATCACCGTGTCTTCGAGTGCGGCGTCAATTGCCGAGTCAACCATCCCCGCGTCTCCGTGGCCCGCGCCGTGGACGCCGATCCCGCAAATAAAATCAAGCTTCACGCTCCCATCGGCAAGCTCGACGAGTGGTCCATTTCCGACTCCCGAAGAAAGATAGGGCCAGATCGGCGGCCCGCCACGGACGTCCGTTAAACGTTCCAGCCAGCCTTGGTAGTCACTACGAAGCTCTGCAACCGATGGGCGAATCTGCAAAGCCGATGTGTGTTCACTCATCGCTTCGCGAATCAGACGCTTGGCTTCCAGAATTCGAGGATCGCGTCGGAAGGCATCTGCAATGAGTTCGGATGACTCGCTCGAGATCTGGCTCACTGAATACTCTCTCATTCAATGTGAGGGTGGGAATCAAAATCGCTCTCGTCGTGACGCACTTTAACTGGCAATTGTTCGCGCGTCATCGGCGTGCCACGATTGCAGGGTGATCAGCTGGCACCGGATCCAACGCTGAAATCGGACTCGCAGTATTTCTTGACTTCGTCCATGTCTGATTCCACGCCCCGAACGACCATCCCCCGGATCATTGGATTCAGAATCCGTGAGAGCAAACGTTTAGGCTTAATTTCCATAACCATTTGCATCCGCGTTCGATCTCGATCCGCGTCTTCGACTGTAAAGACAGTATCCCAGATCGTTCCGCCAGCCTCCGAAACCATCCGGACTCGCTCGTTGGTAATGCTCTCTGCGATTTCAAGCACGACCGACGTCTCTTTCCCATTCATGGATCGAGTCTCGCGAAAATGTGTCCCGACGCCGGCTCGCGTTTCCGACAAGATCTCGACACGCAGGATCGGAGTCACAGCCTCGCAAAACCCTTCGGGTCTTGAAATCACCTCAAAGACACGATCACGTGGGGCATTGATCAATCGCGTCGTCTCAATTGGTTTCATGACTATCGCTTCCGTGAGGCTCGAGCAAATCACCCACTCTGGAGCTTGCGATTCTACCCGTTTGAAGTGCGGCGACTGACGAACCGAACGCGAAATCGACGTTGATCCCTTAAATCGACAGATAAGTATTCTCGTCTCACGCAGTATCCCTAATCCACCCTACCGTTCGAGTACACGAGCTCGGGGGGCAACCAGACAACCGAACTCAAACTAAAAAACTGGTCTAGCAAACATGGGGTAGCTTGCAATGCTGGGAATTCGCAGATTCATCAATCGATTCACTATCGGACAGCGTCTCGGGATCATCCCAATTGTGTTCGGAATCGGCGGCAGCTCGATGATCGGAATGATGTGGTGGCAAGCTCAGATCGCGAAGCCGACCGCGGCAGCCATCAATTTGGCTGGACGACAACGGATGCTGAATCAGCGTTTCACGCGAGAAATCCTCGACCACCCTGTAGATGATTCCTCCGCCTCTGACGCAACTCGAGCGCTGATTGAAGAGTCCATCACCTATCTCAGAAACGGCGGAGAGCATCCCTTCGGCACGATACCGCAAGCGGTCTCGCCGAACGTTCGTGAGTCCGTCACCGCACAACAAGCGTCTTTCAACTCGTTATTCGCTTTGGCTGATCGTCTCATTGACCAAAAAGCCGGGAGCAATGACGTTGACGATTTGAAGGGTCAGTTCCTCTCACAAACTGCAGAGACTCATAAAGCCGCCCATGGGACGGTCTTAGCTCTCTCGGATCAAGCAGCGGCTGATCAACGCCGTGGGTTCTTTCTGGTATGCGGAGTCGGGGCTTCCGTGGTGGCGTTCCTTGCGGCTCTTTCTGCGCTCTGTGCTCGTTCGGTCATTCGAGAGATTCGACGTGCTGCTTATGTGATGCAGCAGATGTCAGCGATCAAACTGGGATGCGTCATTGAACATCTCGAGTACAACGCAAAGACCACGGAAACCAAAGTGACTTCGGTTTGCGATCTCGCCGATTCTCTGGCATCCACCAGCGAAACGCTTTCATCACAGGTTGGAAGATTCGAGGATAGCATCAAAGAAATCACCACCAACACAAACAATGCGGCGAGTGTCGGAAAAGATGCCGCAGAGGCTGCCGACCAATCCAACCGGACCGTGGTTCGCCTCGGCGAGAGCAGTGCGGAAATTAGCAATGTCATCAAGTCAATCAACTCCATCGCAGAACAGACGAACCTACTAGCTTTGAATGCCACCATCGAAGCCGCCCGAGCCGGTGCCGCGGGCAAGGGTTTTGCAGTTGTCGCAAATGAGGTGAAGGAACTCGCCAAAGAAACAAGCAAGGCCACCGAGGATATCGTCACGCGAATCACGACGATTCAAAACGACACCAAAGAAGCGGTCGACGCGATTTCCATGTTCAACGAGATCATCTCGCAGATCAATGAAACTCAAACCGCAATTGCGGGAGCCGTGGACCATCAGTCTGTAATGACTTCTGAAATTTCAAAGCAGATTTCCGAGGTCGCCTCCGGAACAAATGTGATCTCGGACAGCATCACGGACGTCGCAAATGTTGCACGAGAGACTTCGGTCGAGTCGCAAGAAACAAACGAAGCGGCCCGCGAAATGGAAGACTTAGCTTCCGAACTGCTGCGTTTGGTCGGCACTCCCCGCCCTCAAGCGGTCGTGTGCGCGACCGTAGATACCTCCAAACCGATCGAAGTTCCGGCCGACATGCTCCAAGTCTGATGCGTCTCCGCAGAACCGCTGCGAAGTCACAAGTTTACGGACTGGCGACGACGACGGTCTGAACCGTCGACCTGGCGACTTCGGCGGTGTTTTGACTGACCACCTCAACCGTGATGGTAAACGTTTGCGGTTGGTTGCTTTCCAGCACCAGTTGGTACTCGATCATCTCACCGGGTCGCATCGAACCGATGTCTTGAAGATAGATGTAGCCTCCACGAGGATCCCATCGGCCCAGGTCCGGACTCAACGTTTGTACGACTCGATCGACGCTCACTCCTTCGGGCAGGTTG
>JBCCOI010000437.1:0-6619 GCA_039025515.1 Planctomycetota bacterium
CGGGAACCCAATGGTTCACAAAAATCGGGAGGAGTTCCGTCAGGTTTCGTGGATCTTCAAAATGAACGAAGTTGATCATCGGGCTGATGAAGTCGTCAAAACATCGATCACTTGGTCGAATCAATCCCGCCAGGAAACGATCCGTTGAGCAACCGCATGCCGAGTCACATCCCATCGAGCCATAAGGATCCGAGTCGCAACACAGTGGATCACCGCATGCATCGTCGCACATCCATGAATCGCATGCTGCCGAGTCACAGCCGTTGCCACAGCTTCCGAATAGCCCCAAGCCATCAGCTTTCGCTTCAATCGCACCGGCCGCGACGAACAAGCACGCCACCAGCAGTCGCAGCTTGCTTTGGAAGTTGACCAACATGTTTGCCTCAACCAACTAAATTCTGTGTAAGTTTCTGTTCCCTCGACACCATTGACTTCGGAACCGCACACCGAGTCTTTCGATGAAGAACACACCTTGCCCGTTCGGATTACCGAACCCCTACAGATTGAAGTTCTAATCGGACGAACCCACATTAACGCCGATGTGGTACGGAGCCTCGCCGTCATTTTGTGTGACGCATTCGCACACGCCGGCGTGTCCAGTCAGTAAACGAGGGCGATTCACCAGAGTGGTTCGGAGCAGCGTTTCAAAGAATCCGATGTCACTCTTGATCGAAGAACGTTCCGGATTCCATCCAGACGAGATCTTTCCAGTAGCCGGTGTCGTTTGTCTGCTTGGGCCCGGGCGTGGATCTTCCGCTCACAATAATGTTATTGATCTCACCGACCAATTTGCGGACGAGTTGAGGGTGATCCTTCGCGAGGTTTTCGGACTCGTCGCGGTCGCTCGACAAATTGTAGAGTTCGTGATCGGCCAAGTCCTTTCCCAGGACCAGCTTCCAAGTGTCGGCCGTCGTAATCGCGTATCGATATTGTCCGCCGCCGTTTCCGTGCGTGATGAGAGGCACACGTTCAAACGTACCGTCCGGTTCTTGGAAGACGGATGCAAAACTGTGGCTGTCTTCCCCGGTGTCTCCCGGCAGTTTGATACCAACCAATTCAGCAAGCGTCGCCAGCAGATCCACTTGTCCGACCAACGCATCACAGCGGCGTCCCGGTTCTTTGATACCGTCAGGCCAACGGATCACGAACGGCACGCGGTGCCCGCCCTCATAGACCGAGCGTTTTCCGCCTCGCAACCCGCCACGACTGTCGTGACCAAACTGTTCGATGCGCTGCTGCCACGACTTCTCCGGACCGTTATCACTTGTGAAGATCACGATCGTGTTGTCCGTGAGCCCGCGTTCATCGAGACACGTCAGGATCTCTCCCAATCGGTAATCCGTCTCCACCATGAACTCACCGTACGCGCCCGCCTTGCCCATCCCATGGAACTCCGGCAACGGGCACACCGGATAATGTGGCGACGTCAACGGAAGGTAAAGAAAGAACGGCTTCGAGCTGACTTCATCGGTCGCTTCTCCGATCCACTCAATCGCTTCCTGTGTGAACCGAGTCAAACACTGGTTGTCGATAAAGTCTTCCGCGACTTCTAGACTAAACTTGCGGCTCGAGGACTCCTCGTAAGGCGGCATGATGCGGTAATCGACGTGACGTTGATTGGGCTTCTTGCCGGTGAAAGATTTCGGCGGAACCTCTGGAAAACGTCCGTCAAACCACGCGAGCACTCCGTAATTCAAGGACGCCGGAATACCAAAAAAGTGATCGAAGCCGCGATCAAGCGGCATTTCACGCGTCGGTTTCGACCAGTCCCGATTGCCTTTCTCGCCGGGAAAGTCCATCCCCAGATGCCACTTCCCGATCATCGCCGTTTGGTACCCGCTTTGACGAAGCATCGAAGCCATCGTCATGCGATCCTTCTCGATCAGACACTTTGACTCCGCACCGAACACGCCGCGTTTCAAATGCGTTCGCCAAGCGTAGCGTCCCGTCAGAAGGCCGTATCGTGACGGCGTGCAGACCGAATCTGGACTATGACCGTTTGTAAATGTGATGCCCTCACGTGCGAGTCGATCGAGATTGGAAGTGTCGAATTTTGCGTCCGTATTGATCGCGCTAAAGTCTCCGAAACCTTGGTCGTCGGTGTAAACCAAGACGATGTTTGGCAGCGATTTCGAGTCTTCCGATGCGATCGAGACGGATGCGAAGATGAACAGGCACATGGATGCCATGGTTGCGGATTGAACGAATCGAAACATGAGTAAGCATCACATCTTGAGAGAGAACGTTGATGAGGCGACCAGTGGGATGGTTAGCAGTGAGCCGACGGAGCTAGTCGCGGGTTTTTCATGCGAACGTTCTGGCCTTCGGACTTGCAGCTAGCATACTTTACGGCATACCACCGAAGAGCCTCCGTGCCGACGAGGCATCTTCGGGTCTCAGCAAATGCGTTGTCCTCGATGCCGGGTCCAGGCATGTTTCGAGCAGTGTCGTGTCCTCGAGACTCGCCAGACCTCGATAGCGTTTGTGTTGATAGTCGATCGATTTTTCGCGAAGCGCTCCCTCGATCTTCTTTAAGTGCTCTTCGCTGAAGGCATAGAGACGGTCGCGGTACCCGGATGCGGTGATCGAAAACAACGGCGGCTTAATAAGAGTGACACGGTTCGCATTTAGCAGAGGCGCCAAATACTCGTCGAAAAACAACAAGACGAGTGCGCCGCAGTGGATGCCGTCCGCATCCGGGTCAAACAACAAACAAACCCGATCGTATCGCAGTCCGTTGGCCGAAGTCGCGTCCCAGTTCATGCCCAAGGCATCAATCAAAGCTTGAAACCACTGGTTCTTGCGAACCCTCTGCGGACTGGCCTTTACCGCATTCATTGGTTTGCCCTGCATGGGAAGGACGGCTTGGAAAGAGGCATCGCGCATCCGCTGCACGGCCCTTGAGGCAGAGTCACCTTCGACGATCAGCAGCTCCGTGGCGAACTTTCCAGGCGTACTTCGATGGCAGTCGACCAATTTGACGGGAGTTGAGAAGGGTTGCACGCGTCTCTGCTCTCTTCCTTAGTCCAACCAGCGACGAAGGAGACCGCCGTAGGCATCTATCCTTCGGTCACGAAAGAACGGCCAATGCGTCCTCACGATTTCGATCTCGTCTAAGGCACAGTCGGCGATCAGTACTTGCTCTCCATCATGGCTCGCTTCGGCAACCAATTCCCCACGTGGCGAAACAATCATTGAGCCACCCCAGAAGTCGACTTCGCCTTGTCGTCCGACCCGATTGGGAGCCGCGACCCAAAGACCATTGGCGATCGCGTGTGCCCGAATCGATGTCTGCCAGGCCTGATGTTGTCCGGCCCCAAATTCCTCTCGCTCACTCTGAATCCATCCGATGGCAGTCGGATAAATCAGGATCTCAGCGCCCCCCATCGCGAACAAACGAGCCGCCTCGGGAAACCACTGGTCCCAGCAGATACCGACTCCAAGCTTTGCGTAGCGTGTTTCAAAAACCGTGAACCCCAAATCACCCGGCGTGAAATAGAACTTTTCGTAGTACAGCGGATCTTCGGGGATGTGCATCTTTCGGTACAAACCGGCGATCGAACCATCGGCATCGATGACCGCTGCCGAATTATGAAAAATGCCCGCGTCGCGACGTTCAAAAAAAGGCGCGATCACAACCAGGCTGAAGCGATCCGCAATCGTTTGGAGTCGCGAAATGGATGGACCATCAATCGGTTCCGCATGGTCGAAGTTTCGATGGTCCTCCGATTGGCACGGGTACGGACACGCGTAAACTTCTTGGAGGGCGATTATTTTTGCACCCCGGTCGGCAGCTTGTTCGATCTCCCGTTCCGTATGGTCGATCATCCGGTCACGTGAACCGGCGTATTCAAGCTGCAAAACGGCCAGAGGCACAGTCCGATTCATGGTTTTACTTTACCGGCAAGCGACAGACTTGACGTTGCCAAGAAGATGATTTTGATGTCGGGACGCCCGAACATTAGCACGCACATGGCTTTGAAGTTGTGAAGATTGTTTTCGTTTCCGGTTGTGGAACCGAGGTCGGAAAAACCTATGTCGCATGTTCGCTGATACGAGCCCTGCGTCAAACGGATCAAAGGGTGGGCGGATACAAGCCGGTCGCAAGCGGATGCGTTCCCGCCGCAACTGCATTGCCGAGAAGCGCCGATGCGGATGCATTGTATCACGCATTGCTCGGTGACATGAGTGGACACGGCACTCCTGGTAGAACGAAGTCTTCGCTTGCATCCCTGCCGGAGCCGCAAATTCAGGAACTGATCTGCCCGCAACGATTCATCGCTCCCGTCGCCCCCGACGAGGCGGCCGTTCGCGAAGGAAAACGTGTTGACATTGAACGGTTGTTGAGCGGTGTCGAGCACTGGAGGGAACACTGTGACGTGCTCGTCGTCGAGGGCGCGGGCGGGCTCTTCAGTCCCATCGCAAATACCATGTTGAACATCGATTTGCTGACGTCCTTGAAACCTAGCGAAACACTCTTGGTCGCTCCCAATCGGCTGGGGGTCATACACGACGTGGTCGCCACCGTCACAGCCGCTGCATCGCGTGAGGTCTCGATCGACCGACTGATCTTGAATTCCGCTCAAACCGGCGACGCGTCACACAGCAGCAATGCGAAACAGATTGCCCACTGGTGTCCTCATCTCAAAATCGAAACGATCGATCACGGGGGAGAACTTCAAAGGATGACCGGATGAAGATTGTCCCAACGTCCGTAGGATCAATTTCTGGGGTAGCGGAACTCGCCAAGAGTTCCGGCAGCTTCATCAGGCGTAGCGGAACTCGCCAAGAGTTTCGGCAACTTCGGAAACCGAAAGCCTTCGTGGCTTCCGCTACTGCTACACTCACGGCTAATCATTTTCGCGAGTGTAAGTCGACACACCAAGTCGTCACGCTCATTCATGAACGAGGAGTCACGCCGGTGACCATCCGATTCATCCCACTTCTTGCTGCTGCCCTGCTGAGCACTCCGCAGGCGTTCGCACAAACGGATAGCGAAACAGCCACATTGAAGATGCGATTCGTTTGCGACGATGATTCTCACTGTCCTCAGGAGCTGTCTCATCGTGCGGGCCGAACTCACGCTTGTGATGGAGGCGATGCAGATGGTTAGTTCCTTTCTTGAACGTCGTAGCAAAGCAGAACGTCTTGGTCGCGGAGATAGAGTTTTCCGTTGGCGATCACGGGATGCGGCCAAGCTCTTTCATTGCTGCGTTCGGGCTGATCGAACCTGCCTGTTTCCACCAGGCCACTGGGCGTTGCCTTGATGAGGGCGATCGGGCCTTCTTCGCTGCGCAGGTAGAGATGCCCGTCGGCATAGGCGATCGCTCCTTTCCCAATACTGCGTTCCTTGTAGCTTGCCTCACCGCTCAGAAGATTGACGCACCGAAAGGTAGCGTTAGTGGAGCCGAAGACGTGGCCGTCCAACAGGATGACTCCCCCATGATGGTTTGCGATGTTGGTGTTGGCGTACAACTCTTCCGTGGTCCAGTCTTCGTTGATCTGAAACGCATTGCAGCCGATGCCGTAACCCGAGGTCACAAACACGGTGTTACCTTGGACAACTGGATTCGGAATGACGGCCGTCTTTCCCGGCCGATCGGCTTTCCAAATGACCTTGCCGCTGGCCGGGGCCACGCCGGCAACACTGTTGCCCGTCAGCTGAATGTACTGACGCTTTCCATGGATGGTCGCAATGATGACCGACGAGTAGGCCGCTGCATCCGTCCATTCCTTCGACCGCCATATCTCTTTGCCCGTTTTTCGATCCAAGGCCAGCAACGTGCCATCGGCGCCACCGGGAGTACAGACAACTCGATCACCGTCGACCAAGGGTGATTCGCTGTATCGCCAACCCGACATCATCGACCCACCAAATTCGCTCTCCAAGTTCCGAGTCCAAATCAACTTGCCAGTCTTCCTGTTGAGGCACGCAAGATCGGAATGCTGATTGAGTGCGAGAACGAACTCGCCGTCGATGGCGGGCGTGCTCCGTGGGCCCTTGTATCTCCGATGCCCTCCCGCATCACCGATCCTCGTCTTCCAGACCTGCGAGCCATCCGACTCATTGATCGAGATGACGTAGCTGCCATCCTTGAGATCTCCCAACGTGATGATTTGGCCATCGGCAATTGCGACGCTGGAATAACCCTTCCCCAGTCCAACCGCTTTCCATGCCAAGGGAGGACCACCTTCAGGCCACTCTTTTAGTAAGCCCTTCTCAGCAGAAATTCCATCACGATTGGGACCGCGCCATTGCTGCCAATCGTCGGCCAGCGAGGTCATCGTGCCCATCAGCGTGATGAAGAAAAAAGCCATGAGTAAGCGTGTTCGATACATCATCATTGCCAGCGAATCTCAGGAAAGTTAGGAAGGCCGAGAAGCCACAACGACGAGCTTAGCACAACGGGGACCGGCATGTTTCAACACGCCGTCTACCGAACGATCCACTAGCCGCCGAACACGAGCGGGACGCTTGCGATGAAAATGAGCACGTTGAAGAGCGGCACGGCTGACATGCTCATCGCCAGCTTGTACCGCCGAGTGGAGTACCCGATCCACTGGCCCACCAGCGCACCCAGTACCGTGACCGGCAGAAGGGCTGCGATCAAGATACTGA
>JBCCOI010000438.1:0-6605 GCA_039025515.1 Planctomycetota bacterium
CACGATATCGAGTCGCTGGGTGCTGCAGTGGAAAAGATCGAAGGGTTGCACAAAACGATCATCGCCAAACTGGCTGAAGGCGATCTTGATGCCGCTCACGGCCCCATGCATGACATCGGAACGGTACTGATTGCCACAGAAGGCTATCTCGAGGAGAATAATCAGGGTGCAAAACAGGCTGACCTTCAGGCCGCCGTTGAAACAATCCTGGATTCCGTCGGAGAAGTTGACGAACTTTTACACGTAGGCGGTGAGATCGACGTCGAAGCTGTCAACAAGAAGTACGTCGAGGTCTCGTCCTCGGTCGATGAAGCAATCGCGACTCTCAAAGTGGGTGGATGAACCAATGAAGCGTTCCGGCAAAGCAGTTCCGATCGTTGTTGCGGCTCTCTGTGTTGTCATGTGCGGCGTTAGCTTCATGCGAATGAAGTCTTCGGGCACAGAGGACGCAACCGACGCCGGTCTGCTAGACGATGCCGCGAACGTTTCTCAGGCGTCCTTTGTTCTCGAGGAGATCCCCGGTGGTGAGATCCTCACACCGACCGACGTCAAGGAACTCGAGGGCGAATCCGTCTCTGCCGTGATCGCCGGCAAAATCGACGGAGGTGACATCGATCCGTTCCAGCCGGGCAAGATTGCATTCTTGATCTCTCAACTCCCCGACGAGGCCCATTCGGGCGGTGACCCGGACCACGTCGATAACTGCCCGTTCTGCAAACGGAAATTGGAGAACGCTCCAAAAGCTTTGGTCGAATTCAAGGGCGTCGATGGGGCCACGCTGGATGGCGATGCGGCATCGGTTTTGGGTGTCAAGGCGGGCGACACGGTGGTGGTCACTGGAACAGCCGTCTACGACTCGGTCGTGAACACGGTGCTGGTGGAAGCAACGGGCGTCCATGTGAAGTCGCGTTCTTGAACCGAGTGTCGATGGTCCCCGGCCGGAAGGATTGCTCAGGATCGTTTCTCGCCGAATTGTCAGCGGGTGACGTGGCTGTTAACCTTTGAAGCGTCGAGGGACCGAAGCTTCCGTAGGGTATGCCTCCCGGATTCCGGAGTTCGCCGACCGCTTTGCCCTGAATTACCTTTCTCGAACATTCAATCATCCATGTCGGCCACCACAACGGAACAGAATGGCGAGGTACTGGTCGTCGGTTTCTTAGACGGCAAGATCCTCGATAGTCAGCGAATCGAGCAGGTCGGCAAAGAACTGCAAGAAGCGGTGCCTCAAGCGACCGATCAGAAGCTACTCCTCAACTTCCGCGGCGTCTCTTTCATGTCGTCGGCGATGATCACAAAGCTGGTCATGCTGAACAAAGGTTGCAAGGCACAGGGAGTGACGTTGAAGTTCTGCGAAGTCTCGCCCAACGTTCTGGAAGTGTTCAAGATCACACGGCTGAACAAACTATTCGATATTCTTCCGACCGAAGAGAAAGCCATCGCCAGTTTCGATAAGAAAGGCTGGTTCGGTTGAGCTCGGACCCCGCGGGTGCCAACGGGCCTCGTGATTTGTTCCGCAACGCCATCGACGTTGAAAGGGAGCAAATCGGTCACGAATTGCATGATGTGTTTCTCCCGCTGCTCTTTGCAGCATCGGCTAACATCCGACGCTCTCTGCAAGACGGCCCGTTGAGTGATGAACTGCGTTCTCGTCTCGCGCAAGCGGCAGATTGGATCGATGAGGCCCAGCTTGAGGGGCGACAGCTTCTGATCCAATTGCATCCACCGCAGCTGGAACAAGGCAATTGGCTGCACGCATCGCGGCAGCAGATCGCCAGTCTCGCGGGCGAGCAATGTGAAGTCGTTTGGACGATCGACGATGATTCAGCGGTGACCGACCCGAAATGGGACCAGAGCGTCGCTGCAGCCGCGTATCGAATCTTGGGCGAAGCAGCGCGCAATGCGGTTCGCCATGGAGACGCGACGTTGATTTCGATTCGCTGCCAGAAACAAGCGATTTGGATCGTCGACGACGGGTGCGGTTTTGATGCCGACAATGCGCCGACCGACCGTCACGGAATCAAAATCATGAAGCGGCGTGCCGAGTTGATCGGTGGTAAGGTCGAGGTCCAATCGGAAATCGGCGGCCCAACCAAAGTCAACTTCCAATTTCCACCCTGAGCGTGATTGCGGGGCGGTCGACCAGTTTGGCTAGAATGCGGTTTGCGGTCCGCGACGTCCCAGAGTTTCATCCGCCGGTCTGAAATGGCTCGGCAACACCGTCGTTGTTTCCGATAAGATCGTTTGTGAATGACGCGGTCTTTTGGTCATACTGAGTGACTCCTCGACGCGTTTCGCGACTTGAAATCTCGATCTTGGATGGCTGCGATGGATTTAGTGATTGGGATCACGGCCGTTTCCGTCCTCTGCTTTGCTTCTTTCTGTCTGTCGGTCAAAACGTTGAGAGGCTATCCGCGTCTCGCCGAAGTCTTCGCGTGCATCGGAACACTGTCCGCGCTTGCATGGATCTACTTCTTCAACGGATGGTTAGCTTGGGCAAAGTATTTGCCTATGGACGCCGCGATCATTTGGACGAATGCCGCGCCGGTTCTCCTGTCGATCGCCTCCGCCGGAGCGTTGTTCTTGACGGGCCGGCCGTTTTGGCGACGCGCCGGCTTGTGCTCTTTGGCCGTGGCCTTTGCATTAGGCTCTTTGCTTCAACCGGTCGTCTTGCCGGTCGTGCGTCCGGTGAATTCAACCTTGAACACGATTTGGCTACCGGGCGATGTCTGTCAACAGTCCAATGGCGTGACCTGTAGTCCGGCAGCCGCCGTGACGTTGCTTCGCACTTCCGGTATCGAATCCTCCGAAAAGGACCTGATCCGTTTGTGCCTCACCGATTCGCTCGGAACAACTTCTCTGGGGCTTTGGCGAGGCCTACGACTGGCAACTCGACGGCAGCGAGTCAAACCGGAGGTCATGGAATTGTCGCTTGAGGATCTTCAAGGGAAAACAGAACGCGATGATGTTTTTCCCTGTCTCATTCTCGTAGGTTTCCCTCGCTTCGGTTCGGCCACAAGTGATCCGGAAACGGAATTGCTCTATACCCAAGAGTACGGATGGCCGAGGGGTTTTCGCCACAGCGTCGTCGTCTTTGGAAGGCATGCCGACGGCGGAGTCGATGTCGGCGATCCCTCGATCGGCCGCGAACGTTGGAGTGATCAGGACCTGGAGATCTTGTGGCGGGGTGAGGCGGTGCGTCTGGTCAGTCGCTGAACCTTGCGAGCCACGCGCCCCGCGAAGCCACATCCGTAAACGAGCTCGATTTCTTATCGTCTCAATTGCCTAACGTCGCATTAGTCTTAACGTCGCATTTGTCTTAACGTCGCATTTGTCTTAACGTCGCATTTGTACGCTGCTGCGCGACGTCTGATTCGGAGCGGACTCCAACCCCAAGTCGACACGTTCGTCGACACCAATGACTTGGTTGAACAACTCAATCGCCTTCGGATTGCTTGCCGTGAGTTCGGCGTGCATCGAATTCACCTGGTCCTTCGCTTCCTGCGCTTCACGTGTTCGCCCCGTCGCGTCCGCCGCTCTCGCTCGGATCGCCCAACCGATCAGTCGATATTTCTCGTCGATTAGGTTCTCATTCATCCAGTTGCGGAGCCACATTTCGGCATCCCGAGGACGGTTCCGTTCCAAATACAAATTCGCCAGCTGTAGGGCCGCCTTGCTTGCGTAGGCGCGGTTCTTTGCACTCGATGACGGTGGAAAGTATTCGGCGACGGCTTTCCAGGCCCAAGGTTCATTCTGACGAGCGGCCTCGAGGAACTGCTCTTCGACGGAGTCCATTCGAGTAATCGCATCGGGCCGAACCAGATCGGCAACATTGCGGCCACGCACCTGTCGCGTTACCAGAAAGCCAGCTCCGAGGCAAATTGCCAACAAGCACGATGCGGCTGCAATCTGAAATCGTCGACGTACACGAAGGCGACTCTCTTCATCGGCAACTCGCTGTAATCGAGCCGTCGCAGCGGCTGCACCGGCAAGCTTGCGAACGCCGCTATGGGAAGATGTTTCATCGCCCGTGATCGCGACTAGGAGTTCCGCCGCTGACTGGAAACGTTCAGCAGGCGACTTCCGCATCAACTTGGTAATGATCGCAATCAGCCACTCCGGAGTTGACTGATTCCCCTTGGCTCGGTCGATCGGAACAGGCGTTTCATTCACATGGGCGAATGCGAGTGCGAGCGGATCGTCTGCCTCGAAAGGAGGACGCCCGGTCACCAGGTGGTACATCATGACGCCCAGCGAATAGAGGTCGCTTCGCGGATCGACGGGACGGCCCTGAACCTGCTCCGGACTCATGTAGCGAGGCGTTCCGAGTGTGAATCCGGCCTGCGTAAGATCCGCACGGCTGGACTCGACGTCATCGCCGAGTCGCGCGAGTCCAAAGTCAGCCACCTTGATTTCACCGGATCGCGCCCACATGACATTCTCAGGCTTGATGTCGCGATGCGTGATGCCTTGTTGTGAAGCCGCACTGAGTGCCGACGCGACGCCGACCAGGACTTCGCATGCTTGTTCGGGAGTCAACGACCCGTTGCTTTCAAGATACTCCTTCAAGTTCTTGCCCAGGATCAATTCTTGCGCGATGTAGTGTCGGCCGTCGTCTTCGCCGACTTCGTAGATCTGAACGATGTTTGGGTGGTTCAGCTTCGCGGCCGCTTTGGCCTCACGTCGGAAACGCGAGATGTAATCACGATCTCGGGCAAGGTCGGGCCGTAAGACTTTAATCGCAACGTCGCGTTCCAAGTTGAGGTCGCGTGCCGAGTAGACGTCGGCCATTCCGCCACGTCCAAGCCTACTCAGAACGAGATAGCCGGCGACGGGTGAGCCGACCAAACTGGGCGCCCGGCTGCTCGGCTGGGGACTCGATCCCGCAGTTTCGCCAACTCGAGGCACCGAGGTTTCACTCGAAGCATTTGGTTCATCCGGATCGATGGCATCATCGTTAGGATTCGTTTCGCTCAATGAATTTCCTCAAGCTCGTGATGCGTTTCAATGATCCAGTCGAGCACCATTCGGTGCCGAGAGTCCGACGAGTTGCTTGTTCATGCTGCCACTTTGGAAGCCGGCCAAATCAAAGGTGATATATCGAAATCCGATTTCCTGAAACCTTGTGAGGGTCGTTGCACGGAATCTTGAGTTCAAGAACTCGGTCAGAGATTCGGCCGGAAGTTCAATTCTTGCCAATTCGCCCGCGTGAAGTCGAACGCGAAGCGTTTCAAAACCTTGTTCTCGCAGATAGTCCTCTGCGCGTTCGACCATCATCAGGCGTTCAGCCGTCACCTCCACGCCGTAGGCGAGACGGCTCGCCAAGCAAGGCGAAGCAGGCAAGTCCGCGTTCGGCAAGCCAAACTCGGCGGCGATCGATCGCACGTCAGACTTTCCGAGTCGAAGTTCAGCCAACGGTGTGGCAACGTTGGCGATGCGTCCGGCTTCGATTCCCGGGCGATAGTCTCCCAGATCATCAGAGTTTGTACCCGTCACGACGGTACGAGCTTGACCGGTGGCTTCTTCGCAAACCGGTTTCAGCGCCGCGTAGAGAGACGCTTTGCAATGAAAACAGCGATCAGATTCATTCGCGACGTAAGCGGAACTGGACAGTTCATCGGTTCGGACATAACGGTGTTCGACATCAAGATCGCCGGCGACTCGCTCGGCCATTGATCGTTGCCACTGCGCGACGCTGGGCGACGAAGCTGTCAACGCAATCACGTCAGCTCCGCTGCCGCAAGCAGCCGCCAAGACCACACTACTGTCGACTCCCCCGGAGAAAGCGACGGCAACGCGATCATGATTTTCAAACCAGCGAAGCAGTCGCGTCGCGTCACTTGAAAAACGTGTCGATTCCCAATCACGATTCATGAAGAGTCTCTAGGAGGACAGACGGTCAACAAATCAATAGGTGGTATCGCTTTCCGCAGACGCCGACTCGCTGTTAAACCGCGTGCGAACAAAGAAACCCGCATCGAGTCGACGTTGCTGTGCATCCATCAGCGACATCCGTCCCGACTCGGTCGACGCAATGACTTGCTGACGCGAACATCCATGACGTCGCGGAAGTTGTTCACACAAGCAGTCTATCACGTCGTCCGCGGTTACCTGAGGCGAATGTCCGGTGATTAACAATCGATAGTCAAATTTGTTTTCGATGAGCTGGATACAGTAATCCAACAACGGCCAGACGTCTCGCTCTAGTCTCCAGGCTTTGCCACCGGGACCATGACCATAGGCCGGCGGGTCCAGCACGATGGTGTGGTACCGGTTGCCGCGTCGTAACTCACGGGTCGCAAACTTCGTTGCGTCATCAACCAGATATCGAATGGGGTGGTCTTTCAACCCGTTGATCTCTGCCGCGAGCCGCGCGAGCTGGACGTTTGGCTTTGCCGCATCCACATGCACAACCTCGAAGCCGGCTTTCGCAAGAGCCAACGTGCTGGCACCCGTGTATGCGAAGAGGTTGAGGGCATTGCGTGCGCTGGGTTTGATGGAAGGTTCCGCGCGGGGCTTCACGTCTTGAAGCCACTGCCAATTCCCGTGCTGCTCTGGGAACACCCCCACGTGACCAAATGGTGTCGGTGCGACCGGCATCTCGATCA
>JBCCOI010000439.1:0-6603 GCA_039025515.1 Planctomycetota bacterium
AGCGTTACCGTGAAGGCCCTTGAAAATGATGAATCCTAAGTCTCGAAAGCAAGCACCTATCAAATCGAGGAAACATGGAATGCCGTGTATCGAATCAGCGTCACGATGGAAACGCGACCACACGAACGGTTTCACTTTGGTTGAACTGTTGGTGGTCATCGCGATCATTGGTGTCTTGGTGGGTCTCTTGCTGCCCGCCGTGCAGGCCGCACGCGAGGCGGCTCGACGAATGTCCTGTGCGAACAATATGACGCAACTGGGGATCGCTGCGCATAATTTTGAATTCTCTTTCGAGCACCTTCCCTCTGGTTCCATCAACCCGAAGGGTCCCATCCTGACGGAAGAAGTCGGCCAGCACGTGGGATACCTCGTGCAATTGCTTCCCTACGTCGAACAACGGGGAATCGCCGACAACTTCAACATCAACGCCGGGACGTATGCCGACGAGAATGCAGCCGCGAGACAGCAATCGATCGCAACTTACCTCTGTCCGTCGTTTCCGGTCGGAATGAATGCCGACTTCACTTCTGGTTTGACGAACTACGCCGGATGTCATCACTCAACGGAAACGCAGATTGATCTCGACAACAACGGCCTATTTTTCCTCAACAGCAAAGTTCGCTACGGCGATATTTATGACGGGTCTTCTCACACGATTCTGGTCGGAGAAATGCTTCCGCCGGATGACAGTCTCGGTTGGGCTTCAGGAACCCGTGCGTCACTACGCAACACGAGTGGATTCATATTGGATGCATCGTGGTGGGAATCCAATCGTGGCTTCCCGCAGTTCGCACCGGAAGACGTCGGCGGATTCGGCAGCATGCATGCCGGTGGCGCCCATTTCTTGATGGCAGGCGGATCCGTAGTTTTCTTGACGCGAGCCATTGATGAAGAGCTTTACGTCAATCTCGCGGATCGTGCCGATGGGGCCATGATGGGCGAAGAACTCAATTGGTAAGCTCGCCTCTGCTCGGATTTCGCGTGTGAGATGCTAAAGTCGTCTCGGGAACGGTTGGCAAATCCCTCACGCTCGACTCAAGCGAAGCGACCGGTCGGGACGAAGGTATTCTCGGATGGAAACCGCCATCCTCGTCCTCACTATCTACAAGGTCGTTCCGTCCGATTTCGAAGTTAAGGCGTTGGAAAGTCAACGTCGCAACTCAAGTGACGTGCTTTCAGAGATCGGCCTTTGAGAAATCGGCACGTGCGCGAGCGGGGAGGGCACAGTTGCTGTTGTTGCATTGTCGCGATTCTTTGGCCAGATACTTCCCATTCTCCCGTTCAGAAGATAACCGAACCAAGTCGGGCGAATTAGCAGGTGGTAGCTCGGCACCAAGACTGCAAAGGTTGTGAGCACATAGAAACCGAACTTAGCCGCCGGATGCCAATCACGGTCTCCGAACCAGAGCAACAGTTGGAATTGGATCGGAAGATGTGCCAAGTAGAACCAGTAGGAAGCATCGGAGTAGTACCGCCAAAAGCGACTGGCTCGATTGAAGAAAGCCTGCGAACAACCAAGAAATGCAATAATGAGCGACCAAGACGTGACGGTAAAAAGATACGCAAAGGCCGCTCGTTGCAGAAAGTAGAACGGCCTCGTTTTCGCGTCGGGATGAATCACTCCTGCGAAAGAACTCTCCAGCTGACGCCGTTTTCCATCAGGTGTCGTCTCGCCTCCCAACACAAAGCTCGGATCACCTAACACTTTTGTATTTATTGATTCCAGCAGACCTTTGAATTGATCTTCGTCTGCTTTTTGTTGACGCCGTATGAAATCCCCATACGCGATCGGCAACGCCGCGAAGGTCTTGCCCGGTGTACTATCCGGGTCGGCTCGCAGCAAATGTTCTCGAAATGCTTGGTAGTCTGGTAGGTCGCCGACGTGACGAATGTCTTCGACCGTCAGCAGAGGGTACTTCCAAGTCGCATAGCCCACGTGCGGGGCTGTTTGCGTGTAAAAGTAAAATGGCAACGTGAGCAACACGCCGATACCCATCCACCAAGGCCAGTATCTCACAACCTCGGGTAAGTGCTTGATCCGATGAAAGAGCAGCCATCCGGCTACGAAATACATGAAGTAGCAGATCAGTCCGCTTGGTGAGGGAACAAATGAGGCGACCGACACCTCAATTCCCCAAGCACCCCGCTGCAGAAATAGCGGCACGGCGAACGGCACAGCGAAGACAACAACAGAGAACCCTGATTCTGAAATTTTTCCAAATCCGTGCGATAGCAGACCACGAAGCTTCCCTGCCGAATCGACGAAGCCAATCAACAATCTGGTGAGCATGAAGATAAGATAGATCCAGACGAGATAATTGAGAAACCAAAGGTGGACCAGCAGTGTGCCGCTCGGGCTCATCCCAGCGAGAAACTGACGCGTCAGAGACGCCGCGGATTCATCCGTAAGAATCCTCCCCGATTGCAGACCCGCCGCATTGTATTGCCAAACCATGATTGGGCAGAGAATGACCCACAGGGCAACAAGCGGGACAACGATACGCGATACGCGATTTTTGAGGAAATGGAGCGTTCCACGTTTTTGCAGCAGCAGGCAGGCAAAGAGGCCGGCCAGCACGAAGAATAACTGCATTCGGAACGTGTGAATCGCGAGGCAAAGGTAGGTGAATAACCCGTTCGCTGAAGCATCGATCTTTGGCGCACCGGCATCTTCCGGAATCATCATCCACGCGGCATGCAAGATAATCCCCAATGACATCGCAATCGCACGTAATGCATCTAAGCCATGGAATCGCGTATGAGTTGCGAAATCCCCCGCTGCTGCGTTCGACATTTAAGATTCCCGGGAAAAAGCTAGAGTTAAATGACTGAGCTTCGGCAACGATCGAACGCATTTGCGTTTCAGCAATCTCCCGGTTTACGATATCCCCGTTGACTCAATCACATGGCTGGGACTGGAAATTTGGTTTTCGGCGGTTCTTTGGCGAATGCTGAAACACCTCCGCGTTCATTGATGGGGAGGAGAAAATGAATGCCAAAACAACTTCACTCAGTCTGCTGGAAGCCATCCGCCAAGGTGACGCGGATGGATGGAACAGCCTCGTCCATCTGTACGGTCCACTGGTCTACAGCTGGTGTCGCTGCGCGGCACTTTCTCCGGAAGAGTCCCGTGACGTCTCACAGGATGTGTTCGGCTCCGTTGCACAGTCGATCGATCGGTTTCGCTCTCAGGAACGAACTGCCAGTTTTCGGCGGTGGCTCAAGACGATCACGCTTAATCGATGTCGCGATTTTCATCGCAAACACAAAGAAGTCGCTCGGGGTGGTAGCACCGCGATGCATCTTCTGGCCAATCTCCCCGATCAGCAGTTTGATTCGGTTCAACCGCATATGAGTGAAGACACTGCCGAACAGTCATTCTTGCTACGGCGTGCGGCGGAGATGGTGCGTACACAGTTCGAGGAAAAATCGTGGCAGGCCTTTCATCAAGTCGTGATTCATTCGCGTGCCGTGAATGATGTGGCAGCGGATCTTGACATTTCGCCCGGCGCGGTACGAATCGCGAAATGCCGCGTCCTTGCCAAGCTCCGCCAATGCCTGCCTGAATTATTGGAACCCTGACCCGCAAACGCAAAACCGATGTGACTTGTCGATTACGCGAAACGGATTGGTCCCAACTTCCGCTGACGGAAATCACTGATGAAATCTGTATGTCTTACAGTCGAACAGTTGCAGTTGTTCTTGCAAGGTCTACCCGACGAGCAAACTGTCGAACAGATTGCGGATCATCTCGAATCTTGCCCCGACTGCGCGCGGAGGCTTGCCGAGATCGACATCGACACACAACCGGCCACGGAGTTATCGACTCAGGACGCGTTGCCGTTTGTTGACGAATCGGAATGCGAACACTTGGCCGGCGAACTAGCAAGGACACGTCCGAATCATTTACCGTTTATTGATGCGCCAACCGAATCGATGCAGTTGTCCTCGATCGATGATTACATCATTGAACGCAGACTGGGACGAGGCGGAATGGGCACGGTGTACCTAGCCCGCCAAGCGAATCTTGGGACCAAGGTGGCCGTTAAATTTGTCCGATCGGATCGGAAACAAACTCCCGAGGCGATTCGCCGATTTGAGCGGGAAATCCTGTCGATTGGCAAATTGAATCATCCCAACATTGTCGGAGCCATCGATGCGGGCGAATGGGATGGTCAACCTTACTTGGTGATGGATTACATCGAGGGAATCGACTTGTCTCGCTGGATTCAATCGACGGGGCCACTCGAACCGGATGTCGCGATGGAGATTGTTCGGCAAATCGCATCCGCATTGGAAGTCATTCACAAGAGTGGCCGAATTCACCGCGACGTCAAACTCTCCAATGTCATGGTGGATCGCAACGGCTCGGTCAAGCTACTGGATCTAGGGCTCACACGAGAAATTTCCCCCGATCCCTTCGACGAGACTCGAAGTATTGATCCGGAGACGTCTGGCGATCTTGACTTGAATTCTTCCCAACCGCTCACGCGTTCGGGACAGGTCGTGGGGACGCTCGAGTATTTGGCGCCCGAGCAGTTTCAGCAAGGAGCAGCCGCACATTCTGCAATCGACATTTACGGATTAGGCGTCACCGCGTTTTACCTCCTGACCGGCCGATATCCAAAATCGCCCTCCGCTCAGCGTTCCAGTAGTGGATCCGCGCAGCGGTCCAGTGGTGGATCTGACGAGAGTATCCTGGAACTGCGTCCAGACCTTCCGAACGAAGTGGCAGGGTTGATCTCAAGTGCCCTAGCCCTTGACCCCAAGGATCGCCCCACGGCCAACGAAATAAGCCGTTCCATTTCGCAGCGAGTTCAAGCAAGCGAGCTCGCTCTCAAGGTGATTCAGCTCACCGGAAACCCGATCGAGCGGGCTCATCGATCCGGTCGATCTGCGACATTGATCTTAAACGTCGCGGTAGGTTTCATTGTCGCCACAATGCTGAGCGTTTGCGCGTGGTTGATCGTCACTTCGAAGGGACCGCCAACGGAGGCGCAGCCGCGAACGGCCCAAGTTCAACAATCCGTCACGGATGGCCCGTCAGGCTCGCAATCGACGACAAGCCCCCCGGCGGCCCCGGTCAATCCATCTAATGACAGTTTCAACAAGGTCGACTTGGCAGCGTTGGTTGAACCGACTCGCGATAGCCGATACGGGAACTGGAGTCGAGAAAATGGCCAACTCGTTTCGAAGATTGACGCGTCTAATTTTCTTCGGATCCCTTACCGCCTGCCGGATTTCTACAAGTTTGAGATCGTTGCCAAGCGAGTTTCGAGATCTGAAAGTCTGAGAATTTTTCTGCACACTGGAGGGACACGGTTTTCCGTGATGTTTGATGGCTGGCCGAAGGATGGTTTCTTGTCGGGTATCGAGCAACTCGACGGATACCGTCTCAACTACCGGAGAAAACACAGATGCGTCGGTAAGGTCCTTCCTGATGAGAAATCTTTCAAAATCGAAATCGACGTCAAGGAGCATCCCGCCGGTGTTTCGATTGACGTTTCGATCGATGGTAAACAAATCACAAGTTGGGCGGGTAATCCAGAGAGGATTGCCCAGGTCAGCACCGTGAACGAATTTCAGTTCGGAACACCGGGCCTGTTGGTTTTTGAGAAAACGAGTTTCGTCGTTGACGAAATCTCAGTGACTCCGTCTGTCGAAGGCGGTCGCGTCGTTGATCTAGGCGACGTCAATATGTGGCTGGAGTGGAAAGGCTTCAAGACGCAGTACGAGAGCGATGAGCAAGCACAGGAACCAAAACTCGTTGCCGTTGATGCGACATCCTCGGGCGGAATGACAGGCGATGCACTATCGAAACTCGATGAACACGAATCGCTCCGAACGATATCGATAGGAAATTGTGAGGTCGATCACGAGCAACTCAATCGAATGCGACTACCGAACCTGCAAGAAATGAACCTCTCAAACTGCAGCTTCGATCCTGGTCAATTCCCCAAACTAGAGCGTTTGGTCGCGAAAGCGAGTTCTCTTCGTGTTGACGACATTGCGTTTCTGCACAGGTTCAAATCCTTGCTCTATTTGGACCTGTCTGTCACACCGATTCGTGACTTGCGAACGATCGTTTTGCCTTCATCCCTTGAACGACTCGAACTATCTGGAACCGCATTAACGGGCGACGATTTGAAGCATATGCCACCGATGCCACAATTGCTGGATCTCGATCTCAATCATACCCGTGTCGATCACATTGACGGACTCACCCGAGCGCGATTTCCTATGCTACGGCATATTGAACTGCTGGATTCGGAGTTAACGATTGACGACCATCGGGAGCTCGTCAGTCGTTTTCCGGACGCAACAATTACGACCGGTTTTGGAGCGATCGAGCTCATCTCTGAAGTGAATCCGTTCCAACGCTTGGATCTTAGTGAGGATTCGGTGTCACAGTACGTTCCACTCGAACGGGCCGAACCACTTCGCCTGTCTTTGAGAGTACCGCAGGAATTTGAATTGACGCTTTCCGGCGACCACAAAGTCGGTTCAAAACTCTTGCTGTCAGTGCCGCTCGAAGGCGTCGGCATGACGACGATTGAAATTGACAATGCCCGGAAAACTGCCGTCTGTGGAAAAAATCGGCCT